>NZ_JBHEVC010000007.1:0-177856 GCF_041925235.1 Flintibacter sp. P01028
GAATCCTTGTGGGACTGGATATAGTCATACAGATTCTCCTTGCCTTTAGGCTCTAGATCTAGAGTACCATTCTCATCGAACACAGGACCATAGAGGACTTTTTCAGGAGTGCCCGGATTAGCGTGAATCCGGGCGTGTGGCTCAAACTGATTAGCAAACTTAGGCATTTTTATCCTCCTCGCAGATAATATTGACAGTGGCATCAGACGGAGCAATCTTAGTGACAATATCAAATACTTCATGGGCCTTACGCATTGTACGATAAGGGCCAAAGGTATGGATACGGCCAAGACTGGCCATGCAGACGGAATAGCTAAACATGCTTCTTACCTCCTAGCAGACAGGTCTTAGCTTCCAGAATCAGGACGGGAAGTTCCTCCGGGATGATATGGCCGGTATCACTATCCCAAGTGCCTAGACGGTACAAAGAGAAGTCCTCGGCATGGGTGAACAGAACGGAATCGGAATTGATAACAGTGCTCTCAAAGGAACGAGCGGCTACGGGGTCATTGGGCTGGATGGTAATGGACTGAAATCCTACCTTCACGTCACGGACGGCATAAATGTTGAACATCATAGTCTAATTCCTCCTCGATAGATTTTGGGGTCAATGTTGATAGCTTTGGCTTGGGATGCGGTTCTACGAAAGTAACGCTTGTCTTTCGCTCGGGGTTGACGTTTACGCATTTTCAAACTCATCCTTTCTCTTACGATTTTTCAAAATAAGGGAAACACATTCACTCGAAGTTATTAACTCCTCACGCCAAAGAACCAAAATAGCATTAAATATTTCATCATGTTTACTCACAACTTAGACCTCCTTAATGTCTTTACAGCCTCTTGTTTTACTTCCTCCTCAGTATCCAACATGTTCATATAACGCTTGTCGGTCTGGGAGAGCTTACAACGGGATATCTCTTTCGCTAGGTTCTTACGGGCTTCACGGAGCTTCTCTGATAATTCGGGATTGTCTGTCTCTAACAGACGGTTAAAATAACGGGGCGGCCTAAACTTTACACCTCCTTGTCTGGTAGACACGTTTATATAATCGTAGTCATACAAACTGTCTAAATTGCTGTCATAGTAGCCTCTACCAATACCGGGTTTTCGTGACATTAAACTAAAAGGTGGCTCAATGTTGTGTTCTTTGTAGAAACTAGCTACCTCACCAGTTAGCTTTTTCGTAACATATCGGGCCACATATGCGCAGGTTTCCCAAGAAACATTGGCTACTAGGACAAATCCTCGGGATGTGAGGGGAGTTATACAGGGCTAAGTGTCCCTAAAAGTCCTCAAAACCTCAAAAATGCGGGGGATTTTCAAGAAATCACCCCGAAAAAATTTAAGGAGGAATCCCGAATGAGAAACCTGAAGCGGGCTCTTAGCCTGGCTCTGGCTTCCGTCATGGTCATGGGCCTGATGGTAGTCGGTTCCGGCGCGAGCTACGTCGATGTGTCTTCCGAAAACAACGTGGAAGCCATCGAAGTTCTCCAGAAAGTCGGTGTCATGACCGGCGACGAGAACGGCAAGTTCAACCCCGACGCCAACGTCACCCGCAACGAGATGGCCGTCATCATGTCCAACATGCTGGACTACAAGGTGTCCAACTACGCTGGCACCGCTCCCTTTACCGACGTGCCTTCCTGGGCTGAACCCTATGTGGCCGCCTGCTACACCCACGGCATCATTTCCGGCTACGACGCCAAGACCTTTGGCGGCAGCGACTCCGTCACCGCCGCCCAGGCCGCTCTGATGATGATGAAGGCCCTGGGCTACTTCCAGTATCAGTCCGATTTCGGCGAGGACTGGCAGATGGCCACCATCCGCGAGGCCAACAAGATCGACCTGTACAAGGACGTGAACGCCACCGCTGTGGCCCCCATGACCCGCAACGATGTTGCCCAGCTGGCTCTGAACACCCTGAAGTCCTATCAGGTTGAGGCTGACAACGACACCATCAATGTCAATGGCAACGGCGTGTCCGTCAGCGGCGGCAGCGTCAAGTACTATCAGCTGGTCAGCAATGACAAGATGTACAAGGCCATTGACGACCGCACCGGCCTGAGCATGTCCAACGTTTCCGGCTACACCAAGGAGCTGGGCGAGGACCTGTATGACGGCGACCTGGAGTGCAAGGACGAGACCGACGATTTCGGCCGCCCCGCCACCACCTGGAGCTACAAGAGCTCTACCATCGGCACCTACTCCGACTCTGCCGACCAGACCTGGACTGGCAAGGTCAGCGAGAAGGACCTGTACACTGCCGCTGGTTCCGCCGCCTATGACAACTACAAGTGGACTGTGTACCGCAACGGCGAGATCGTTGAGGACATGGACCGCGTAAACGGCAAGGACGTTCTGGACTATGGCAAGACCAGCAGCGAGCGTTGGCAGGAGACTGGCAACGGCGTGCTGACCGAGCTGTATGTGGACTCCACTGAGGAAGATGTCGTTGTGACCATCATCGACACCTTCGTGGCTGAGGTCACCAAGGTGGAGGACAATGGCGACGACTACACCGTGACCATTTCCTACAAGAGCGATAAGCCCTCCAAGGCCGAGAACGAGTTTGACACCGATCAGAAGTTCTCCAAGGAGGACATCGTGGTCCTGACCATCGGCGGAACTGAGATTCAGTCCATGGCCAAGGCCGAGATCGTTGAGGGCACCGTCAGCTCCGTCAAGGACAACGACTATGTGAAGCTGGACGGCACCACCTACAACTACAACCGCGCTTACTGCACCACCGTGATCAATTCCGCTAAGGGCCTGGTCAACCTGGACGACGGTGACAACTTCACCAACCCTGACATCGACAACGAGGTCGTTCTGTACCTGGATACCTACGGCAACGCCGTGGCCATCGAGGGCGCTGAGGACTCCGTGGACGACTACCTGTTCGTCACTGGCGTTGACTCCGCCTATGGCGACGTGTCCGCCAAGGTCGTCTTCGCTGACGGCACTGAGGAGAAGATCGACATCGACGAAATTGACGGTGTCGACGCCTACTTCACCAGCGATTCCAGCAAGCGCGTCCCCACTGTCGGCCACATCTACAAGTGGAACCAGAGCGGCAGCGAGTACGACCTGGAATCCGCCTCTTATGCTAACTTCGAGCAGATCCTGTTTGATGCCTCCAATGGTAAGGGCAAGGTGGAGCGCGACAACGCCTCCGTGTATCGTGGCAGCGACCGTATCGGCACCGCTGACAGCGACACCGTGTTCATCAACACCGACGACGACAAGGTGTGGACTGGCTATAAGAACGTCTCCAGCCAGGAGGACATCGTGGGTGCCGCTGTGAAGGATGACGGCGTGATCACCATCCTGTTCATGTCCAGCTCCAGCGGCTCCTCCGCCGAGGACGACGACTTCGTCTTCATCAGCGGCACCGATCCTGAGGTCGTCAACGACAACGGCGACAAGCTGTACCAGTACAACAGCGCCTACATCAACGGCGAGAAGGTCGAGGGCGGCTTCATTGTTTCCAGCAGCTCCGCTAAGGACGACATTGTCACCAAGGGCCTGTACCAGGTCACCAAGCGTGACAACGACGATCACGCCACCGAGGTAAAGCTGGTCGTGGACGCCACTGCCGACAAGAAGGGCGACTACGAGAGCGGCGCTCTGGAGGCCTTTGAGTCCTATGCCACCTACGCCAAGAAGGACATCCTGTCCCTGAATAGCGGCAAGGGCAACCTGACCGCTGGCAGCCAGTCTGACTTCAGCTATAACAACGACACCACCTTCGTGGTCGTGGAGCTGAAGAAGGACAACACCGACGTGGACTCCGTCTATGTGGGCGGTGTCAGCGACATCGAGACCGACGCGGAAGGCCTGACCGGCGTGTTCGTGGTCACCGTTGAGGATGACGGCGACGATACTCCTATGGCCGAGGTCGTTCTGGTCATCGTGCCCGACGAGGACACCGTGATTGATAAGGACGACAACAACAACGGCGATTACGAGGTCGTTTCTCTCGCTAGCAAGAAGATTGAGCTCACCGTTGATAAGAATGGCGAGTTCACTCTGAAGAATGTCAAGGTCCAGAAGGGCGGCGAGAACTACGAGAATCTGGGCGATGTCACCCTGTCCGCCAAGATCGAGCTCTACAACAAGGGCTGGGATGAGCTGGAGACTGTGGAAGAGGTCTTCACCGCTGAGAAGTCTGTTGTCGCTGACTCCAACGGCATCAACTTCAGCAGCGACCTGCTGTCCTCCGGCGATAAGATCCGTGTCACCCTGACTCTGAGCAACAAGACCATCGGTGATATCGAGTTCTTCACCGGCTCCATGACCGTTCCTGAGGCCTAAGAATTCTATTCTTTAGAACTCTAGAGCGATTGGACACCTAAACTGAAAGCACCCCCGGTATTTCCGGGGGTGCTTTTCCTCTTATCCCAAGGCCAAATAGTGAAATACAGTATTTTTTTCATTCGAGGCATAGTAATCGCCGTTCGAACTTTTGTGTACCACCCGGAAGCCCCCCGCCTCCAAGGTGACCAAAGCGGTCTCTCCAGCGGTTGCCGGATTCCCAGTTACCGCCAGTCCTCCGTAATAGTAAGCAGCCAGATTGGCGCCGCTGGCGTAGGTCCTGCCCTGCTTGTCACACAGATAGACCGCCTTAGGTGAGAATGGAAGGGAGATCAGCCGGCTGGCCGCTCCGTCCCCCGTATAAGCCCCCGCCGCGATCTGTACTAAATTGCTCCGCATCTCCTCCAGGTCGGTACTGTCCGCCTTTTGAGACACTAGGCTTTGAAGGGCGGTCAGCGCCTCCTGGTCCGCCTTTTCCTGGAGCGCCTGGTCTATCTTCTGATTGTCCTCATTGAACTCTGTGCGGAGCACCTTATCCTCCGCCTCCCATTGGTTAAGCTGGTAGTGTTGGGTCTTGTTGGTTGACATGATGGTTCCTCCTTTAATGAGTAAGGTTAAGGGTGTGGCTTTTGCGGGGTACGCCTTTTTTATACACTTTGACAGGATTGTCTGAAGGGGCCTGTAAAATACGGCACGCCTAGTTGTGATGCCCTGCATGCGCCCCTCTGCCGGTCAGTCGGGCCGGAGCCGCAGCGTGACCCCTTCTATCTAACACAAAAAACCGCCCCGGAGTGGGACGGTTTCATACATTTTTTGGAAATTACAGGATTATTATCTTCAAAAGAGGGCGGGCCCCCTTCCAGGGGGTTCCGCCCTCTCTTATACCTGGTCACAGACCAAGTCCATAGATCCGGTTTGCGTTATGGAAAAACACCTTTTCCCAATGCTCCTCTGGTACAATCCCCTGAATGAAGCGAATATACTCCTCCAAATTGACGATAGGCCAATCCGTACCATACATAATATCATCCCACTGGAGGATAGCGGTAAGCCAGGTCCGGAGAAGGGATACATAGCCTGCCTGCTCCTGAAAATAGTGCGTCAGATTCACCCGCCCCTCCAACAGACCGGACAGGTCCGCGGATACGTTCCGGTTCTTCTCCACCACCGCTGCGGCCGCCTCTAAAAAAGGGTTCCCAAAGTGGCACATGACAAACCGGGTCTTTGGATGGTCGGCGGCGGCTTCATCCAGGGCGAGGGGGTGGCAGTATTTCAGATGGGCCCGGGAAAACGAGGTCAGCCCCATATGGACGGCCACAGGCTTGTCATAGCGGGCCGCCAGGGCGTAGACAGGCTCATAGACAGGGTCGGTGAGCCAGACCTTATTATAGCCCGGATAGAGCTTCACCCCGCAGCAGTTATCCCGCTTCAAGTTCTCCTCCACACGGTCAGCCAGATCCGGGATGAGCCGCTTTCCACCCTCCAGCAGGGAGCTGTCCAGCCCGATACAGTAGTGGAACAGATCAGCCGGATAGGCATGGTAGACCGGGTCCAAGCTCCGGTTGCCCATGACCACTCCATGTACCATCTCCAGTTCCCCATAGACATCCCGCAGGTGGTCCACCGAGTTGATATGTCCCACTCCCTGGGCCATGGCGTTAGTTCGCTCATCGGGTGGAAAGAGATGGAGGTGGGCATCAATGATTTTCATAGGAAGGCGCTCCTTTGGCACGTTTTTTTCTATTATAGCAGATAGCGCGGGTCAAAAAAAGGGGGCTGGCTGCTTTTCCCCGCCGGATGCGCCCGCCTGGTTTTCCGCCGCCGTCGACGCAAAAGCCCCCTGGCATATGCCAGGGGGCTTGCAAATGTCTATCACACCAGCTGGATAATCGCCATCTCGGCGGCGTCGCCGCGGCGGGGGCCGATGCGGACGACGCGGGTGTAACCACCGTTACGCTCGGCATACTTGGGGCCGATCTCCTTAAACAGCTTGTTGGCCACATCCTCCTTCGTGATGTAGGACAGGGCCTGGCGGTAGGAGGCCAGGGTGTTGTCCTTGGCCAGGGTGATCATCTTCTCGGCCACGGGAGCCACTTCCTTGGCACGGGTGACAGTGGTCTTGATCTGGCCGTTCTCCAGCAGGTAGGTGACCATGGCGCGCAGCATAGCGCGGCGCTGATCGCTGGTGCGGCCCAGCTTGCGGTTCTTCTGAGACATGAGAAACACTCCTCCGACCTCGCGTGGCGAGATCTCCATAAATTCGTTCATTCGGCCACTAGGGCCGGGACACCCCGCTGAGGGGACAGGAACCCCGCACCCGGACAGGAACGTTACTTACTTCCGGGCTGTCCTTTGAAGTATCGCGAAGTACGATACTCCTTCTTTTGTCTGAGGATTCGGCGCTTCTTAGTTATTTTCCTCGCTGGCCAAGGACAGGCCCATCATCGCCAGCTTGTTAATAACCTCTTCCAGGGACTTACGGCCCAGGTTCCGAACCTTCATCATCTCTTCCTCTGTCTTGGAGATCAGGTCCTCCACCGTATTGATGTTGGCCCGCTTCAAGCAGTTATAGGAGCGGACAGACAGATCCATGTCATCGATGGTCATCTCCATCACCTTATCCCGCTGGGTCTCCGCCTTCTCCACCACCGTAGACTTGTTACCCATGGTCTCGGACAGGTCGGTGAACAGCGTGAAGTGGTCGCACAGGATGCGCGCCCCCAGGGAAACAGCGTCCCGAGCATCGATGGTGCCGTTGGTCCACACCTCCAGCGTCAGCTTGTCATAGTCCGTGGCATCGCCCACACGGGTGTTCTCCACGGTGTAATTGACCTTACGGACGGGGGTATAGATGGAGTCTACGGGGATGGTCCCGATAATGGACTGGGCCGGCTTGTTCTTGTCGGCGGAAACATAGCCACGGCCGTGGGCCAGGGTCAGTTCCATCGACAGGGTGGCGTCAGGTCCCAGGGTTGCGATATGGAGATCAGGATTCAGGATCTCCACATCAGCGTCCGCTTTGATGTCACCGGCGGTGACCTTGCACTCCCCGGCGGCCTCGATGTGGACGGTTTTCACTCCCTCGCAGTACAGCTTGGCGATGATCCCCTTCACGTTCAGGACGATCTCGGTCACGTCCTCCTTGATGCCGGGGATAGTGGTAAACTCGTGCTGGACACCGGCGATCTTGATGGAGGTCACCGCGGTACCAGGCAGAGAGGACAGCAGGATCCGACGCAGGGAGTTGCCCAAGGTGGTGCCATAACCCCGCTCAAGGGGTTCCACAACGTACTTGCCGTAGGAGGCGTCGCCGGGATTCTCCACACATTCGATGCGGGGCTTTTCGATTTCTACCATATGCTAGGATACCCTCCTTTTCTCGGCGGTGTACTTGCCACCGCCTGATTCAGCTCACCAATATCTGAGGGTTGTCTAAGTCTGGTCTTTTGCCAGGTCTCTCCAGCTCGTCTGGAGAGACCCGCAAAAATAGATTACTTAGAATACAGCTCGACGATGAGGTGTTCTTCCACGGGGAAGTCGATGTCGTCCCGGGCGGGCATGGCAGCGACAGTACCCTGGAGGGTATTCTTGTCACGGGTCAGCCACTTGGGCAGAGTGACCATAGGGGCATCCTCACCCAGCAGGCCCTTAAACTTGACGGAGGAGCGGCTCTTCTCCCGAACCTCGATCACGTCGCCCACCTTCACCAGGTAGGAGGGGATGTCCACCCGCTGGCCGTTGACAGTGAAGTGGCCATGGGTAGTCAGCTGGCGGGCCTCGCGGCGGGTCTTAGCAAAGCCAAGACGGTACACCACGTTGTCCAGACGGCGCTCAATGAGGGTCAGCAGGTTCTCACCGGTCTTACCCTGCATACGAGAGGCCTTCTCATAGTACATATGGAACTGTTTTTCCATAATGCCATAGACAAACTTGACCTTCTGCTTCTCGGTCAGCTGCAGGGCATACTCGGACTTCTTCTTCCGCATATTCCCGCCGGGATTGCGATTGGTAGTCTTTTTGGCATAGCCCATAGCGGCAGGGGACAGGTTCAGAGCCTTGCACCGTTTAGCGATGGGCTGCATATTTCTAGCCATGTGTCATAACCTCCTTCTCTGATCAGACGCGGCGGCGCTTGGGCGGGCGGCAGCCGTTATGGGGAACCGGGGTCACATCCTTGATCATGGTGACCTCCAGGCCCACGGCCTGCAGCGCGCGGATAGCGGCCTCACGGCCGGCGCCGGGGCCCTTCACGAAGACCTCGACGGATTTCAGGCCGTATTCCATCGCAGCCTTTGCAGCCGTTTCGGCGGCAGTCTGAGCGGCGAAGGGGGTGGACTTACGGGATCCACGGAAACCCAGACCGCCGGAGGAGGCCCAGGACAGGGCGTTGCCCTGCGCGTCAGTGACGGTGACCATGGTATTGTTGAAGGAGGAGCGGATATGCACCTGGCCCTTCTCCACGATCTTGCGTTCGCGGCGCTTACGCACCACTTTCTTACCCTTGGTATTAGCAGCCATTGTATATCCCTCCCTTACTTCTTCTTATTGGCTACGGTACGCTTGGGACCCTTACGGGTACGGGCGTTGGTCTTGGAACGCTGGCCGCGGACAGGCAGCCCCTTGCGGTGGCGGATGCCCCGGTAGCAGCCGATTTCAGTCAGCCGCTTAATGTCCATCGCCACGTTGCGGCGCAGGTCGCCCTCGACCGTATACTCATGACCGATAACCTCGCGCAGCTTGGCCTCATCCTCCTCGGTGAGGTCCTTCACACGGGTATCGGGGTTAATCCCGGCCTGGGCCAGGATCTTGTTGGCGCTGGTGCGCCCAATGCCGTAGATATAAGTGAGGCCGATCTCGATTCTTTTCTCTCTCGGCAGGTCAATACCGGCAATACGAGCCATTTTTTACAGCACCTCCAATTAACCTTGTCTTTGCTTATGCTTGGGGTTTTCGCAAATAACCATGACTTTGCCCTTGCGCTTAATGACTTTGCACTTCTCGCACATGGGCTTCACGGACGGTCTGACTTTCATTGTTAAAACCTCCTATGAATGCCTTGATGGCCCCTCCTCGTCGAAACAAGCTCCGTATCCTTCGCCCCCACACGTGTGTGAGGGCTCAGTTACTCCGCTGTTTCTCCTCTCCAAATGCGACCCGCTTCGCTGGGCTCGCATTTGGGAGCGGCCTTGCGGCCGCTTGTCCCCGCGGGGGGACGGGAGTCTGGGCGGACCCCGGAAGGCAAGGCTTCCGGAGAAAGCCGGACGATTCGGTCGTTGATAGTTACTTAGATCTCCAGGTAATACGGCCTCGGGTGAGGTCGTAAGGCGACATCTGGACCGTCACCTTATCGCCGGGCAGGATACGGATGAAATTCATACGCAGCTTGCCCGAAATATGTGCCAGGATGATGTGTCCGTTTCCAATATCCACATGGAAGGTGGTATTGGGCAGGGATTCGGTAACGACTCCCTCCAGCTCGATCATATCATCTTTCGCCAAGCGTGTTTCCCTCCTTGAAGGCGGCCAGCGCCCTTCTCAATGCTCTGTCGGACAGCGGTGTCCCGCGTTTCAGCCCTTGGATGGTCGGGTGGTCAAATGGATGCTCCATATCAGTGAGAGGGAGCACATGGCCCAGCTTTTTGACCTTGGGATTGGCGACCTTACGGCGCTTTCCATCGGCCAGCAGCAACATGGACCGCTCCTGGTCCACTCCCACCACACAGAACACTCCGCCCTTGTCCCGGCCAGCGGCGGCCTCTACGATCCAGCCCGTATAATCATACATAGGCTCCATCCTCTGTGACGGTCAGGATCTCAGGGCCCTCTTCTGTGATCAGGATACTGTTCTCATAGTGGGCTGTCAGGGACCCATCCAGAGAGACGGTGGTCCATTTGTCTGACAGCACCTTCACCCGCCAGTCTCCGGCGCATACCATAGGCTCTACCGCCAGGGTCATGCCAGGCTGAAGCCGGGGACCGTGGCCGGCAGGTCCGAAGTTGCGTACCTCCGGGGGCTCATGGAGTCTGGCGCCCACGCCATGTCCCACAAAATCCCGGACGACGGAAAAGCCGTTGGCCTCTACATACACCTGGACCGCGTGGCCGATGTCAGAGACCCGGCAACCCTGGCGGGCAAATTTCATGCCCTCCCAGAAGCTCTGCTGGGTGACCTGAATCAGGCGCTTGGCCTCGTCGCTCACCTGCCCGCATGGGTAGGTGGCGGCGCAGTCACCATGGAAGCCGCCGATAAAGGCGCCCACATCTACGCTGACGATGTCGCCCTCCTTCAGCTTTCGGGGCCCAGGGATGCCGTGGATAACCTCCTCGTTCACCGAGATACAAGCGGAGCCGGGAAAACCGCCGTATCCCAGGAAGGAGGGCTTGGCCCCATGGCTCTCGATAAAGCGGCGGACCGCTGTATCGATCTCATGGGTCGTGACTCCGGGTCTGATCATAGAGCCAGCCAGAGCCCGGGCCTGGGCGGTAAGGCGCCCAGCCCGGCGCATGGCCTCGATCTCTCGGGGAGATTTTAGTGAAATCATTTCCAAACCCATCAGATACTCAGGGCCTCCATGATCGCTTTGGTGGTATCCTCAATGGTAGACTGATTATCTACGGGGGTCAGGATACCCTTCTCCTCATAGTAGCCCTTCAGGGGCTCGGTCTCAGCGTGGTAGACCTCCAGCCGGTGGCGCACAGTCTCCGGCTTGTCGTCCTCCCGCTGTACCAGGGGTCCGCCACAGGTGTCGCACACACCTTCCACTTTAGGGGGCTTGGCCTTCACATGGTAGGGCGCGCCGCAGTTCTGGCAGACCCGGCGGCCGGTCATGCGTTCTTCGATCTCCCCATCGGAGATCTCGATGGACACCACATGGTCAAAGGTCACACCTGCCTGGGCCAAAGCCTGGGCCTGGCCAATGGTGCGGGGCACTCCGTCCAGGATGAAGCCCCCGGAGCAGTCAGGCTGCTCCAACCGCTGGGCAACGATGCCGATGATAACGGAATCGGGGACCAGCTTGCCCGCATCCATATAGGACTTGGCCTCTAAGCCGATGGATGTGCCTTCCTTGATGGCGGCACGCAGAATATTGCCGGTGGAGATGGTCGGGATTCCCAGCTTGGCGCTGAGGATCTCAGCCTGAGTTCCTTTGCCGGCGCCCGGAGCGCCCAGCAGGATCAGCTTCATTCCCATATCTCCAACCTCCCGCTTATTCAAGGAAACCCTTGTAATGCCGCATCAGCATCTGGGCTTCCAGCTGCTTGACGGTCTCCAGGGCCACGCCCACCACGATGATGACTGAGGTGCCGCCGATCGCCAGAGAACTATAGCCCACGATATTTCCAGTGATAATGGGGGCGATGGCAATGACAGACAGATACAGAGCGCCAAACATAGTGATCTTGGACAACACCCGGGTGATGAAGTCGGCAGTTGGCTTACCGGGCCGGATGCCGGGGATGAAGCCTCCGTTCTTCTTCAGGTTATTGGACACCTCAATGGGGTTGAAGGTCATGCTGGCGTAGAAGTAGCTGAAGCCAACGATCAGGAAGAAATACAGCACGGAGTAGAAGGGTTTGCTGGTGTCGAACAGCCGCATCATGGCTCCGCCAAAGCCAGCGCTCTCCACGGTAGCCCCGGTAAAGGCGCCGATGGTGGCGGGCAGGGAGGCGATGGACTGGGCAAAGATGATAGGCATGACGCCGGACATATTCACCTTCATGGGGATATGGGTGGACTGGCCGCCATACATCTTCCGGCCAACTACCCGCTTGGCATACTGGACAGGCAGGCGGCGCTCGGCGTTGGAGATGAACACGATGAACACCACCAGAGCCAGCAGGCCGATAACGATGACCGGGATCATCCAAGGAGCCAGGGCCAGTTTCAGCTGGGCCTCAGCCTGCTGAGTGGTCATGCCGGCCGCGGTCAGCGTATCCATGGTCATAGTGCCGTCCTGGACGCTGTTCCAGATGGTTACACCCTTTATGCTGTCAGTCACCATGGTGGGGAAGCGGGACACGATGCCGGCGAACAGGATGATGGAGATACCATTTCCAATGCCGAACTCAGTGATCTGCTCACCCAGCCACATCAGGAAGGCGGAGCCGGCGGTAAAGGAGAGGACGATGACCGCTCCAACCCAGAAAGCGTTCAGGCTGCCGCCCTGGACCAGACCATAGCTGTTGATCAGGGAGTAATAACCAAAACCTTGTAGCAGTGCGATGGCCACGGTGGTATAACGGGTGATAGAGGCGATCTTCTTCCGGCCCTCCTCGCCGCCCTCCTTAGCCAACCGCTCCAAAGCAGGAATGGCCACCGTCAGCAGCTGGATGATAATGGAGCTGTTGATATAGGGCTGGATGGACAGGGCAAAGACCGTCGCCATAGAGAAGGCGGAGCCGCTCATGGCGTTCATCAGGCCCAGAATCGTACCGCTCTGAGCCTCCAGATAGAATCCCAGCTGCTCGGAATTGATATAGGGAACAGGGATAGCCGAACCCAGACGGAAGATAAGCAGGGCAAAGATGGTGAACAGGATCTTCTTCCGCAGCTCAGGGACGGACCATGCGTTACGGATCGTCTGGATCATGTCAGATCACCTCCGCCTTACCACCCGCAGCTTCGATCTTTTCCTTAGCGGAGGCGGAGAAGGCGGAAGCCTGGACGGTCAGCTTCTTAGAAATCTGGCCGTTGCCCAGGATCTTGACGCCGTACTCGCACTTGGAGAGGATACCCTTCTCCAGCAGAGCCTTGGCATCGACCACAGCTCCGTCCTCAAACTTATCGAGGGCAGAGACATTGATGGCCTCCAGGGGTTTCGCAAAGATGTTGTTAAAACCGCGCTTGGGGATACGGCGGCTCAGAGGCATCTGGCCACCCTCAAATCCCACGCGGACGCCGCCGCCGGAGCGGGCCCACTGGCCCTTCTGGCCGCGGCCGCCGGTCTTACCATTGCCGGAGCCGGCGCCCCGGCCCTTGCGGTAGGCCTTGGTGTTGGAGCCGGCGGCGGGGGAAAGTTCATGCAGATTCATGTGTCGCGCCTCCTTTTAGTTTTCCTCGGTGACCTGGAGCAGGTACCCGATGTGGGCGATCTTGCCGCGGGTAGCCGCGTTGTCGGGCTGCACGGTGGTATCGCCGATCTTACGGAGGCCCAGGGCCTCGGCGGTCGCCTGATGCTTGGCGATGCGGCCGTTCAGGCTCTTGACCAGCTTGATGTTCAGATTAGCCATGGTGAACGCCCTCCTTAACCCACGATCTCTTCCACGCTCTTGCCGCGGATACGGGCCACTTCCTCGGGGCTCTTCAGGGACTTGAGGCCCTCGAAGGTCGCGGAGACCACATTCTGCGGGTTGTTGGAGCGCAGGCACTTAGTACGGATATCCTTAATTCCGACAGCCTCCATAACGGCACGGACCGGGCCGCCGGCGATAACGCCGGTACCGGGGGCAGCGGGCTTCATCAGCACGCGGCCGGCGCCGAACTCACCAATCACCTCGTGGGGGATAGTAGTGCCGGACAGGGACACGTTGACCATGTGCTTCTTGGCATCCTCGATGCCCTTGCGGATGGCCTCAGGGACCTCGGCGGCCTTACCGGTGCCGAAGCCTACGCGGCCCTTCTCATCGCCCACCACCATCAGGGCGGCGAACTTCATGACACGACCGCCCTTGACGGTCTTGGACACGCGGTTCAGGGAAACGAGCTTCTCCACGAACTCGCTGGGTTCTCTCTCAAATCTAGCCATTTATCGTTTCCTCCTCCCTTAGAACTGCAAGCCGCCCTCACGGGCGCCCTCGGCCAGAGCCTTCACGCGGCCGTGATAGACATAGCCGCCGCGGTCAAAGACCACGTTCTCGATGCCCTTGGCCTTGGCACGTTCAGCCACAGTGACGCCCACCTGCTTGGCGGCGTCGGTCTTGGTGCCCTCGCAGGCAAAGTCCTTCTCCAGGGAAGACGCAGAAACCAGGGTCTTTCCGCTCACATCGTCAATAATCTGGGCGTAAATATTGGTTTCGCTGCGAAATACGTTCAGCCGGGGACGCTCGGGCGTGCCGGAGATTTTAGCACGCACGCGCTTGTGGCGCTTGATACGCTGAGAACGAGTATCGGGTCTGTTGATCATAGTGGCACACCTCCTTCTTACTTCTTGGCGCCGGTCTTACCAGCCTTGCGGCGGATGACCTCGTCTGTATACTTGATGCCCTTGCCCTTGTAAGGCTCAGGGGGACGCTTCTCTCTCACTTCGGCGGCAAACTGGCCCACCTGCTGCTTGTCGCAGCCGTGGATAATGATCTTGTTGGGGCCGGGGACCTCGATCTCAATGCCGGGGATCTCCTCCACGACCACCTGGTGGGAGTAGCCCAGGTTCATGACCAGCTTGTTGCCCTCCTTGGCCACACGATAGCCGACGCCATTGACGTCCAGCTCCTTCTTGTAGCCCTCGGTGACGCCCACCACCATGTTGTGGATGAGGGTGCGGGTCAGGCCGTGCAGGGCACGGTTTTCCTTGGCGTCATTGGGACGGGTGACGTGCAGTGCGCCCTCTTCCATGGCGATAGCCATGTTGGGGTTAAACTGCTGGGTCAGGGTGCCCTTGGGACCCTTGACAGTGACAACGTTG
Source organism: Flintibacter sp. P01028 (assembly GCF_041925235.1). NCBI lineage: Bacteria > Bacillati > Bacillota > Clostridia > Eubacteriales > Flintibacter > Flintibacter sp. P01028. The sequence goes on from NZ_JBHEVC010000007.1 coordinate 14,937, forward strand.
TTGTCCTCTACCTTGATCTCCACTCCGGCGGGAATGGCGATAGGAGCTCTACCAATTCTAGACATTCCTATGACCCTCCTTACCAGACGAATGCCAGGACTTCGCCGCCGACATGGGCCGCACGAGCGGCCTTATCGGTCATGACGCCCTTGGACGTGGATACGATGGCGATGCCCAGGCCGTGCAGAACACGGGGCAGCTCATCGGCGCCGGCATAGACGCGCAGACCGGGCTTGGACACCCGGCGCAGACCGGAGATGACCTTTTCCTTGCCGGCATTGTACTTCAGAGTGACGCGGATTACGCCCTGAGTGCCGTCGTCGATCAGCTGGAAGTTCTTGATATAGCCCTCATCCAGCAGGATCTGCGCGATGGCCTTCTTCATGTTGGACGCGGGGACGTCCACGGTGTCATGCTTGGCGTTGTTCGCGTTGCGGATGCGGGTCAGCATATCCGCAATGGGATCGGTGATGTGCATGAAGTTTACCTCCTATATAAGTTTACCTTGTCGTGCATTGTTACCCTGGGAGCACACAGCTTTCCTCCATATCAGAACACAATCGTCTGAGCGGACCCTTCTGATTTGTGTCCCTCTCTTTGGTCTCACCGCGCTTTCCAAAGCGACGCAGCACTTCCCGGTACAGACGGCAAGGTATCGAGAATTAGGTGGTTCCCGACCTGTTGACCGTCTTTGCGCCTGGTTGGGGCAGGCGCAGTTATCAATACCACCTGAGGTGGGATCGACCTGGATACCCTGTCCCACTTCCGGACGGAGCGCTTTCGGCGCCGGTCTCCGGTCTTTGATAGGGGACAGGACAAATCCCCGCAGCCGCCAATCTTTTTCTGACTGGCGGTTCCGGGTGCGCACTCCCGACTACGTTGGGAGTTTATTGTGTCATTTCCAAGGGGCGACAACAATTTATTATACTCCATACAGCCTGATATAGCAAGGTTTTTTTGCCTCGCACACACGGGCAGGTGGAGAGATTTACGCCGGAACGGGGAAATTTCCCACGTTCCGGACTGTAAAAACCGCAGATTTTGTCGCGCTTCTCCTAAGAGGGAGGGCGGAGCGCCTTGAAAAAAGGCGCCTTCTTCCTGGAAACGATTTTGTTCGGTGATGGGGGCCGCCGCCGCACTTATTGTACGGCAGGCCGCCCCAACCAAAGCATAACAGAAAGATTACCAGGATGCCTTCTTCACGCCGGGGATTTCGCCCTTATAGGCCAGCTCACGGAAGCAGATACGGCAGATGCCGTAGTCCCGGAGATAGGCGTGGGGACGACCGCACAGCTTGCAGCGGTTGTACTGCCGACTAGAGAACTTGGGCGCACGCTGCTGCTTCAGGATCATAGATTTCTTAGCCATAACTCTTCCTCCTCCTTAGCGGCCGGCAAAGGGAGCGCCCACCAGCTTCAGCAGCTCACGGGCCTCCTCATCGGTCTTAGCGGTGGTACACACCACGATGTCCATGCCGCGGATCTTGTCGATCTTGTCGTACTCGATCTCGGGGAAGATCAGCTGCTCCTTCACGCCCAGGGCGTAGTTGCCGCGGCCGTCGAAGGCGTCGGCGGAGATGCCGCGGAAGTCACGGACACGGGGCAGGGCCACATTGAACAGGCGGTCCAGGAACTCCCACATCTTGTTGCCCCGCAGGGTAACTTTCGCTCCAATGGGCATACCTTCACGGAGCTTGAAGTTGGCCACAGACTTCTTGGCCTTGGTGATAACGGCCTTCTGGCCGGTGATGGTGGTCAGGTCATTGACCACGGCATCCAGCACCTTGGCGTTCTCACGGGCCTCGCTGCAGCCAACGTTGACCACGATCTTCTCCAGGCGGGGGATCTGCATCACGGACTTATAGCCGAACTTCTGCATCAGAGCAGGAGCGACCTCGTCCTGGTACAGCTTCTTCAGGTTAGGGGTATTAGCCATTTCGAATCGTTCCTCCTCTCTTAAATCTCGGCGCCGCACTTCTTGCAGACGCGGACCTTCTTGCCGTCAGCCAGCAGCTTGTGGGCCGGACGGGTGGGCTTGTTGCACTTGGGGCAGACACGCTGCACCTTGCAGGCGTAGAGGGGAGCCTCTTTCTGCAGGATACCGCCCTGATCGCCCTGCTTGCGTGGCTTGGTGTGGCGAGAGACCATGTTGATCTTCTCAACAATGACCTTGCCGTCCTTGGGCATGACCTCCAGGACCTTGCCCTGCTTGCCCTTGTCCTTGCCGGACAGGACGACAACCAGGTCGTCCTTCTTGATGCTCATCTTATTCATCTTCATTGCCCTCCCTTACAGCACTTCGGGAGCCAGGGACAAGATCTTCATATAGTCCTTGTCGCGCAGCTCACGGGCCACTGGGCCAAAGATACGGGTGCCGCGGGGATTCTTATCGTCCTTGATGAGGACGGCGGCGTTGTCGTCGAAACGGACATAGGAGCCGTCGGCGCGGCGGACGCCCTTGGCGGAACGGACGATGACGGCCTTGACCACTTCGCCCTTCTTAACAGTGCCGCCGGGAGCGGCCTTGCGGACGGAGGCGACCACCACATCACCGATGTTGCCGAACTTGCGCTTGGAGCCGCCCAGCACCCGGATGGTCTTGATCTCCTTGGCGCCGGTATTATCGGCCACCTTCAGATAGCTTTCTTCCTGAATCATACCGACACCTCCTTACTTCGCTTTCTCGATGATCTCAACCACGCGCCAGCGCTTGTCCTTGGACAAGGGGCGGGTCTCCATGACCTTGACGCGGTCACCCACGCCACACTGGTTGTTCTCATCATGGGCCTTCAGCTTATAGGTTCTCTTCACGATCTTCTTATACAGAGGATGGGCCACGCGGTCGGCGATGGCGACCACAACGGTCTTATCCATCTTGTCCGAAACCACCAGGCCGACTCTGGTCTTACGAGAAGAAGTTCTGTTTTCCATCTTCTATTCCTCCTCTTAGCGGCCGGCGAGCTGCTGCTCGCGAATGATGGTCTTGACCCGGGCGATATCCTTCTTGACCTCAGCGATCCGGATCGGATTATCGAGCTGGTTGGTGGCGTGCTGGAGGCGCAGGTTGAACAGATCTTTCTTCAGATCCTTCAGCTTGTTCTCAAGCTCCGCGGCAGACATCTTACGGACTTCATTGGCCTTCATTACGCTTCACCACCCTTCTCGGTCTCTTCACGCTTGACGATTTTGCACTTGACAGGCAGCTTGTGGCTGGCCAGGCGCAGGGCCTCACGGGCAGTTTCCTCAGAAACGCCGGCGATCTCGAACATCACACGGCCGGGTTTGACCACGGCCACCCAGTACTCAGGGGAGCCCTTACCGGAGCCCATGCGGGTCTCGGCGGGCTTCTCAGTCACGGGCTTGTCGGGGAAGATCTTGATCCAGACCTTACCACCACGCTTGGTATAACGGGTCATGGCAATACGGGCAGCCTCGATCTGATTGCTGGTGATCCACGCGGGCTCAATAGCCTGCAGGCCAAACTCACCGTAGGCGATGGTGTTGCCGCGCATGGCCTTGCCCTTCATGCGTCCGCGGTGGACGCGGCGGTACTTTACGCGCTTAGGGAGCAGCATTACTGAGCGCCTCCTTCCTTAGGAGTGTTGGCCTGACCGGCGGGGCGGGGGCCACGGTTGAATCCGCCGTTCTGGCGGTCACGATTGAACCCGCCCTGGCGGTCACGGTTGAAGCCGCCCTGACGGCGGTCACCATCCCGGCGGTCACGGCGGGGACGGTCACGGCGCTCCTGGTAGGGCTTGCTGGTATCCAGAGTGCGGGGGGTGGTACGCAGGGCCTGAGTGAGCACCTCGCCCTTGTAGATCCACACCTTCACGCCGATGCGGCCGTAGGTAGTGGCAGCCTCAGCAAAGCCGTAGTCGATGTCGGCCCGGAGGGTCTGCAGGGGAATGGTGCCATCGTGATAGTGCTCGGTGCGGGCGATCTCAGCGCCGCCCAGACGGCCGGAGCAGGAGGTCTTGATGCCCTTGGCGCCGGCGCGCATGGCGCGGCCCATAGCGTTCTTCATCGCCCGGCGGAAGCCGATCCGCTTCTCCAGCTGCTGGGCGATGTTCTCAGCCACCAGCTGGGCATTGGTATCGGCGTCCCGAACCTCTACGATCTTCAGATCCACAGGCTTGCCAGTCATCTTGACCAGCTGGGCCTCGATCTTCTTGATGTCCTCGCCGCCCTTGCCGATGACCACGCCGGGGCGGGCACAGTGCAGGTAAATGCGGGTCTTGGCGTTGTCCCGCTCGATCTCGATCTTGGGGATGCCGGCGCCGTAGAGGGTCTTCTTCAGGTAGTCACGGATCTTCTTGTCCTCCACCAGCAGGTCGCCCACCTTCTCGTTGCGGGCATACCAGCGGGAGTCCCAATCCTTAATGACACCCACGCGCAGTCCGTGGGGATTAACTTTCTGTCCCATATTGTTCCTCCTCCCTTAGCGCTCGCTCACAACAATGGTGACGTGAGAAGTGCGCTTGTTGATCCGGTACGCGCGGCCCTGAGCCCTGGGCATGATGCGCTTGATAATGGGGCCGGGGTTGGCGTAGCAGGCGGACACATACAGCTTCTCAGGGTCCATCTGGTGGTTGTTCTCCGCGTTGGCGGCGGCGCTCTTCAGCAGCTTGAGCACAGGCTCAGAGGCGGCCTTGGGGGTCTGCAGCAGGATGGCGGTGGCGGTACCCACATCCTTGCCCCGGATCAGGTCCAGGACGATCTTCACCTTACGGGGAGAGATCCGCAGATATTTCAGATTTGCTTTCGCTTCCATGCTCTCTCCTCCTTACTTACCGGTCTTGCTGCCCGCGTGTCCCTTGAAGGTGCGGGTGGGCACAAACTCGCCCAGCTTGTGGCCGACCATGTCCTCGGTGACATAGACGGGCACGTGCTTGCGGCCGTCGTGTACAGCAAAGGTGTGTCCAACGAAAGAGGGGAAGATGGTGGAGGCGCGGCTCCAGGTCTTCAGGACCTTCTTTTCGTTCTTTTCATTCATCTCATCGACCCGCTTCAGCAGCTCGGGGGCGCAAAAGGGGCCTTTCTTAATGCTTCTGCTCATCTTTCACAGCCTCCTTACTTGGCATTGCGGCGCTTGACGATGAACTTATCAGTGCGGTTCTTCGTCTTGCGGGTCTTGTAGCCCAGGGCGGGCTTGCCCCAGGGGGTGACAGGGCCGGGACGGCCGACGGGGCTCTTGCCCTCACCACCGCCGTGGGGGTGGTCATTGGGGTTCATAACAGAGCCGCGGACGGTGGGCCGCCAACCCATGTGGCGCTTGCGGCCGGCCTTACCGATCTGGATGTTGGCCCAGTCGGTGTTGCCCACCTGGCCGATGGTGGCCTTGCAGTTCTCGCGGACATAACGCACCTCGCCGGAGGGCAGGCGGATCTGAGCCATGCCGTTCTCCTTGGCCATCAGCTGGGCGGCCACGCCGGCGGCGCGGACCAGCTGGGCGCCCTTGCCGGGGTACAGCTCGATGTTGTGGATCTCCTCGCCCACAGGGATGTTGGCGATGGGCAGACAGTTGCCGGGCAGGATGTCGGCGTCGGGGCCGGTCATGATGATGTGGCCGGCCTTCAGGCCGTTGGGGGCCAGGATATAGCGGCGCTCGCCGTCCTCATACTCGATCAGGGCGATGTTAGCGGAGCGGTTGGGGTCATACTGCAGATTGACCACAGTTGCCTTACCCTCTTTATCCCGCTTAAAATCGATCACACGATACTTCTGCTTGTTTCCGCCGCCGTGATGACGGACGGTGATGCGGCCGTAGCTGTTGCGGCCGGCGTGCTTCTTCAGCACTTCGGTCAGAGCGCGCTCGGGCTTGGCCTTCTTATCGATCCCCTCGAAGGCGGACACAGTCATGTGACGGCGGGAGGGGGTTGTGGGCTTAAAAGTCTTAATAGCCATTTGTCAATATCCTCCTTACACCATACCCTCGAAGAACTCGATGGACTTGGAGTCGGCGGTCAGGGTGACCATGGCCTTCTTCCAGCTGGGCCGGCGGCCGGCGGGGCGCATCCCCATCCGCTTCTCCTTACCCTGCATGTTCAGGGTGTTGACCTTGGCGACCTTGACGCCGAAGATCTCCTCAATCGCCTTGGCGATCTCGATCTTGTTGGCGGTCTTGGCGACCTCGAAGGTGTAGCGCTTCATCTCAGTCTGCTCCATGGACTGCTCGGTGATGATGGGGCGCTTGATGATGTCATAAGCAGTGGTAGCCATTACGCGTACACCTCCTCGATGATAGCCAGGGCAGCCTTGTCAATGACCAGCTGCTTGGCGTTTACGATGTCATAGACGCTGAGGATCTTGGCGGTGGTGGTGACCACGCCGGGGATGTTCCGGGCGGACTTGACCACGATCTGATCCACCTCAGGGGTGATGACCACGGACTTGGAGGCGCCGATGCTGTTGAGCATCTCCTTCATCGCCTTGGTCTTGATCTCCTCCAGCTTCAGACCGTCTACCACCAGAACGGCGCCCTGGGCAGCCTTGGCGGACAGAGCGGACTTAAGAGCCAGACGCTTGACCTTCTTATTCAGAGTATAGCTGTAATCCCGGGGCTTGGGGGCAAACACGATGCCGCCGTGGGTCCACTGGGGAGCCCGGGTGGAGCCCTGACGGGCGTGACCGGTGCCCTTCTGACGCCAGGGCTTCTTGCCGCCGCCGGAAACCTCGGCGCGGGTCAAAGCGCTCTGGGTGCCCTGACGGCAGTTAGCCAGGTGGTTCTTGACCACCTCGTGGACCACAGCCTGGTTGGGCTCGATCCCGAACACGGCCTCGGAGAGCTCGATCTCGCCGACCTGCTGACCGGCCATGTTGAACACGTTAGCTTTAGGCATGACTCAATCTCTCCTTTCCTTACTTGTTGCGGGCGGAAGCCTTCTGCGGGTTGACACGGGCGGAAGCCTTCTGCGGGTTGACGCGGCCGATCTCGGCGGCCTTCTTCTCCACGTTGGTCTTGACGGTGCTCTTCACAAAGACCACGCCGCCCTTGGGGCCGGGGATGGCTCCGCGCACGGCGATGAGGCCCAGCTCCTCGTCCACCTGGACCACATCCAGATTCTGGACGGTGACCTGTACGTTGCCCATCTGTCCGGCGCCGTCGCGGCCCTTATAGATGTGGCCGGGGGTGGTGCCGGCGCCCAGAGAGCCCTGGTGACGGTGGACAGGGCCGCCGCCGTGGGTCATGCGCTTGATGGCGGCGCCGTGGCGCTTGACAACGCCCTGGAAGCCGTGGCCCTTGCTGATGCCGGTGACGTCAACAAAGTCGCCGGCGGCAAAGATGTTGGCGGTCAGCTGGTCGCCCACCTCGAACTTGGAGCAGTCGTTGAGGGCAAACTCCTTGAGGACCTTCTTCAGCTCCTCCAGGCCGGCCTTCTTCTGGTGGCCCAGCTCGGGCTTGGTGAGCTTGCGCTCAGGAACGGTCTGATAACCCAGCTGAATGGCCTCATAGCCATCCTTCTCGGCGGTCTTCTTCTGCACCACAGTGCAGGGGCCGGCCTGGATCAGGGTGACGGGAATCACCTTGCCAGCCTCATCGAAGATCTGGGTCATGCCGATCTTTTTGCCGATGATCGCTTTCTCCATGTTGGATTTCCTCCTATAAAGGTTATTGGTTGAAAAACTTGGGGCATTGGGCTCCTATTGGTTTTCCAACTTGACCCGCCTGTCTCAATAGGCGACAGGCAGCGGGTACACATCGTCAAAGCAAAGTTCGCTAAACTCCGTTTCCGCCTGCGGCGAAAACCTCGTTCGCTTCCTTGCTTTTCCTCTCCAAACCGAACCCGCTATCGCCGGGCTTCGGTTTGGTCGCGCGGCTGCGCCGCACATTTTTGAGACCAAGCCTTAATTACAGCTTAATTTCAATCTCCACACCAGCGGGCAGCTCCAGGCTCATCAGGGCCTCGACAGTTTTCTGGGAGGGCTTGATCACGTCGATCAGGCGCTTGTGGGTGCGGCGCTCAAACTGCTCGCGGCTGTCCTTATACTTGTGTACAGCCCGCAGGATGGTAACGACCTCTTTCTTGGTAGGCAGGGGAATGGGGCCGGAAACGGCGGCGCCGGTACGCTTGGCGGTTTCCACGATCTTCTCAGCGGACTGATCGATCAGCTGATGATCGTAGGCCTTCAGACGGATGCGGATCATTTCTTTCTGAGCCATTTTGGGTTTCCTCCTTAAATACATACGAAAGTTGACTTTGTCCAGCCTTCGTACGGTGAGAGCCCTTTCGTGTTACCACGCTTTCGTGCGTATCACTCCCGGCCACAAAAAAACCGGCATGATGACAGGCCGGTTCCTTCCCGCCAGACGATATACGCCGTGGCACGAAGCTCTCAGCCGCCCGATTATCGGACATACTCCGCGGAAGTTACCTCATTTCTGAGCAATCTCCCGCATCATCGCAGACTGCGCCCTAGCAGGCGCTTGGTTATCATACAACAACACCGCCGTGTGTGTCAAGCATTTTTTAAAAATTTTTTTGTCGTTTTCTTCCGGCCCCTTTTCCGGTCTTTTCATGCACTATATCTTGTATCTTTCTTCCATCTGTCACGCAACGCCAAAAGGAGAGAGGGGCGCTTCGGCCCCTCTCCTTTACATCGGCTCCGGCAGGACGCCTTCCCGCTCCAGCAGAAGTTCCCCACCCTCGCCGTACAGCCGCAGGGCATAAGATGCCCCCGCATACCAGTCTTGGGAATATGCCCCCTCCGGGGACTTCATGGAAAACAGCCACAGCCCCTCCTCCAGACAGATGCCTTCCTGGGCATAACGGGCGAATCTCTCGCCTCCCAAAAGCACCGTGTCTACATCCAGCTCCGTCCGGGTGGTTTCTCCGGAGATCTGATAAAACAGGAGATTGCATCCGCTCATCCATACCTTTCCGGGCTCCGGGACCCAGGCGATCACGCTGTTAATCGGGATTGGGGTCGGTCCCTTGCCCAGAGGGACGACATTCATTATGTGCTTCCCAGGCGCATACAGCGTGGCGGCGTATACCTGATCCTTTATCGTTCCCGCCACAAACGGCTGGAACACACTGAGGTAAGTTCCATCCCGGCTTTTAATCTCTTCAACATTCCCGATGTTCCAGAAGCCCGTCTGATACACAATCTCGCTCCGTGGCAGCAGATACTGCCGCTCCAGCCGCCGAAATTCCATCTCCGCCGTAGGCAGGGGGCAGCCGTACTGTCCCCAGATCATCAGGGCCAGAGCCGCCGTCAAAAGGAGATTCCGGACCGTCCTCCCCCCGCGCCCCAGCCGGGGACGGCGGGACCAGAGTTCCCTCCACTTTTTCTTCATGCCGCCCCCTCCTCAAGGTCCAAGGTAAAGGTAAATACCGGATCTCCGGGGCCGTAGCTCAGATAAATGGTTTCCGCCTGTGGGTCTATTCCCCAGACACGCAGGGTATATCCCCGGTGGAAGGGGCCCTTGCCCGCCCCGCCGGACAGGGAACTGAGCAGCCCGCCACTTGGATCCCGGGGAGCATCCAGTCCCAGGCCGTATCTATTCCCCCGGTCGTCAGTGACCGTCATCCACTCCTCCTTCAGGATTCCCAGCGCCCAGAATTTCCAGGTGTCCACCCGGAGATAGAGGTAGAGTACCTGTGTCCCCTCCTCCTCCCAGAGCGCGCCCCGCAGGGCCGAGATCCTCTGCCCCGCCGCCTCCTGCTCCAAGCCGGGGGAGAAGGTAAGGAGCTGGCCGGGATCCTCGCCGTGCAGATAGGTGGTTTCATACCAGTCCATCCGCCCCCGGTCAAAGGGCATAGCGTCAAAGTCCCAAAACTCCGCATCTGAGTCGTCCCCCAGAAAGGCATCGTCCCCCAGGGCGAAATTTAGCCCCAGAAAGGCGATGAGAACCAGGGCCAGCAGCACCCCGGAAGCCCGCCACAGCCAGCCCAGCCAGGGCTTATGGACCCTGGCCAGCTCCTTCCCGATCTCCGCCGGATCTCCCATCTCTGACAGGGCCCGTTCCTCCGCCTCCTCGCGGGAGATACCCGGGAAAATCCGCTGAAGGTCCGCCGCCTTGTCCTCCATGTGGGCCTCCAGCTCTTCCCGCACCGCCGCCCGGTCCGGTCCAAAACGGATGCCGCCCACCGCCGTGTCCAGCCAACTGACGGCGGCCTCATTTTTTCTTTCCATCGCGCTCCCTCGCCTTATCCTCTCCGCGCCCAAGCCCACAGCAGGTCCCAAGCCACGGGCAGCACAATAGCCGCCTCCACTGCCAGCAGGAGCAGTGCGGCCAGGGCCAGAAACCTGGAGAACTGCCACAGCCAGCCCAGCCAGGGCTTGTGGATCCTGGCCAGCTTCTTCCCGATCTCCGCCGGATCTCCCATCTCTGACAGGGTCCGTTCCTCCGCCTCCTCGCGGGAGATATCCGGAAAAATCCGCTGAAGGTCCGCCGCCTTGTCCTCCATGTGGGCCTCCAGCTCCGCCCGAACTGCCGCCCGGTCCGGTCCAAAGCGGATGCCGGACACCGCTTGATCGAGCCACCGGTCTATCGGCACGTTTCCCCGCTCCACTCCCTCACCTCCATTGGTCGGTCAGACTGCCCCGGACTTGCCCCAACACAGCGCCCTCGCTGTCCAACAGCTCCAGGATATAGGGAAAATCGGAACCTCCGTTGACCTCCGTCACCTGACGGGGAATGGTGGTCAGAATCACCCGGTCGTCGGATTCCCGGTCGCTGGTGACATAGGAAAGGCCGCCTCCCCGGAAATCCAGAATGGACTTGACGGCAGCCGCCTCCTCGGGCACATCCACCGCCGCCATCCACGCCCCGATGAGGGGATTTTCAGGAATAATCCCACCATTTCCCGGCTCTGCCAGGTAAACCAGGGCCGGTCCCTGGGGCTCCGGACAACTACTGACCCCGCCGAAATGGGCGTCCCCTTCATAGGTAGTCAGATAACCCCTCCACAGCCGGCCTCCGCCCCGAGCCAGCACCATTGGCAGGCTGTATTCATAGAGGGGAAAATGGCCGCCGTCGCCAGACTCACAGGCTATGGCTCCCGCCCACAGCACCTCGATCCGCTCCACTCCATCCCGCCGGGCCTCTGCCCGGATCTGCCCCTCGATAATCCACAGTGGTATCTTAGGCAAAGCGACCCAAACAGCCACAGCCAGCAGGAAAATTACCACATTTCGCACAGTCCTCTGTCCACGGGTCAACCGGAAGGCGCTTTTCTTCATGGCTGTTCCTCTCACGCCAGCCCCAGGGCGTTGGCGCCGCCGGACAGCACGTCGCTGACGCCCTGACGAAAGTTCTTCCACTCCTCCTTTTTGTCGGCCAGCAGTTCCCGCCCCCGCCTGGTCAGGCGGTAATACTTCCGCTGCCGTCCCGTGGGGGCCTCTTGTTGGTAGGAGATCAGATACTTGCCCTGCTCCAGGGCATGGAGGATAGGGTAGAGAGTGCCCTCCTTCATCTGGAAGGTATCATTAGATCGGCGGGCCAGCTCCTCAATCATCTGATAGCCATACATATCTCCGCTCTCCAGCAGGGACAGCACCAGCAGCGTACTGCTCCCCGCCATCAGGCCCTTGTCAAACTTCATTTCGTTCATCCTTTCTTTCCTGGGAAATCTTCCACGCCAAATACCTCGTTTCTCTAGGTATAGAATACCTAGAGAAACGAGGTATGTCAAGTGCCTTTTGACAAATATCATAGAAAAACAGCCCTCCGGCCGTTTGGCCGGAGGGCTCATTTGATCCTGTTTACTTCATCTCGTGGCTGTTCAGCAAACCTTGCTTGATATCCCACAGCTTCTGAGACAGGTCCACATAGTAGTTATGGGGGTTCTCGAACCGCTTGACCTCGTCCCACAGGGCATCCACCTGCCGTTGGCAGTAGGCCCGGCTGGTCTGCAGGTCGGGGACCTGGTACACCAGCTCGCCTCCCCGGAACACAGGAACCAGCAGCTCCCGGGCCTCGATGCTGGTAAAGACCTTTCGCTTCCAGGTGGCGTCCGGGTCAAAGAGCTCCAGCGGCTGGTCAAAGTCAAACTCCTCGTCGTGGAGGCAGATCAGGTCGGCCTCCGCCTTTCCTGTGTCCTTGGAGAAAATGCGGTATACTTTCTTAAAATGAGGTGTGGTAATCTTGGCGGCGTTCTCGCTGATCTTGATCTTGGGAATGATATTGCCCTGGCCGTCCTCGATGGCAGCCAGCTTATACACCCCGCCAAAGACGGGCTCAGAGCGGGAGGTAATGAGCCGCTCGCCCACGCCAAAGGAGTCAATACGGGCCCCCTGGCGGACCAAGTCCCGGATGATATACTCGTCCAGGGCATTGGAGGCCACGATCTTGCAGCCGGTCAGCCCCGCCTCGTCCAGCATCTCCCGCGCCTTCTGAGACAGGTAAGTCAAGTCGCCGGAGTCCAGCCGGATCCCACACTTGGTGATCCCCTGGGGCAGCAGGACCTCCTGAAAGGCCCGGATGGCATTGGGCACGCCGGACTTGAGCACGTTATAGGTGTCCACCAGCAGGGTGGCGTTGTTGGGGTAGAGCTGGCAGTACGTCTTAAACGCGGTGTACTCGTCGGGGAACATCTGGACCCAGGAGTGGGCCATGGTGCCGGTGGCGGGGGAACCATACCACTGGTCGGCCATGGTGCAGGCCGTGGCCGAGCAGCCGGCGATATAACTGGCACGGGCGCCCAGCAGGGCGCCGTCCGGCCCGTGGGCCCGGCGGGAGCCAAATTCCGCCACAGGCCGGCCCTCCGCCGCCCGAACGATACGGTTGGATTTGGTGGCGATCAGGGATTGGTGGTTCAGGGTGAGCAGCAGGAAGGTTTCGATAAACTGGGCCTGGATAGCGGGCGCCCGAACCGTGAGCAGGGGCTCGCCGGGGAATACGGGGGTGCCCTCCGGCACGGCCCAGATGTCGCCGGTAAACCGGAAGTCCCGGAGGAAGTCGAGGAACTCCTCGCTGAAGCAGCCCTTGCTCCGAAGATAGCCCAGGTCCTCCTCGTCAAAGTGCAGCTCCTGGATATACTCGACGACTTGGGCCAGTCCGGCGGCCAGGGCAAAACCGCCCTTGTCAGGGACCGAGCGATAGAACACGTCAAAATAGCAGATCCGGTCGGCCAGCCCGGTCTGGAAGTAGCCGTTGGCCATCGTCAGCTCGTAGAAGTCGCAGAGCATGGTCAAGTTGGTCTTTGCTTTCATTTGAGAAAGCCTCCTTAGTTTCGGGTGACAAGACACCCCGTCATTGCTCCTATTATAATGCCCCTCTACGGAAAAGGCAAGAAAAAGGCCAAAAAAAGCCCAGGACATCCCGCTCTTGCCGGGAGTAAAGGTTCCGCTCCCTGGGCATACTGTGGGGGAATCCATATTTTATACCGAGGAGGGAGCTTTATGTCCGACAATATGCAGGCCTTTGCCCACAGCCAGACCAGGGAGAACCTGATGCGTGCTTTCGCGGGGGAGAGCCAGGCCCGGAACCGTTATACCATCGCCGCCGGCATTGCCCACAAGGAGGGGCTGGAGGTGCTCCGGGGTGTCTTTTTGTTCACCGCCGACCAGGAAAAGACCCACGCCAAGCAGTTCTATGGCCAACTGGCCCAGCTTAACGGCCAGACCATCCAGATCGACGGCACCTACCCCGTGGACCTGTATGACAACCTGCTGGCCCATCTGCGGGCGGCCCAGCATAACGAGTATCAGGAGTGGGAGCACGACTACCAGCACTTTGCCCAGGTGGCCATGTCCGAGGGCTTCCCCCTGGTCGGTAAGCTATTTGAGAATATCGCGCGGGTAGAGCAGACTCACGGAGACCGGTTCGGAAAATTCGCTGACCTGCTGGAGAAAGGCCAGTTGTTCTTCTCCGACGTGGAAGTGCAATGGACCTGCCTCCACTGTGGCTGGGTAGTCACCTCCACGGCCGCCCCGGCTCAGTGTCCTGTCTGCCGCCATCCCCAGGGCTATTTTGTCCGGGTGGAGCTGGCCCCCTGGAACTAAAAAGGCACAAAGAGGCCGCGGTCTATAAAGACCGCGGCCTTTTTTATTTCAGATAATTCAAGGGGTTAACAGCGCTGCCGTTCACGCGGACCTCGAAGTGGCAGTGATTGCCAGTGGACCGGCCAGTGCTGCCCGCCTTGGCGATAACTTGGCCCTGGTACACCTTCTCCCCAGCGGAGACCAGAAGGGAGGAGTTATGGGCGTAATAGGTCTGCGTCCCGTTGTCGTGGGTGATAATGACCAGATTGCCGTAGGTACCCTTCCAGCCCGCGAAGGTGACGGTTCCGCCGTCCGCTGCCTTGATGGAGGCGCCGTAGCTGGCCTTGATATCCAGACCTGAGTGGTAACTGTAACTGCCAAAAATATATCGACCGCCGAAGTAGGAGTTGATCTTCCCCTTAATGGGCCAGATGAAATAGCCCTTGGAGGCTGTCTTAGGCTTCTCCTTGGTCCCCACCGCTTTAATGGTGGTGGTGGGCTCCCGGAGCGTGGTGGAGCTCTGGATGTCCCGCTCCTTCTCCACGCCGTTCACATAGGTAACGGTGGCCTCTACCAGCGCCTCGCCCTCCTCGCCCTGAACGAGGATCTTGGAGTCCCCCTTATACATGGAGCTGTCCTCCTGGGTCTCCACGGGGCAGGCGATGGCCTCGTGATAGGTGACCTCTTCCACGGTCTCCACCGATACGGTGGGGATGACCTCCTTCACGTTGACCACGTCTCCAATCATCAGCCGGTTGATATCCGCCTGGGGATTGAGGGCCATCAGATCACTGAGGGACATGTCGTTGGCGTAGGCGATGCCGTTATAGGTATCCCCCTTGACCACGGTGTAAGTGGTCTCGCCGGTGGTATTGGCCGTCAGGGCCTGGTGCATCTCCTCGACAGTCATCATATTGTCGGCGGAGTAGATATAGTCTACCGATACATCCTCCACGAAGTCAGCGGATACGGTATTCTCTGTGACGTATTGGTCCTGCATCTGGTCCAGCATCTCGTTGAGGGCATCCTCGTCCTTGACCACGCCGATGACCTCTCCATCCACGGACACTTGGTATTTGCGCAGATGGTCGCTGACCGAGTTGAGCTGGTCGTAAAAGTAATTTTCGATCTCCTTTTCTCCGTCCAGCTCGGTCTTCAGCGTCAGGGTAAACTGATAGTCGATGTCCCCTTCCACCTGGTAGTCATAGCCCAGCAGGGAGGATCCCTCCGCCTCCACCTCCTGAATGGCGGCGGATACGATATCCTGGTCGGCCACCACGCCCACCTTCTCTCCGTCTACGGTGACGGCGTAACTGGAGGAGTAGAGAGTGGTGATGGTCAGCGCCAGCCCTAGGGCAGCGGACACACCCAAAAAGGAGGCGGGCCCCACAGTCCACCGGCCGCCCGATTCGCTGTGGAGCACATGGACCCAGCGGCGGAAATGGATGCGGGCCCACTCGCCCGTCCCTTTGCACTGGCGGATCAGTCCAAGACGGAGCTGCGCCCAGTTGATCTTTTCCTTTGGCTGCTTTTGATTTGGCCGCGGACCGGAGGACCTCCTCCGTGACCGCTCCCGATATTCGCTCATGGTATCCCTCGCAATCGACGACGCGAAAAAATTACAGATCGGATAAAAGAGTTACAATTTGGTTACAAAGTAGAATATACACGGTTTCCGCCGTCACGTCAACCCCTTTGCCAAAACTCGACGAGTTCGTTTTCCTCAATCGGGGGGAATTTTATAGCCCGGCATCCGCAATAAAATATTGTATTTTTTCTTTCCATCGGCGGAAATTACCACAAAAAGGCGGGGGCCGCCCAAAATTGGAGCGGCCTCCGCCAAAATTTCAGTGATTTTGCCGGGATGAGGGAAGAAATGAGCGGGAAGCATCCAAAACGGCCTTACACCGCCAGCACACGAAGGGTAAACGTCAGTGTCATGAGGAGCACGCCCATGCTGGCACAAATATCCAGCGCCCAAGCCCGGCGGGCCGCCCTGTTGGAGTTCCGGGCACGTCGGTCCTGAAGTGCCACCAGATGCAGGCGGGGCGCTTCCGGTTCCTCCCGCTCCTCCGGCAGAGGGGCCAAGTTGCCCTCTCTAGTCAGGGCTAGCTTCCGGCGGTACTCCTCCAGATCTACCACATTTCCTGTGTGGCGGACAAAATGGGTGGTAGTATAATAGATCGTCTGCATCCAAGATCCCTCCTAACGCTTTGAACCTACTATAAAAAATAAAACGTCCTATAAAACGGACTTTTTTCAGTCTCTCCAAAATGGAACAAATGTTCTGTTTTAAAAATACAACAGATGTTCGAGTCTGTCAAGACATTTTTCGAACATTTTTTCGATTTTCTGGGTGCCCCTTCCAGGGAAGCAGTAGGGCCTTTCTATTTAGTCAGACGAAAATTGACGAAAAAGGTTTCCTTTCTTTGCGAAAAACCTGTAACATGGTGCCAACGATTGTGGATAGAGTCTGATTTTTTTGGAAAGCCGTTGCTTTTTTTTCGGATTGGAGATATAATACCACGTCTGAAACTCAAGCTTCCTCTGCCACATGGAACAAGTCCCTCCTGTGACCCTGTGTCTCGGAGAAATTATTAATGGATGTTGGGCGGGCGCTGGTCTCTCCACCGACGAGCTCCTGCCCCGCGCAGTATTTTATACACGCCATTCGGCGCGCCCCATGGGCAATAGGGCTCCGAGTGGTTTTGCCATAGGTAAGGAGAATCACTGCATGAAAAATGAAAAGTTGAGAAATGTCGCCATCATCGCCCACGTGGACCACGGCAAGACCACCCTGGTGGACGAGCTGTTGAAGCAGTCCGGTGTCTACCGGGAAAATCAGGCCGTGGTGGATCGGGTCATGGACTCCAACGACCTGGAGAGGGAGCGGGGCATCACCATTACCGCCAAGAACACCGCCGTCCAGTACGGCGATGTAAAAATCAACATCGTAGACACGCCGGGCCACGCCGACTTTGGCGGCGAGGTGGAGCGCATCCTGAAGATGGTTAACGGAGTCATCCTGCTGGTGGACGCTGCCGAAGGGCCCATGCCCCAGACCCGCTTTGTGCTGTCTAAGGCCCTGGAGCTGGGCCACCGGGTCATCGTGGTGGTCAACAAGATCGACCGCCCTGACCAGCGGGTATACGAAGTCATCGACGAGGTGCTGGAGCTGCTGCTGGACCTGGACGCCACTGACGAGCAGTTGGACAGCCCTATGCTGTTCTGCTCCGGCCGGCAAGGCACTGCCTCCGTCCAGCCCGATGTGGCGGGCAGCGACTTGAAGCCCCTCTTTGATACCATCATTGACTACATCCCCGCCCCCGAGGTGGACCTGGAGGCCCCCTTCCAGATGCTGGTGTCCTCCATTGATTATAACGAGTTCGTGGGCCGCATCGCCATCGGCCGGATTGAGCGGGGCACTATCCGCCAAAACCAGGAGATTGCGGTGTGTAACTACCACGACCCGGACGCCGCCCCCAAGAAGGCCAAGGTGTCCGCCCTGTATGAGTTTGACGGCCTGTCCAAGGTGCCCGTCCAGCAGGCGGAGGCGGGCAGCATCGTAGCCATGAGCGGCATTGGGGATATCACCATTGGGGACACCATCTGCGCCCCCGACAAGGTGGAACCCATCGAGTTTGTCAAGATCTCCGCGCCCACCATCGAGATGACTTTCTCCGTCAACGACTCCCCCTTTGCCGGCCGGGAGGGCAAGTTCGTCACCAGCCGGCAACTCCGGGAGCGCCTGTTCCGGGAGACTATGAAGGACGTATCTTTAAAGGTAAGCGAGGTGGAGGGTTCCACCGACTCCTTCAACGTGGCCGGCCGGGGAGAGATGTCCCTGTCCATCCTCATTGAGACCATGCGCCGGGAGGGCTATGAGCTCCAGGTCTCCCCGCCCCGTGTGTTGTACCAGGAGATCGACGGAGTGAAGTGCGAACCCATTGAGCGGCTGGTGGTGGACGTCCCCTCTGACTGTGTAGGCGCCGTGATGGAGAAGATCGGCTCCCGGAAGGGGGATCTGGTGGAGATGACTCCTGTGGGCGACCGGATGAAGGTAGAATTTCTGGTCCCCTCCCGCGGGTTGTTCGGCTACCGCAACGAGTTCCTCACTGATACCAAGGGAGAGGGCATCATGGCCTCTGTCTTTGACCGCTACGCCCCTATGAAGGGGGAGATCAGCCGCCGCTCCACCGGCTCGCTGGTGGCCTTCGAGACTGGCGAGGCGGTGACCTACGGCCTGTTTAACGCCCAGGAGCGGGGCCAGCTGTTTATCGGCCCCGGCACCCCTGTCTACGGCGGCATGATCGTGGGCGAGTGCCCCAAGGCGGAGGATATCTCCGTCAATGTCTGCAAGAAGAAGCAGCTGACCAATATGCGGGCCTCCGGCTCTGACGAGGCCCTCCGCCTGGTGCCCCCAAAGGTCCTGTCCCTGGAGCAGTGCCTGGAGTTCCTGGCTGACGACGAGCTGTTGGAGTGTACCCCGGAGAATCTCCGTCTCCGCAAGCGGCTGCTGGACCACGGCGACCGGATGCGGGAGGCTTCCCGAAAGAAGTCCTGACTGCAAAAATAAGCTGCACCGTGTTCTGACGGAGGCCAGAACACGGTGTATTTTATCCTGGAGATAAGAAGAGCGCCCCGTCCAGATGGACGGGGCGCTTTTTGATCAGTGTACGATGCTCAGGGACAAGGTCAGCAGGATCCAGAGGATGGCCACCCACTTGGTCATCTTGGCCAGTTTGGCGTCCACGCTCTTGGCCTTATTTTTGGACAGGAAGGTGTCCGCACCACCGGCGATGGCACCAGACAGGCCGGCGCTCTTACCAGACTGGAGCATAACCACAGCGATAACAGCCAGACCACACAGGACCTGGAGGACAGTAAGAATCATATTCAGCATTGTTTTCGTTCCTTTCAAGGCCCGGTGGGGCACAGATTCCAGAAATTATCCAGGCGAACCCGGAAGTACAGGAAAGTGTACCACAATTTTTCCCGGATTGCAAGCCTTTTCCGCGATTTTCTTTCGACGCGCGCCTGAAACACCATAGCTTATATATCCAAACCAGGCCGCAAGCGCAGGATAGTTCTTACAGGACGGCGATGGCCTCGATCTCCACCAGTACGTCCTTGGGCAGCCGGGCCACCTGGACAGCGGAGCGGGCGGGGCATTCGGCCTCAAAAAAGGTCTTATATACCCGGTTCATCTCCACAAAGTTTTCCATATCGCTGAGAAACACTGTGGTCTTCACCACATGGCCCATCGTCCCGCCCGCATGGGCCAGGATGGCCTTCAGATTGGTCAGCGACTGAGCCGTCTGGGCCTGGATAGTGGCCTCTACCACCTCGCCGGTAGCGGGGTCCACGGGGATCTGCCCCGAAATGAACAGCAGGTTTCCGGCCTTGACCGCCTGGGAGTAGGGTCCGATGGCGGCAGGCGCCTTTTCGGTGGAAATGATCTCTTTCATGACAAAAGCTCCTTTCATATTTGCATAAGCTAGAGTCAGTATATCAGGAACTGCTCCGTTCCACAAGCGCCTGTCTATCTTTTTCTGTCAGAGACCGAAGGGGGCTCAAGCCTTGGGACGGCTGTACAGCACTACGCCCCTCTGGCATGACATTTCCAGCTGCCCTGTATCCACCAGATACTCCACAAAGAAGCGGATATTCCGCTCAAAGCGCAGGGCCCGCCGGTTCTTTCTGGTGTACAGCTCATAGCGGGCGCAGGCGGCCTGGTCGATCTCACTGGCCGTCATGGGCCGGTCCACCAGCTCGAATATCTCCTGGGCCCGGCGCCGAACCAGCTTCTGGTTCTCCTCAATGAGCGTGTCGATCTCCCCGGAACCGCACACCCCCCGATGGGCCATAATATAGTAGTCGCACCCCAGCCCCCGCAGCTTTTCCCGGCTATCAATAGCCGCCTGGTGGCTCAAGCTGTATGGCAGCTTGGCCTCTATCATCTCATAGCTCAACAGGGCGTCAGCTGTATAGCACACATTGTCCGGCGTGACCGTACAGATGTGGCCAGCGGAGTGGCCTGGGGTGTGGACGATGTGAAACTCCGCGCCGCAGAAGGAGAAGGGGCCGTCCCCTGGCGGGATAATCACGTCGGGGGTATGAATCATATTGGAGGACTCCTCCGCCACCGTTTCAGGCGGCAGGGTGAGAAAATAGCACTTCAGCGTCAGCAGATTGGCGCACATCCCCGCTTCCGGAGCGGTAAGCGCTTCCGGTATACCGTATTTCCGCTGGAGATAGGCGCTGTTTCCACAGTGGTCGATATGGGCGTGGGAGCACAGGATGCCCGCCGGGACCAGTCCGGCCCCCTTCAGGCTCTCCTCCAGCTCCTTCTGCTCCTGGACCAGACCGTTGTCCAGCAGGACGCAGCGGCGCTCATCCAGCCTATAAAGAGGGATAAACTCCTGTCCCTCCAGCACCCAGGTATTGCCCTTGATTTGTGTCAGGTTCATGGTTCAGCTTCCCTCCAACGGATTGTAGTAAATCCATCTTCCCAGCTAATCCGGTCCACCTCTGTCTTATGAATCTCAAAACAGCATTGGGGGAGATCCCGAAATCCTTCCTTATCTTTTAAGCGTTCTATTGCTTCCCGCGCGTTGGCCTTCGAGGAAAAAACGCCGATCAGCTTTTCCTCATTATGAATACCAGTGCCATCTCTTTGCTCGTATATGTGCCATAGCATAAAAACATCCATGGATGGTCCTCCAAAATCAGATGCTGTTATTTTGCTTCAAATATACCATCAGCACCGCCACGTCCGCCGGGGATACCCCGGACACCCGGCTGGCTTGGCCCAGGTTTTGGGGGCGGATATCATTCAGCTTCTGCCGGGCCTCCAGCCGCAGTCCCTGGATGGACTGGTAGTCCAGGTCCGCAGGCAGAGGCCGGGCCTCCAGCCGCTTGACCTCCTCCACCTGGCGCAGCTGCCGCTGGATATAGCCTTCATATTTAATGGTGATCTCTGCCTCGCTGGCCACGGCGGGGGCCAGGTCCGGGCGGTCCGGGTCAAAGGGGGCCAGATCAGCGTAGGTCAGCCTGGGCCGGCGCAGCAGGTCGGCCAGCTTGGCCCCATTCCTCACCTGGGGCTCGCCCCGCTCCTCCAGCAGCCGGTCCAGCTCAGGGGAGGGCGGGGTGCCCGTGTGTTCCAGACGGCGGACCTCCAGCTCCACCGCCCGGCCCTTTTCCAGCACTCGCCCATATTGCGTCTCAGAGAGCAGCCCCAATTCCCGCCCGATGGAGGCCAGCCGCCGGTCGGCGTTGTCCTGGCGGTGGAGAAGGCGGTATTCTGTGCGGGAGGTCATCATGCGGTACGGCTCGTTGGTCCCCTTTGTCACCAGGTCGTCGATGAGGACGCCGATGTATCCCTGGTCCCGCCGGAGGACCAGGGGGGGCTTTCCCAGTATCTTCAGGGCGGCATTGACACCGGCCACAAAGCCCTGGACCGCCGCCTCCTCATAGCCGGAGGAGCCGTTAAACTGTCCCGCTCCATATAGGCCGGACACCGTCTTTGTTTCCAAGGTAGGGAGCAGGCCGGTGGGGTCCATGCAGTCGTACTCGATGGCATAGGCGGGGCGTGTCATCTCGGCCTGTTCCAGGCCGGGAATCGTGTGGAGCATCTGAATCTGGACCTCCTCCGGCAGGGAGGAGGAGAGGCCCTGAATATACAGCTCCTCGGTATCCAGCCCCATGGGTTCAATGAACAGTTGGTGGCGCTCCTTGTCTGGGAACCGCTCCACCTTGGTTTCAATAGAAGGGCAGTAGCGGGGACCGATGCCCTCAATGGTGCCGTCATAGAGAGGGGAGCGGTCCAGATTGGCCCGGATCACCGAATGAGTTCTCTCATTGGTGTAGGTGAGATAGCATACAGCCCGGTTTTCCAGATGGTGGTCCGTCCAGAAGGAAAAGGGCTGGGCGTCCCGGTCCCCCTCCTGAAGCTCCATTTTCGAAAAATCCACCGAACGGCGGTTGACCCGTGGGGGCGTACCCGTCTTGAATCGACGGATCGATAGGCCCAATTCTACTAGGCAGGCAGTCAGCGGCAGGGCGGCCGCCAGTCCGTCGGGCCCGGAGTCCCGGACCACCTCTCCCACGATGGTCCGCCCCCCCAGATAGGTGCCGGTGGCGACGACCGCGGCTCTGACCTGGTACACCGCCCCGGTGTGGGTCACCACCCCGGATACGGCTCCCCCCTCCGTCAGCACCTGAACCACCTCTGCCTGTTTGACCCACAGGTTCTCCTGGCGCTCTAAGGTGTGCTTCATCACCTTTTGGTACTCCCGGCGGTCCGCCTGGGCCCGTAAGGACCAGACAGCGGGGCCCTTGCTCCGGTTGAGCAGTCGGTACTGGATGCAGGCCTGGTCGGCGGCCCGTGCCATCTCTCCCCCCAGGGCGTCCAGCTCCCGGACCAAGTGGCCCTTGCCTGTCCCCCCGATGGCGGGATTGCAGGGCATATTACCCACCGCGTCCAGGTTGATGGTAAAGCACAGCGTCCGCAGGCCCATCCGGGCGGCGGCCAGGGCAGCCTCAATCCCGGCGTGGCCCGCCCCAATGATAGCGATATCATATTGTCCGGCATTATAAGTCGTCATAGGTCTCTATCCTTTGGTATGATCGCGCGCCTGTCTGGCACCCTGTCCAGGCAGGCGCCTAATTCGGGGGGTATTGTATCACGATTTCCCCCCTGCCGCAAGAGGTGCTCCACAACGTCCCTTTTACATTTGGACTGATGGGTCCTACCTCTGTCGCTTTAGCTAAAACGACCTATTTTCAAGCATTGAAAGAATCACGAGAATGGTATATTATATAAAAAACTAAGATGTTTTTCAGATTTTTTATCGATATTGTCTATGCAAATAGAACTATAACAAGGAGGTAATCTGTATGAGAAAATACATAGCGTTAGTTTTAGCGTTGATTTTAATGCTTGGGCTGGTCGGCTGCAAGGAAAAAACGGTCAATATCGACTTTCCATTTGAGGTCGGAGATGTTGAAACCATTGAACTGTATCGCTATGCGGGGGCGCCTGTTTCCGCAGAAAAGAAAGTTATTGACGCAGAAGAAACCATAAAAGACTTGTATGATAGGTTCGAGGGTTTAACCTTAAAACTCAAAGAGGCAGAAGAAACCACAGGAGCGAAGATAACCAGTTTCAGATTTAATCTATCCGACGGAACAACCTATGAATTGATCTATGTCTGCTATGGAGTAAAGAGTGGCAATCTAAAATCCTCAACAGGTAATTTTGAATACTTTACAAGTGCAGACATTGGATCTTATTGGAACGATATCGACCTTGAAGCAGTTTCCGTTGAAGAAAGCGAGTTGCCGAAGTAAGCCGGACCCATTTTAATTTGTGAACTGGGCTTATCTGAAAGGGCGCATGCTAAATTTTCATCAGTATGTTGGTATGTGTCCTTTAAGGCTCTCGGCATACAGGTCGAACACAGACCAGGGAAAAGCTCCGCCTGTTCAATGGCGGAGCTTTTTCTGTGCATCTGACGAATGAATTGTTAGGTAAGCCTAAATCAGTCCAAAAGGTAAAAGGGAGCCCGCAACGTGGAAAAAACTGAGACAAAACAGGCAAAAAGAGGTACTGAACGGGATTTTGTCTTGATGGTCCCTCCGCCACTGTGATATAATAGATAAGTTAATACTCCCCATATCCGCCCTTTGGCGGGATCCTGCATGGTCTGGAGGTGGATGCCAATGAAATACAGACAGTGGTCAGTGGCGTCCCCCGACGCGGCCCTTCGCTCCGCCCTGGAAGGGGCGGGACTGCCCCCCTTGCTGGCCTCCATCCTGGCTGCCCGGGGCATTCATAGCGGGGACCAGGCCCAGCAACTGCTGTCCCCCGGAGGGGAGTCCCTTCTGTCTCCTCTGTTGATGCTGGGCATGGATCAGGCGGCGGCCAGGGTCCGGCTGGCCCTGGAGCGGGGAGAGCAGATAGCGGTCTATGGGGACTATGATGTGGACGGCATCACCGCCACCTGTCTGCTCACCGAATTTCTGTCCGGCGAAGGGGGCGCTGTGCTGCCCTATATCCCCGGCCGGCTGGAGGAGGGCTATGGCCTGAACCGGGAGGCCATCGCCTCCCTGGCCCGACAGGGCGTCACGCTGATCGTCACTGTGGACTGCGGCATCACCGCCGTGGATGAGGTGGCCTTCGCCAGTCAGTTGGGTGTGGACGTGGTGATCACCGACCACCACACCTGCAAGGGTATTCTGCCTGATGCCGTGGCGGTGGTAGACCCCCACCAGCCCGGCTGTCCCTATCCCTTCAAGGGGCTGGCCGGCGTGGGAGTGGCCCTCAAGCTGGCCATGGCCGTGGCCGGTTCAGAGAGAGCCTGCAAGGTGTGGGAGTCCTCCTGCGACCTGGCCGCCATCGGCACCGTGGCCGACGTGATGCCTATGACCGGGGAAAACCGGCGCATCGTCAGCGCCGGCCTGGCCCGGTTGAACCCCTCCCGGCGGCTGGGGCTGGCCCGGCTCATCTCTCTGTCCGGACAGGGGGACCGCCCCATCAGCTCTGTGTCGGTGGGCTATACCCTGGCCCCCCGGATCAATGCCTCCGGCCGGATGGGGCGGGCAGAGGCCGCCCTGGAGCTGCTCATGACCGGGGACCCGGAGCGGGCGGAGGAGCTGGCTCAGGAGCTGTGCGCCCTGAACCGGGAGCGCCAGACCGTAGAGGGCGAGATCTTCCAGCAGTGCGTCCAGCGGCTGGGGGAGGCTCCCCAGGCCGAGGCCCTCGTGCTGGCTGGCCGGGCCTGGCACCAAGGGGTAGTGGGCATCGTGGCCTCCCGCCTAGCAGAAAAATATGCTAGACCCTGCTTTATGATTTGCCTGGACCAGGGGATGGGCAAGGGCTCCTGCCGCTCCTGGGGCGGAATCAATCTGTTTGAACTCCTGGAGGAGTGCGCCCCTCTGCTGGAGAGCTTTGGGGGCCACGCCCTGGCCGCCGGCTTTACCGTCCGGGAGGAGCGCATCCCCGCCCTGGCGCAGGCTCTAGCACAGGCGGTGGCGGAGCGAGCCCAGGGGACCGAGCTGCCCTCTGTTCTGGAGGCGGATGGGGTAGTGCCACCGGAGCTGCTCACCGTGGAGGAGGTATCCGCCCTGGACCGGCTGGAGCCCTGTGGGGTTGGAAACCCGCGGCCCGTGCTGGTCCTCAGTGGAGTGCAGATTCACTCTATGGCTCAAGTGGGCCGGGGCCGGCACCTGAAGCTGAAACTGGAGTCCCGTGGCATTCTATTGGACGCCATCTGGTTTTCCGCCGACGGCGGGGAGCTGGGCCTGTCCCCCGGCTGCCGGGTGGACGCGGCCTTTTATCCCCAGATCAACGAGTTTCGCGGCTGTCGCTCCGTGCAGCTCCAAATCATCGACCTGCGCCCCGCCCCCTCCAGGGCACAGCTGGAGCAGGCCATCTATGACAAGTATCGCCGGGACGAGGCCCTGACTCCCCAGGAGGCCCGGTTCTTATTGCCCAGCCGGGAGGAATTTGTCTGCCTGTGGAAATGGCTGGACCGGCATTGCTCCCCCAGTGGTCCACTGGAGGACACCCTGCCCCGGATCTCCCGGGCGGTGGCCCGCTCCGGAAGGCAGGTCGAGGTGCCTGCCCGGACCCTCCTGTGTCTGGAGGTGTTGGAGGAGCGGGGCCTGATCCAGCTGGGCCGCAGCGCCGGCCGCCTTCAGATCACCCTGAACCGGCTGGAGGGGAAGGTGGATCTGGACGCCTCTCTGCTGCTGCGGCGGCTGCGGGATGTCCTGCGTGAATAAGGCGAGCTCCTCAAACTTTTACTCTACTTCGAGGTGATCTTATGGACCCTATTCTGGTCCGTTATCAGGCCCTTGAGGACAAGGTGGCCTCCTATACCCCAAATCTGGATACCAAGCGGCTGTTCGACGCCTTCACCTATGCCGACGCTGCCCATAAGGGCCAACTGCGCAAGAGCGGAGAGCCCTATATCATCCATCCCCTGGCTGTGGCGGAGATCGTCGCCGACCTGGGGCTGGACGTGGACTCCGTCATCGCCGCTATGCTCCACGACTGCATCGAAGACACCGCCTCCACTCATGAGGAGATCGCCAAAAAATTCGGCGCCTCTGTGGCCGAGCTGGTGGAGGGCGTCACCAAGCTGACCAAGATGCAGTTCGTCACCAAGGAAGAGGAGCAGATGGAAAATCTGCGCAAGATGCTCATGGCCATGAGCCGTGATATCCGAGTCATCCTCATCAAGGTGTGTGACCGGCTGCACAATATGCGCACCATGGAGTACCAGTCCCCCAAAAAGCAGCGGGAAAAATCCTTGGAAACCATGGAGATCTATGCTCCCATCGCCCACCGCTTAGGTATGCAGAAGCTGAAGTGGGAGCTGGAGGACCTTTCTCTGCGCTATCTGGACCCCATTGGCTATAAGGAGATCGAGGACGAGCTGGCCCGCCGCTCCTCCGCCCATGAGGAGTTTATGACCTCCATCCAGCATAAGATCCAGCAGCGGCTGGCCCAGGACGGCATCCACTGCACCGTCTACGGCCGGGTAAAGCACATCTACTCCATTTACCGCAAGATGTTCGCCCAGAATAAGACCTTGGACGAGATCTTCGACCTGTACGCCTTCCGGGTCATCGTGGACGACATTCCGGAGTGCTACAATGTGCTTGGCTGCATCCACGATATGTTCAAGCCGGTGCTGGGGCGGTTCAAGGACTATATCGGCACCCCCAAGCCCAATATGTACCAGTCCCTCCACACCACCGTCATCGGCCGGGAGGGCATCCCCTTTGAGGTACAGATCCGCACCTGGGAGATGCACCAGACCGCCGAGTACGGCATCGCCGCCCACTGGAAGTACAAACAGGGGATGGCCAACCAAAAGCTGGGGACAGAGAAGGACTTTGAGTGGGTGCGCAAGTTGCTGGAGAGCCAGCAGGATACCGACGCTGAGGAGTTCGTCCGCACCCTGAAGGTGGATATGTTCGCCGACGAGGTGTTCGTTTTTACCCCCAACGGCGATGTCATCAACCTGCCCAACGGGGCCACCCCCATTGACTTCGCCTATAACATCCACTCCGCTGTGGGCAACCACATGGTGGGCGCCCGGGTCAACGGCCGGATGGTCACCTATGAAACGCCTCTGAAAAACGGCGACATCGTGGAGATCATGACCTCCAAATCCGCCAAAGGCCCCAGCCGGGACTGGTTGAAGATCTGCAAATCCAACGAGGCCCGGAACAAGATCCGCCAGTGGTTCAAAAAGGAGCGGCGGGAAGAAAATATCGCCACTGGCCGCGCTGCCTTCGAGGCAGAGCTAAAGCATGTAAAGATCCCCCTGTCCGCCATCACTGGGGAGGAGGTGCTGCCTCACATCCTCCACAAAGTGCGCTTTGGCACTCTGGACGAGCTGTACGCCTCCATCGGCTATGGCGGCACCACTGCGGTCAAGGCGGTGGCGCGGGTGAAGGACGAGCTGCTTCGGCTGGGCCGGCTCCAGGCGGAGAAGGCGGCGGCCTCCTCCAAGAGTCTGGAGGAGAGCGTGATCGTCCCCGGAACCGGCGCAGCCCCCGCCGCAGGCCAGGTCAAGCCCAAGCACTCTGACTCCGGTATTGTGGTGGAGGGACTGGGCAACTGTCTGGTCAAATTTGCCAAGTGCTGCACCCCCGTGCCAGGCGACCCGGTCATCGGCTTTATCACCCGTGGCTACGGCGTGTCCGTCCACCGGGCGGACTGTCCCAACGCCTCCCCCGACAAGCGCCGGCCAGAGGAAGCGGACCGCTGGGTCAAGGTGTCCTGGGTGGAGAGCGACCTTCCCAATTATAAAACAGCGTTGGAATTGGCCTCTAAGGACCGGGACGGCCTGACACTGGATGTGGCCATGGCCCTGTCCGCCGCCAAGGTAAAGGTGACCGCCCTGTCCGCCCGCTCCCAGCCGGACGGACACGCCACGGTCAACATCGTGGTGGAGGTCAAGGACAAGGCGGAACTGAGCGCCGTCATCAACAAGCTGAACAACATCCAGGGGGTCTATTATGTGGCCCGGTCTTCCGGGAAATAACGGGAGGGGTATGCTATGATTATCGAGCCTTTGGGGTATGTTTTTGTCTATACCTGGTTCATCTGGGCGCCGGTATTCGTCTATAATTTGATTGCCGCTATCAAATATGCCTGCCAGCCCCCCTCAAAGGAGCAGGAAAAAAAGAGCAGTCAAGCCTCCGCCTGGGCTGCCGTCTCCTTTAGCGTTATCGTGGGCGGCTTTATCTGCATATTCCAGTGGGTATCATGATCCCCATTTCGAAAAAGCGGGCATGCTCCGCTATCTCACCACGAAAGGATGTATCCAAGCTATGCGCGCAGTCGTCACAAGAGTTTCCTCCGCCTCTGTCACCATCGGCGGAGCGGTGGAGGGGACCATTGACCGGGGCTTCCTGATCCTGCTGGGGGTGGGCCCCAGCGACACCCCGGCGGTCTGTGATAAGCTGGCAGAAAAGATCTGCAACCTGCGGGTTTTCGAGGACGAAAACGGCAAAATGAATCTGGATCTGTCTCAGGTTGGCGGCTCTCTGCTGGTGGTGTCCCAATTTACTCTGTATGCCGACACCAAGAGCCGCCGCCCCGGCTTTACCGGGGCGGCCAAGCCTGACCTTGCCGTCCCACTGTACGAGCGGTTTATCGACCAGTGCCGGGCCAGGGGATTTCAGGTGGCCCACGGCCGATTTGGAGCGGATATGCAGGTGGCCTCTGTTAACGACGGGCCGGTCACCATTTTATACGATACAGACCAGTAAGAGGAAAGCCAAAAGTATGAAGCGCGGAGATACCATATCCGGCCGCGCTGGGCGGGCTGTTCGCCTTCGGCCACCCCCACTGTCTACTTTTAACTCTCCACGTTCAACCTAAAGGGGTGTTTTCATGAAAGTCAAAGTCATGCAGGTCGGTCCCATCGGCACAAACTGTTATATTTTAGAGGACGAAGCCACCAACAAGGCCGCCGTTATCGACCCCGGCGACGAGGGGGACCGCATCCTGTCTGTTCTAAAAGAGGACGGGGTACAGGTGGAGTATATCCTTCTGACACACGGCCACTACGACCACACTACCGCTGTTCCCGACCTGATCCGGGCCCTGCCCCAGGCGGAGGTCTATATCCACCAGGCGGATGCCAACGGGGCTGGAAGCCAGCTCTTTCCCCTGGCCGGGCAGGTAGCGGACTTGAAATACTACACCGAGGGGGATACCCTCACTCTGGGCTCTCTCACTATCCAGGTCCTCCACACCCCAGGCCACTCCAAGGGCTCCGTCACCCTCCAGGTCGGGGATGTGCTGTTTACCGGGGACACCCTGTTCTGCGGCTCCTGCGGCCGCACCGACCTGCGGGGGGGCAGCTATGAAGAGATCATGTCCTCTCTAAATCGCCTGGGCCAGTTGGAAGGGGACTTCCACGTCTGCCCCGGCCATGACCGGACCTCCACGCTGGAGCGGGAGCGGCAGTACAACCCCTTCCTCCGGGAAGCCATGGGGCAATGAGGAGACTATCTTATGAAATTGGTTCTGAACGGGCATGATGAGCGGTATGTTGTAGAGCAGGGAATGCTCAATCTCTTTCCCGGCGAGCGTCCCGTCTATGAGCCCATCGGCCCTGGGGATGACAGCTGGGCCGTTGTCACCCTCCGGGAAGATGACCGCTGCCATGTCACCGTAGAGCTGTGCTTCCGCGGCAAGTCCCTGCCCTATTCCCTGGATGTTCCCCTGGTCGGCGACGAGTTCCAGCGGGAGGGCATCCGCCGCCGGGCCATCGGCAAGTGCTTTTTTCTGGCCGCCCGTGCGCTCACCGGCCATACGCCTCCCTGGGGGATGCTTACCGGTGTCCGTCCGGTGAAACTGCCCACCCGCGCCCTGCTGTCCGGGGCCACACCCCTTCAGGCCAAGCAGGAGCTAAGGGAGGAATACTATGTCTCTCCCGACCGGGCCGCGCTGGCGGTGGACTGCGCCCAGGCCAGCATCGCCGCCCAGCGGTCGCTGAAGGAAGGGGAGGTATCCCTGTACCTCGGCATCCCCTTTTGCCCCACCCGGTGCGCCTACTGCTCCTTTGTATCCGCCGACGTGGGCCGGACATTAACATTGGTGGAGCCCTATGTGGACGCCCTGCTGAAAGAAATCGATGGGACGGCCCGTGTACTGACGGAGAGTGGCAGGACCATCCGCTCCTTCTACATGGGGGGCGGCACCCCGACTACCCTAAGCGCCCGGCAGCTGGACCGGGTCCTGACCCGCTGTGAGCAGGTCCTCCCTCTGGAGGGATGCACCGAACTTACGGTGGAGGCGGGCCGGCCGGACACGATCAACCGGGAAAAGCTGGAGGTGCTCCGGGCCCACGGTGTCGGCCGCGTCTCCATCAACCCCCAGACGCTAGAGGACCATGTGCTGGAGTCCATTGGCAGAAAGCACTCCTCGGGGGATATTCAGACTGCCTACGACCTGGCCCGCAAGGTGGGCTTCGACTGCATCAACATGGACCTGATCGCCGGCCTGCCTCTGGACTCCCTAGGCGGCTTTCGCCGCTCTCTGGATGGGGTGCTGGCCATGGGGCCGGAGAATATCACCGTCCACACCCTGGCCCTGAAGAAGGGCTCCACTTTGATCCAGAGGAAAGGCGCCCTTCCCGGCGGGGAGGAGGTGGCCCAAATGCTGGACTACTCCCGCACGACCCTGTCCGGCGGCTATCTTCCCTACTACCTCTATCGGCAGAAGTACATGTCCGGCTCTCTGGAGAATGTGGGCTGGGCAAGGCCGGGCACGGAGAGCTTGTACAACATCGTCATGATGGAGGAGCTCCACACTGTCATCTCTCTGGGGGCGGGCGGCGTTACCAAGCTCATCGATCCCCAGAGCGGCCGGCTCCTCCGGCTGTCCAACCCGAAGTATCCCCAGGACTACCTGTCCGCCGGGGAAAAGTTGGCGGAGCAGCAGAGGGAGATGCTGGCGTTTTTCCGCTGACCATCTATACCGCTGGGCAGCCTGCCCAAGGGAAAGGAGTTCCAAATGGCTTATCAACTGCAGGAGATCAACCGGCGCATTCAGACTGACGTGACCGCCTTCCTGACCGAGTGCGACGAAAATTACGCCCAACGGGTGTCCTTGGCGGCAGACAAGATCCTGGGCAATCTGGAGCACAGCCCCATCGTGCTTTTGTCCGGGCCCTCCGGGTCCGGCAAGACCACCACTGCCCTGAAGATCGCCGAGGAGCTGCGGCGCCGCGGAGTCAACTCTCACGCGGTGGCCATGGACAACTACTTCAAGACCATGAACACAAAAGCCGCCCCCCGCACCCCGGAGGGAGACATCGACTATGAGTCCCCCCTGTGCCTGGACATGGAACTGCTGGATGAGCACTTTGCCGCCCTGTCCCGTGGAGAGGAGATCCTCATTCCCAAGTTCGAGTTTGCCCGCCAGATGCGCAACGACTCCCTGGGCCTCCCCCTTCGGCTGGAGAAGAACGAGATTGCCATTTTCGAGGGCATCCACGCCCTGAATGACGACATCGCCGGCCGCCACCCAGAGGCCACCAAGCTCTATATCTCCGCCCGGTCCAACGTGAACGAGGGGGCCGTCCTCCGCTTCAAGGGCACCTGGATGCGGCTGACCCGCCGGGCGGTCCGGGACTACAACTTCCGGGGCACCGGGGTAGCCGAAACTCTGGAGATGTGGGCCAATGTCCGCCGGGGAGAGAAGCTGTATATCTCCCCCTTTAAGGGCCGGGCGGATATCATCTTTGACTCCTCCCTCCCCTATGAAGTGCCGGTCATGAAAAATTACGCCATCCCCATCCTCCGCTCTGTCCCCCAAGAGAACGAGCGCCATGACGAGATGCTTCAGCTGGTGGACGCCTTTCAGCATTTCGAGGCCATTGACCCGGCCCTGGTGCCCAAGGACTCCCTGCTGCGGGAGTTCATCGGCGGTGGGAGCTACCAGTATCACTGACCTATCAAATCCATGGCGCTGTCTTGCGCGGGGAGGGGCAAAGTCTCCAGCCCCCGGCCCTGACTTCTCTTTCCGCAGTGGGCTCCAGCAAAGCTTTTATCCTATTTCCGGAGTGATCGACTTGACCGACCAGCCTATCTATAACTCCCGGGACTCCCGGTACAAGACGCCCTACGGGGCGGTCCCCTCCGGGGCACAGGTCCGGTTCACCCTCCGCCCTGGAAGGGTGGAGGGCTTCTCCCGCGCCACCCTCTCCGCCCGCTTTGAAAGTCGTGGGGATCAGATCGAGTCCCTCCCGATGCTCTGGAGCGGTCTGGAGCTGGATCGGGACCTGTTTCAGGGCAGCCTGGACACTGGGGACTATGTGGGGCTGGTGTGGTACTCCTTCCTGCTGGAGCGGCTGGATGGAGGCCGCCAGGAACTGGGCCCCTATCAACTCACCGTCTATCAGGCGGAGGAGGTCCCCTCCTGGTTTGGAGAGGGGATGACCTATCAAATCTTTCCGGACCGCTTTCTCCGCTCCCGTGTCCCCGATCCCGCCGGGATGGTAGGAGGACGCTGGGTCCACCAGGATTGGGAGGAACTGCCTGAGTGGCGGCCTGACCAGCGTGGAGAGATCCGGAACCGGGACTTTTTCGGCGGCGACCTGCTGGGCGTCATGGAAAAGCTGGACTATCTGAAGGGCCTTGGAGTGGAGACCCTCTATTTTAACCCCATCTTTGAGGCATCGGAGAACCATCGTTACGGCACCGCCGACTACGACAAGATCGACCCCATGCTGGGCAGCAATCAGGACTTCTCCCGGCTGTGCGACGAGGCCCACAGGCGGGGGATGCGGGTGATGCTGGACGGGGTGTTCAACCACACCGGCTATGTCAGCCGCTACTTCAACGGGGACGGCTTCTATCCCGACGTGGGGGCCAGCCAGAGCTGGGACTCCCCCTACCGCCCCTGGTTCAATTTCATCCAGTGGCCCAAGAAGTACGAGAGCTGGTGGGGCATTTACTCCCTGCCCGCCGTCAACGAGAGCTGTCCCTCCTACCGGGACTTTATCTTCGCCGGGGAGAACAGTGTGGTCCGCCGGTGGCTCCGGGCCGGAGCGGACGGCTGGCGGCTGGATGTGGCCGACGAGCTTCCCGACGACTTCGTAGCGGGCATCCACCAGGCCGCCCGGGCAGAGAAGCCCGACGCCCTGGTCATCGGCGAGGTGTGGGAGGACGGCTCCACCAAAGTAGCTTACGGAGTACGGCGCAAGCACATTCTGGGCGGCCACTGTGACGGGCTGATGAACTACCCCCTGCGCAACGCGATCCTTGCCTTTTTCCGCGGCGGCGGGGGAGAGCACTTCGTATCGGCTATGGAGACCATTCGGGAGAATTATCCCCCCTCCGCCTTCTACTCCGCCATGAACTCCCTGGGCACCCACGACACCCCCCGCATTCTCACCCTGCTGGGGGCAGGAGGGGAGTACCGGGATCAGTCCAGAGACTGGCGGGCCCACTTCCGTTTGTCCCCTAAACAGAGGCGGCGGGGCAAGGACCTGCTCCGGGCGGCGGCCCTTCTGCTGTTCTGCTTTCCCGGCTCACCTACCGTGTACTACGGAGACGAGGCAGGGATGGAGGGCTTTGAGGACCCCTTCAACCGCCAGACCTACCCCTGGGGCCGCGAGGACCGGGAGCTGGTGGACTGGTTTCGGGCTCTGGGCACCCTGCGCCGGGACCACCCCGCCCTTCGACGGGGGGACATCCGGTATGTGGCCGGCCAGGGGCCTCTGTTGGCCTTCACCCGGTCGGCGGCAGGGGAGACCATCCTGTGTGCCTGCAACGCCGGGGATGGGCCCGCCGCCATGGAGCTGGGCTTTCCCGGGGAATTGACGCCCCTGCTGGGCCGGGCCCATGTGGACCCCGGGGAGGAGGGGCCCACCCTGATTATCCCCCCTCTGTCCGGCGCGGCCTTCCTGGTCCACGAAGGCTGAAAGCCTTGAGGCCCAAGGGGGGCAACCACAGATTGACAACTTGTCAGGGACGGATGGTAGACCCCATTCGTCCCTTTATGCTATGTTTCTCACAGAAAAAAGTTGGGGGCCTGCGAGCCTGCCATATTCTGAAAAGGGAGATGAGAACATGACCCTTGGCCAGCGTATTCAGGCGTTGCGAAAGCAGCACGGCCTGTCCCAAGAGGGCCTGGGGGAGAGGCTGGGTGTCTCCCGACAGGCTATCTCCCGCTGGGAGATGGACGGGGCGGTCCCCGAGGTGGACAAACTCATCGCCATGGCCAGGCTCTTTGGAGTTTCTTTGAACCAGCTTTTGGGGGTAGAGGAGCCAGAACAGCCGGTGTCGGAAGCAAAACAGGTGTCTCATGGCAGGCGTTCCCGCCTGCTGGCCGCCCTGTGCGCCCTCCTTTCCGTGGTTTTGGCAGTATCTCTGGGCTTCAATTTTTATTATCGCTACCGGGTCCTCATGATCCTGGACCCACCTCAAGCCCCGTCTGCCCCCGTTCAGCAGGTGTTGTATGCCGTCCGGCCTGACTACGAAACCATGACCTATGACTTGGCGCTCTCCCTGACGGAGAATGGCGGGCTTAGGGGCTATGACACCCAGGTATCCCTCTTTACAGTCCTTCCGGAACAGCCATCCTACCAGGATGGGAACACCACAGTCATCCCTGCCCCCTCTTATCACCAGGAGGAATTTCCTGTCGCCTTCCGCAACAAAACGGCCACTCTGGTCCTGGAAAACCTCCCCTTCCGCTATCATAAAGCCGCCGTCATCTCCCTAACCTACTCCAAGGGGGAACTGGAGGGGACCCACGCTCTGCTGCGGCTGGAGCCCACCGGACGGGGCATTGACTGGATCATAGAGGCGGGCAGCAGTTCCTTCGGCCAACACCCTCCCGAGATCAAAGAGGAGCCGGAACTCTTAGCGCTCCAATGACCCCACCTCCCTGGTCGGCAACGATGAGCCGGCAGTGTGCTCCGCCCAGACGACATGTTGCCGCCCTACTGAGCTTCTATAAAAGACTACAATTCTCTACAAAAGTACCTATGGAAAGAGGAAAGCATCGGTTTCTTGACAAGGTCCTCCATCTAGTATAATATTTTACTGTGACGGCAAGAGTATGCGGAACTGACCCTTGCCCGTCAAGAGGAAGACGTTACTTCTGGAGGATGAAAACATTGATTGAAAAGCAACTCCCTTACAAATATAAAGTATATGAGATCATTAAGGAGGATATCCTTTCCGGGAAGTATCGGGCTGGAGAAGAACTGAACGAGCGAGAGCTGGCCGAGACTATGGGGGTCAGCCGCACCCCTGTCCGTGAAGCGATTCAGATGCTGGAACACAACGGCTGGGTGAGTATTGAAACTTACAAAGGGGCGGTCATTCGCAGCTTTGGTAGAAAATATCTGGCTGATTTAATGAAAGTCCGTACAGCTCTGGAGTTATCCGCCGTGGAAGACGCGGCCAAAAATATTACTGACGAAACTTTCGCCGCTATTGAACAGACCTATCAGCAGCAGGTCGCAGCTATGGACTCCTCAAACAATCTGGATTTCGCCCAACTTGACCGCCTCTTTCACCAGAGCATCTATGAGCTTAGTGGCAACAATACCCTAATCGACCTGTTAGGCAACTTGAACGATATGATTTTTGTCACCGCCACCAAGGCTTTGTCCGGCGCGCCTCGGCGCCAATCTACCATTCGAGAACATGCCGCAATTTTGGAGGCGCTGCGCTGCCGGAACGCGGACCAGGCAGTCCGGGCCATGAAACTCCACATGGAGCAGACTCACTGTAATGTTCAGCATAACACCTCTATAGACTGAATCTTTTTTATATGGCAGCAGACACACGGCAGGTTAAACCCCTGTCGTGTGTTTTACTTCGTATGTTGATAGTTTTATACAAAAAAACAAATATTCTTTCGTGAAAATCTACAATTATGCAAGAAAGGCTGCGTAATTCTTGACAAAATAATGCCCTGCGTATAAAATCTATGTTGGAATTTTGAATTTGGTATACAAAATTCAAAATTACTGTTCTCAAGTTTCTCAAAAAGGAGTTATGAGATATGAAAGTCAGTCTGATCCAGATGGATATGAAGTTCGCCTCTCCTGACGAGAATTTCGCCCATGCGGAAGAGCTGATCCGTCAGGCGGCCCAGAGCCACCCAGATGTGATCACCCTGCCGGAAACCTGGAACGTAGGTTTCTTCCCCAAGGAGAACCTGGCAGAACTCAGCGACAAGGACGGCGCCCGTGTGAAGGAGACCTTCTCCCGTCTGGCTAGTGAGCTAAACGTAAACATCGTGGCCGGCTCTGTGTCTAATGTCCGGGATGGCAAGATTTATAACACCGCCTTTGTCTTTGACCGCAAGGGAACCTGCGTCGCCGAGTACGATAAGACGCACCTGTTTTCTCCCTCCGGCGAGCATGAATACTTTCAGTCCGGAGACCATACCGTCCGGTTTGAGTTGGATGGCGTCCCCTGCGGCTTAATTATCTGCTATGATGTCCGCTTCCCGGAGCTAATCCGTACCATTACCGTCCAAGGAATCGACGTATTGTTTGTCGTGGCCCAGTGGCCCTCTCTGCGCCGCTTCCATTGGCAGGCGCTGAACCAAGCGCGGGCCATCGAGAACCAGTGCTTTGTGGCCTGCACCAATTCCTGCGGCACCGCTGGAGAAACCAAGAACGCCGGCTACTCCGCCGTTTACGACCCCTGGGGCGAACTGGTCGGCGGCTGCGGCCCCAATGAGATGATTTTGACCACCGACATGGATTTGAACATCATCAAGGGGATCCGCAGCAGCATCAATGTGTATAGGGACCGCCAGCCCGGTCTTTATCAAGTCAACTGACTTCATAGATACGGAGGATTGACATGAGCAAAATCAATTTTACTCTGGAGAAGGCAAATGGCAGTGAGGCTCTCGAGCTGAACTATGAGCGTGTCTTCGCCATCGGCTATGCCGGACGCAACATGGAAAAAACCATGGAGCACATCAAGGAGCTGGAGGAGCAGCTGGGTGTTCCCGCCCCCAAGCGCATCCCCACCATCTTTCAGTGTGGCAACTACACCCTGACTCAGGAGAAGGACCTGCACTTTGTGGGCGAGAAGACCTGTGGTGAGGTGGAGTACGTCATCATCATCAAAGACGGCAAGCGTTACATTGGCGTGGGCAGTGACCACACCGACCGTGCCCTGGAGAGCGCCAGCGTTCCCAAGTCCAAGCAGGCCTGTGCCAAGCCCATTGCTGTCCAGGTCTGGGACTATGAGGATATGAAGGACCATTGGGATGGCATTAAGCTGCGCTCCTATCAGACTGTGGATGGCAAAGAGATCGCCTATCAAGACGGTACTTTGGCCGACATCCTGCCCCCCGACCTCATCCTGAAGGAGCTGGACGAGCGTGTAGGCGGCATTGACAACGTGGTCATCTTCTCTGGCACCGTGCCCCTTTTGAATGGGTTTACCTTCGGCACCAATTTCCGTTATGAGATGGTGGACGAAGTTTTGAACCGCAAGATTACTTCTGACTACAACGTAATCGCTATTTCTGAGGAGGAAAGATAAATGAAAAGAATTTTGAGTTTCGCCCTGGCCGCCGCCATGACACTTTCTCTGGCCGCCTGTGGCAGCACAAACGGCGGGAGCTCCGCCGGGAACACCTCCAGCGGTGCCACCAACACCAACTCTGAGGGTAAATCCTACACCCTGAAGATCGCCACCACTGGTAACGAAGATCACCAGTCCACCATCGCCGCCCGCGCCTTTGCTGAGAAGATCGAGGAGCTCTCCGGCGGCCAAATCAAGGGTGAGGTGTATCCCAACTCCTCCCTGGGCAGCGAGCGTGAGGCCGCTGAGGGCGTGCAGATGGGTTCTCTGGAGATGACTGTCGTGACCACTGACGGCACTCTGCCCAACTGGGTGCCTGAAACCCAGGTCCTGTCTATGCCCTACCTGTTTGAAACCAAGGAAGAGGCCTACTATGTGCTGGACAACTTCCTGCAGGACGAGTTTGCCCCTCTGTTCGAGGAGCAGGGCATCAAGCACCTGGCATTCTGTGAGCTGGGCTTCCGTCACTTCACTACCAACGGCAAGGAGATCAAGTCCGCCGCTGATCTGAAGGGCCAGTCCATCCGTGTTCAGGAGGCCACCATCTGGTTCGCTCTGGCCGACGCGCTGGGCTTTATCGCCACCCCCATCGCTTTTAATGAGCTGTACACCGCTCTGCAGCAGGGCACCGTGGACGGCCAGGAAAACCCCATTGCCTCTATTGCCACCTCCGCTTTTGGTGAGGTCCAGAAGTATATGTGCATGGACGGCCACACCTATGGCGCTGAGAGCATCATTATGAACCTGGATCTGTACAACGGCATGACCCCTGAGCAGCAGGCCTGGGTGGACGAGGCTGCTGCCTATGCCAGAGATACCCAGCGCGCGGCCGTTGACGCTGTTGAGGCCGAGTACCTGCAGCAGATCAAGGACGGCGGCACCATCGTGTGCGAGGATCCTGACATCCAGTCCTTCAAGGATGCCACCGCTGATATGTACAAGCTGCCTGAGGTGGCTGAACTGGTCGATCCCTCTCTGACGGAGGCTGTCATGGCCAAGGTCGCCGAGTTCAACGCCAACAAGTAAGCCTCTCCCCGGATCTATTTCGGGAATCGGCCTGCAAGACGATGTCCGGCGCAGGCTCTGCCTGCGCCGGACGTTCCTTTGTACTAAGGGAAGGAGAAAATATGAAAGTAATTGACCAAATCGTCGACTTCCTTGCACGGCTGGTCATGGGCGTCAGCGCTATCGCCGTCTTCGGCGTTACCTTTGCCCAGGTCCTCTGCCGCTATGTTTTGAAGTCCCCCCTACCCTGGAGCCAGGATATCCTCCGCCTTGCCTTTACTTATCTAGTATTTTGGGGCGCCGCCTGGTGTGTCCGCGACAAGAACCATCTGAATGTAGACGTAATCCTTACCTCTCTGCCCAATAAGGTCCAGAAGGTAGTGGAAATAATAATTAACTTGGTTCTGTGCGGCTTCTTTGTTTTTTTGATTGTTATTGGCTATCAGTTCGCAATCGGCGGTATGCGCCAGACCACCTCTTATCTGCCCCTGCCCATGACCGCTTATTACGCAAGCATCCCCAGCGCTGCCGTGCTGATGTTGTACTACATGATCAAGAATATTATCGGCCAGTTCCGTAACTTTAATAAGGAGGAGGAAAAGAAATGATTTATATTCTGTTGCTCTTTGTTCTCTTCCTCATTGGTATTCCTATCTGCTTTTCCCTGGGGCTGGTTTCCCTGGGTGGCATCGTCGCCGGCGGTTATCCCCTTACCGTAGTCATCCAGCGCCTGTTTACCGGGGCTGACAGCACCGCACTGATCGCTATTCCTCTGTTCATCCTGGCTGGCGGTCTGATGGTACAGGGCGGCATTTCCAAGCGTATTGTCGACTTTGCCGATGCCCTGATTGGCCACCTGCCCAGCGGCCTGGCCTTGGTGAGTATTTTAGCCTGTATGTTCTTCGCCGCCATCACTGGTTCCGCCATTGCGGCTACCGCAGCAATCGGCGGAATTATGATGCCCATCATGGAGAAAAAGGGTTATGAAAACACCTTTTCCGCTCCTCTAATTGCCTGCGGCGGCTCCATCGGCCCCATCATCCCCCCCTCTATCCCTCTGCTGCTCTATGGCACCATGGCTGGCGTCAGCGTGGGCAAGCTGTTTATCGGCGGCTTCATCCCCGGCATCATCATGGGCGTTGGACTGATGATCCTCAGCTATTTCATCGGCAAGAAGCGCCACTATGTCGGCCGTGAGACCCGCGCCTCTATGAAGGAGATTCTTTCCACCGGTAAGGATGCCATTCTGGCTCTGATTATGCCCATTATTATCATTGGCGGTATCCTGTCCGGTGTCTTTACCGCCACCGAGTCCGGCGCCATTGCCTGCGCCTACGCCCTCATCCTGGGCATCTTCGTCTATCGTGAGCTGAAGCTGAAGGATCTCTTTGGCCTGTTCGTTGACTGTGCTAAGTCCACCGGCCAGGTGTTGCTGGTGGTGGCCTGCGCATCTCTGTTTACTTGGATCATCACTGTGGCCCAGGTACCTCAGATGGTTAGCTCCTTCCTGTCCGCTACCATTAGTAACAAGTATGTTCTGCTGCTGGTCATCAACATCGTATTGCTCATCGCCGGCACCTTTATCGACACCACCAGCGCCTTGGTCATCTTTACTCCCCTGTTCCTGCCCCTGGTTCAGTCCATGGGTATCGACCTGATTCACTTTGGCCTGGTTATGGCGGTAAACCTGACTATCGGTATGTGTACTCCTCCTCTGGGTGTGTGCCTATTTGTGGCTGGATCCATTGGCCGAGTCTCCTTGAAGGAGCAGATGAAGGACCTGCTGCCTATGCTGGGTGTGTTGCTCATTGTTCTGATCATCATTACCTATATCCCTGGTACGGTTACCTTACTGCCCAATCTAGTGGGTTAACCTTATAAAAAACTCCCGACACGTTGTGTCGGGAGTTTTTTAATGTATTTTCTCCAAATGTCGGATGAGCACCTGGGCACATAGGCCGGTAAACAGACCGGCCGCCGCGCCGGCCATGACCAGATAGGGGAGATAGGCCAAAACCGCCCAGGTCTTCATTACTCCGGCTGCCACCAGGAGCTGGCCCAGGTTGTGAAATATGGCAGCCACAGGACTGCACAGCCAGATCTGGTCTCTGGAGAGGACCCTTCTCAGCAGGCATAGGGCCAGCCAGCACAGCAGTCCGCCTCCGGCGCTGTACAACAATGTACTCATCTGTCCGGAGAACACCGCGCCCAGGAAAACCCTGGCGGACAGCACCAGCAGGGCATCACCGGGCCCCAGGACAAACATCACATACACAGTGACAATGTTGGCCAGCCCCAGCTTCACTCCTGGAATCGGAATCGGCACGGGGATCTGGGCCTCGACCATAAAAATCGTCAGGGCGATAGCGGTAAATAGGGCCAGCAGAGTAAGCCTGCGGGCCCCCCTAGCCGGTGGCCGCGTCAAGGCCGCCACCCCCTCCTGTAATCTCGATGATAAGCTGATGGGGCAGGCAGACGATGGGTACCGTACCGTCGGATATGGCGCCCTGGTCCACACAAACCTGGTCGGGACAGTTGGCCTGACTGATCCGGATACGCCCCCGCTCCACCTGTACCGTATTTGTACCGCCCGCTCCGTCAGACAGTACAAAGGAGTAGGGCGCGGACACCTTGTCCAGCTCTATCTTTTGGAGCACCTGTCCATGCTGGGTGATAACAGCCACAGGGGCCTCGGGGCGTTCCTGCTTCAAGAACACCGCCAGGGCAGAGGCAACTACCGCTGCCCCAAGCAGGGCCAGGATGATCTTGGTATTTTTATTCATGACAGCACCTCTACCTCCCGGTCCTCATAGCCCTGCGCCAGAGTAAAACTGTCCTTTAGCCCAGAGGTAAGGGCCAAAGAGCCGTCCTCCAGAATAAAGAGGGCCTCAAACTCCAGTTCGGGGTGATCCCGCCAAAATTGTGTCCCCCGCTCCAGTCCCATAACGAACAGAGCGGTGGACAGGCCGTCACAGGCAAGGCCGGAGGGGGATACTACTGTGACCGAGAGCAGGCCGCTTCGGGCTGGAGCAGCGGTGGCCGGATCAATAATGTGCCAGTAACGCACTCCATCCCTCTCAAAGTACCGCTGATAGCCGCCGGAGGTGCCCATGGCCTGCCCCTCCAGCTCCAGAACGCCCAGATAGCTCTCTCCCTGGGGATCCTGGATGCCGATGCGCCAGGGGGAGCCATCGGGCTTGGCTCCCAGGGCCAAGATGGTGCTCTGGCCCAGGTCCAGCAGGGCGGAGGTGATGTCTCGCTCCTGGGCTAGCTTGGCTAGACGGTCAGCCGTGTATCCCTTGGCCACAGCCCCCAGATCCAATTTCATCCCATCGGGCAGGGAGGCGCTCTCCTGGTCCAGGCTCACTCGCGTATAGTCGATATGGTCACCCAACTCCTCCAGCTCCGCCTGATTGGGTACTCGGTACTCCCCGGTGGTAAAACCCCATGCCTCCACCGCGGGGTAGGCTGTGATATCCAGCGCCCCCCCGGTGAGGGCACACAGCGCCAGAGCGGCGGAGAGCAGTTGGGCCGTATCAGGGGAGAGGTGTGCCTGTCCCCCTTCATTAAGGGCAGATATCTCGCTGTCTGGGGCGGTGGCGGACAGCAGGTCCTCCAGCTCATAAACCTCCGCCACCCCCTCCTCTAGAGCCTCCCGTCCACTTTCTCGGTCCTGCCCGTAGTAGGTCAAGGTCATGACCGTATCCATGGCAAAGATTCGGCTCTCCTCCCCGACATCCTCCACCTGGCAGCCTGCCGGCAGAGAGAGGAACAGCCCCAGGACCAGGGCGGCAGTCCATATGCGCGTTTTGACCACAGAGGTCCCTCCTTTTCCTTCTCCGCTCAGGCTTTACAGAACCTCACGATACATAGCCGCCGCGTCGCTTTTCCCAACATTATCGGCCACCACCAGCACCTCTACCTTGACAACGCGCTCTCCAAAGCGGAGCTCCAGGATGTCTCCTGCTTTTACATCATAGCTGGCCTTCACTGGACGGCCGTTGGCGACCACCCGGGCATTGTCACAGGCCTCATTAGCCACGGTGCGGCGTTTGATGAGGCGGGAAACCTTCAACCATTTGTCCAATCGCATAGAATGATCTCCTCTACGGAAAACGGGGACGCTGTATACAGCGTCCCCGTTCTATTTACGGAACTTACTTGGACACAGCATCCTTCAGAGCCTTGCCGGCCTTGAAAACAGGGGTCTTGGAGGCGGGGATCTGAATGGTCTCCTTGGTCAGGGGGTTGCGGCCAACAC
Organism: Flintibacter sp. P01028; assembly: GCF_041925235.1. Classification (NCBI taxonomy): domain Bacteria; kingdom Bacillati; phylum Bacillota; class Clostridia; order Eubacteriales; genus Flintibacter; species Flintibacter sp. P01028. The sequence continues at coordinate 57,735 of NZ_JBHEVC010000007.1, forward strand.
GTTCAGCGCGGGCCTTAACCTCAAAAGATCCAAAGCCGACCAGCTGTACCTTCTCACCGTTCTTCAAAGAGTCAGTAATGGCGTCGATGGTGGCAGTAATGGCGGCCTCAGCGTCCTTCTTGGACAGCTCGGCCTTCTCAGCAACAGCAGCAATAAGTTCGGTCTTGTTCATGGTGGTTTTCTCCTCCTGTGAATTTGGGCAGCGCCAGCGCGCCGCCGCCGTGATTATACTTAAATCCCGGGGGATGTTAAGTCATCGAAGTGGAGTCGCTATCCCGCTTTGCCTGTGCCCAGAACCGCTCCAAATCAGATAGCTCCATCTGGGTCATCGGCTGCCCGGCCAGCTCTTCTGTCCGGCGGAAGCGCCGGATAAATTTTTCACAGGCCGCGTGGAGTGCCAGCTCGCTGTCCAGTCCCAGAAACCGGCCGACCTTGACTGCAGCGAACAGCAGATCGCCCAGCTCCTCCTCCACGTTGGAGCCCTGGGCCGCGGCCGTCTTCAATTCTCCCAGCTCCTCGGACAGCTTGTCCAGCGCCGGACTGATATCCGGCCAGTCGAATCCCGCCTTTTTGGCCTTGTCCTGAATTTTCTCCGCCCGCATCAGCGCTGGCAGAGAACGGGCCACACCGTCCAGAGAATCAGCGGCGGTCTTCTGTCCTTTCTCCTCCCGCTTCTGCTTCTCCCAGGCGGTAAGAGCGCCGTCCGCATCCCCGGCCTCTACAGTGCCAAAGACATGGGGGTGGCGGAATACCAGCTTCTTGCAGATGCCGTCCACCACATCGTCAAAGGTAAACAGCCCCTCCTCCTGGGCCATGCGGGAATGAAACACCACCTGAAGCAGTACGTCGCCCAGCTCTTCCTTCAGGTTGGCTGTGTCCTGGTTATCGATGGCTTCGGCCACCTCATAGGCCTCCTCCAGCATATTGCGCCGGATGGACTGGTGGGTCTGCTCTCTGTCCCAGGGGCACCCCTCCGGAGCGCGGAGCAGCTCCATGATGCGGAGAAGGTCCTCCATGGAATAGTGGTCCATACACTGAAAATTTACCACAATTTCGCTTCCTTATCAAGTCATTTTATATATTTTCAAGTTTTTCAGGAAAAATACCTAAAATCTTTGAAATAATGCCACATTATGGAATTTGCGCTTACAGCCGGAGCAACCGGGCCAGCTTATCCCCCTTGGGCATCAGGGACAGGTCCTCCCGTGAGATGGCCCGCAGGGCCACCACCAGCACCAGATAGACCACCATAGCCACTCCGATAGCCGCCAAGGTGGCCACAGCGTTGCCCATCCTGCTGAGGACCGCCTCCGTCCCCCCCTCGGGGACCGCACTGAGCAACCGGGCCAGCACACGGTAGACTACCCATGCGGCTCCGCCCATCAGAGCGGAAGCTGCCAGCGGTTTAACAAAAATAGGCAGATACCGGGGCCTCTTGGGGATGACCCGGGAAATAATAAGCAAGTCCAGCGCCAGGCATAGGCCGAAGCACAGAATATTACCCGCCGGTGCGCCGAAGATACCGACTTCGGGCCGGACCACCAGGTTATAGTTGGTCACGATCTTCAGCACCCCACCCAGCACCATGACCAACACGGGCAGGTTGACAAACCCATGGGCCTGGAGGATGGAGTTGCACACCAGCATCATACACACAAAGACAGTAGCCAGGCCCAGAGTGGACAGCAGGGGACCAGCCAGATCCGGGTTGAGCTTGGTAAAAAGCAGCCGCATGATAGGCTGGCCCATGACGAACAGGCCCACTCCCATTGGGAAAGCCAAAAGGGCGGTGATGCGTAGAGCGGAGCCAGTGATCTTGGCGCTTCCCCGGCGGTCCCGGCGGGCCAGCGCACCAGAAACGGCTGGGATAACCGAGGCAGTGATGGCAGCCATAAGGGAAGTAGGCAAATTATAGATATTCAGCGCCCCGCCATAATTCCCGTAGAGGGTCCGGCTCACATCCTGCACCGCGTCGCTCAGGGCTTGGGCAGCGGCCGGCGGGGCCTCCAGGGCCATCTGCTGGGTCAAAGAGGCCATGTTAGCGGCGGCCCCAGCAGCCAGAGTTTCCTTCCATGTGTTCAGTGCGTTCTCCAGGGCGCCAAAGTCCACAAAGTCGGCATACAGCGCCCAACTGGCGGGGTCCTCCACCAGTGCCCGCTGAAGCTGCCCCTGGACCAGCGAGGAGTCGATGACCGTAACGATGCCCACCATAGAGGAGCTGAGGGTGATTGGAATGGCGATGCGCAGGATATCCTTCAAAATACTGCCCGCGCCGTCTGGCACATCTCGGGACAGCCGGGGCTCACGGGCCCGGCCAAAGCCGTAGCTGAGCAGCATATAGGCCAGGGCCACCACAGTACCCACCGTCACGCCGGTAATAGCGCCGGCAGCGGCCACATGGGCGGGCTGCCCCGCCTGAATCAGCCAGTAGGCCAGGGACAGGCCGATGACCAGCTTGCAAAGGGCCTCAATGATCTGGGAGATGGAGGTGGGGGCCATGTCGCTGTGTCCCTGGGAATACCCCCGGAAGGCGGCCAGACAGCCCACGCACACTACGGCGGGAGCCAGCGCCTTGATGCCGGCGGCGGCCTTGGTGTCGTTCATCATGGCGGCCAGCGTATCGGCCTTGAAATACATCACTAAAAAGGAGACCAGACCCAGGGACAAAAACAGGAGCATCGATACCCGAAAGGTCTTGCGCATCTGATTGTGGCGACCCAGGGCACTGGCCTCGCTGACCAGCTTGGACACGGCCACAGGCAGGCCGGCAGTGGAGATGGTCAGCAGGACCGCATAGATATTATAGGCGTTGGTAAAGTCGGTGTTCCCCTGCTCCCCAATGATATTGACCAGGGGGATCTTGTAGAACATACCGATGAGCTTGACCACCAGGATGCCCACAGCCAGGATGGCCGCTCCGCCAAAAAAGGTATTTTGTTTCTGACCGCTGATCCGGCGGGGGGCGGTATCTCGTTGGGACATAGGCAGCCTCCTTTATGCTGGGCACAGAGAGGGGAGAGAGCTCCGCTTTCCCACCTCTCCGTGGGTATCGCTTCATATGCCAAAGATTCGGGGCAGGGCGTAGCCCTCCACCTCGGCCCGGATCTTCTCCAGATCCAGGGTGAAAAATTCCCCCTTCTCATATATGACCTTCCCCCTGGCCATATTCATGACCACGTTGGAACCTCGGGCAGAAAAGGCCAAGTTTTCCACCGCGTCGTGACAGGGGAACAGGTTGGGGGCGGAAAAGTCCACCAGGATCAGGTCGGCCGTCTTGCCGGGGGCGATGACTCCGGTATCCAGGCCCAGGGCCCTGGCCCCATTGACCGTGGCCATCTCCAGGGCCTGTTGGGCCGTGACCGCCTCCGGGTCCAGGCCGACTCCCTTGTGGATGAGGGCGGCCAGCTTGATCTCCTCAAACAGGTCGTGACTGTTGTTGGAGGCCACCCCGTCGGTCCCCAGGGCCACGTTGACCCCGGCCTTTAGCATCTGGGGAACTCGGGCCACGCCGGAGGCCAGCTTCAAATTGGAGACCGGGTTGTGGACGGCGGTGATGTGTTTCTGGGCCATGATGTCCATATCCTGGTCAGACACCCAGACACAGTGGGCGGCGATACCCCCCCGCTCCCACACTCCGTATTGGTCCAGGAGGGCGACGGGGGTTTTCCCATATTTCTTCCAGCAGTTCTCATGCTCTGACTGGGTCTCAGAGATGTGGACCTGCATCCCTAAGCCATGCCTCCGGGCAAAGTCAGCCGTCCACTCCCACAGTGAGGGACAGGAGGTATACTCCGCGTGAATGGATGCGTCCACTAGGATCTGCCCCTCACCGGCGCCATGCCACTCCTCCACCAGCCGAAGCTGGTTTTGGCAGTCGCCGCACTTGTCAGGAGAAAAGTCCTCCGGCGCGCCAAAATAGACCCCGCCGCAGGACAGATTGGCGGAGATGCCCGCCTCCAGCACAGTTTTGGCGATGGCGTCGGTGTACATATACATATCCGCGATACAGGTAGTGCCGCTAGCAATCATCTCGGCCAGCCCCAGAGCGGTGCCCGCGGCAACGCATCGGGCATCCAGCTTGTCCTCGGCCGGGAAGATATAGTCGTTCAGCCAGTGGTACAGGTCGTGTCCGCCGCCGTATCCCCGCAGGAGGGCCATGGCCACGTGAGTGTGGGCGTTGACCAGGCCGGGCATGAGCACCTTGCCAGTCCCGTCAATGACCCGGTCAAACTCCCCCTGGGGGCGGGCAGTACCCACCGAGGAGATTTTTGTGCCCTCCACCGCTACAAAGGCGTCTTTCAGGACCGGCTGGGCCGAGTCCATGGTCACAGCGGTGACATGTTCCAACAACAGTGACATATCAGATCCCTCTCAGTATCGCTCTGGCCCAGTCCAGATCCTTCCGGCGGACATAGAGCTTATATTCCACCCAGGCCCCGTCGTTCATACCGAAGGTGCCGGTGCGGCCCCGGCTGCTGCCGCCGCACAGCCCCTCCCACATAGTGGGGCTGGTCAGATCCTTGCTCCGGTAGATATAGTCGAGCCCCGCCCCCTCCAGGGTGTCGCGCACCTGGTTAAAGCGGCTGAGGTCATAGGTCAGGAACAGCTCTGCGCGGTTGAAGATCGTAATCATGGACAAAGCCACCTTTCATCGCCGGGCAAAGAGATCACATCTTCCTCAGACACGCCCGCACCAGACCGGAGAACTTTTCACGGGCCGCCTCGCCGGCCTCCAGCACCTCCTGCTCGCTGAGAGGCTGGTCCAGGATGCCGGCAGCCATATTGGACAGCAGAGTCAGGCCCAGCACCTCCATGCCACAGTGGCCGGCCACGATGACCTCCGGCGCGGTGGACATGCCCACGGCGTCGCCCCCCAGGACGCGGGCGGCCCGGACCTCTGCCGGGGTCTCATACTGAGGCCCGTAGCAGTAGAAGTAGACCCCCTCCCGCAGAGGAATGCCCAGCTCCTGGGCCGTCTGGCGGGCCAGCTCCCGGAGGCGGGGGGTGTACAGATGGGAGGCATCGGGGAATCGGACCCCGAACTCGGGCAGATTTTCCCCCCGGAGGGGAGACTCGGAAAACATCTTGATGTGGTCGGTAATGAGCATCAGGTCCCCGGCCTGCCAGCTGGTGTTGACGCATCCGGCGGCATTGGTGACGATCAGGGTGTCACACCCCAGCAGGCGCAGCACCCGGACGGCGTAGGACACCTCCTCATAGGAGTAGCCCTCGTAGTGGTGCGTTCGGCCCTGCATGACCGCCACCCGCTGCCCCTCCAGAGTGCCGAAGACCAGCCGCCCCTTGTGTCCCGGCGCGGTGGATGCCTTAAAGTTGGGAATATCCAAGTAATCGATGGCGACGGCACCCTCCACCTCGTCCCCCATATAGCCTAGACCGGAGCCCAACACCATGGCCACCTTAGGGATAAAGTCTCCAAGGCGGTCCCGGATCGCTTTGGCGCTGGTCCGGTATTGCTCCATCGTATAGCCCATGGCCCCCTCCTTACAGAGAGGCGCCGCAGCTGCGGCAGAACTTGTCCCCTTTACCGCAGGGCGCGCCGCAGGCGGGGCAGCTGCGGGACTGGCGCAGGTCGGCGATGCGGGATTTGACCTCCTCCACCTTGGCCGCGGTCTCATCGGCCTCGGCCAGCAGCTCTGTCACCGGGTCTCCCTCAGGGGTCTGGCCCCTGTGGGTGTCATACATCACCTGGCCCAGTCGGCGCAGGATGTCGTTGAAATCTCCGTTCAGATCAAAGAGCTGGACATTCAGCTTGGCCACGTCCACCATCTGGCCCGCCTTCTTACCCGCCACCCTGGCGGTGTCGGCGGCGGCGTCGGCGGCCACAGAGGCAGTGCCGCGGATCTTATCCAGCAGTTCCTTCACCTTGTCGTCCATACTATGCGCTCCTTTCCCGCATCTGTATTTCAGTTTCGTCAGAGGGGAGGAGACCCCTCTCCACCCGTGACAGTTCCCTGTTATTTTACACCAATCCCCCTGTGATTGCAACAAATCCCTGTGCAGCCGGCGGTTTTCCGTAAAAAATAGCCCGCCCGCGCCGGGCGCGGACGGGCTGAAGCCGATATTCCGTTACAGGGGACCGATCTTGGAAGGGGGCCACAGGCCGCACACCACCTTGCCCAGCACATAATCCTCGTCGATGGCGCCAAGCCGGGCATCCCGGCTGTCGGTAGACTTGTTCCGATTATCTCCCATCACAAAGATAGAGCCCTCAGGCACCTCCCAGTGGGTCTGAACTCCCGTGGAGTCGTAGGCGGAGGGGGTATAGGGCACCCCCATAGGCTCTCTGATATAGGGCTCGTCCAGAGCCACCCCGTCCACATAGACCGTACTGGTGCCATAGTCGATATCCACGGTCTGACCGCCGGTGGCGATGACCCGCTTGACGATGGCCTTGCCCCCTAAAAACTCAGCCGTGGTCTTGTTGACGACCACGATATCCCCCTGCTGGGGCTGGTAGCCCAGGGACCAGACCAGCATCATCTCCCCGTGCTGCAGGGTGTTGTTCATAGACTCTCCATCCACCCGGGTCAGACGGCCCAAGCAGGTAAACAGCAGCACCGCGGCCAGGACACAGCCCATCAGCATCTGGAGCCACTCATACAGCTCCGACCCCAGAGGCCGCACCTCCTGGGGCTCCTCGTCCTTCTGGTCCAGGAACTGATCCATCTCTTCTGACAAAGGGTATCCCTCCTTCTGTATCACCGTGAAGCCCTGCTATTATAGCCGCTTTTCCATCCAAATTCAACTTATAATTCCAACCGGGTAACCGCAGACGTCCCCTCCAGGGCAGCCCCTTCCCGGCGCTGGCAGGTAAAGAGGAGGACCTGCTGCTCACGGGCCAGCTCCTCCAGCAACTCCAGCGCCAGGACCATCCGCCTGTCGTCAAAGGCGGCCAAGGCGTCGTCCAGCAGGATGGGGGGCTTCTCAGGCAGACATAGGCCGCACACCGCCAGCCGCACCGACAGGTACAGTTGGTCCGCGGTCCCTCGGGACAGGAACAGCGCGTTTCTAGGCGACACATCTTCTATCCGGGCGGCAGCACCCTCCAGCTCCCGGTTCAGTGCCACCGACTGGTACCGCTGCCCGGTGAGCCGGGCCAGATACTGGCCGGACAGCCGGTTCAGCTCCGGGGAGAATCGCTGCTGGAGCTGGGCGTTGGCCTCTTTCAGTGCCTCCAGCGCAACAGCCAGGGCACGATATTCCTCCTGTCGGCGGTCCAGTTGGGCAGCCAGCTCCTCCCGACGGGCAGCCAGGGCCGCCGGATCGCCCACCGCCTTCCGCTGTCCCAGGGCCTGATTCAGGTCCTGGTCAGTCTGGGCCAGCCGGCGCTCCGTCTCCGCCAGGGCCCGCTCTGTTTCCTCCGGTGTCCGGGCGGGGGGCTCCGCCTCTCCAACGGGTTCAGGCAGCCCGCCTCCCTGGGCCTCTAAGTCATCCAGACGGCGGCGGCGCTCCTCCACCCGCTCCCGCGCCAGGGACAGCTCGTGGTCCAGATTCAGCCCTCTGGACAGGGCGGCGGAGCAGCCGAACAGGTCGGTGACCTGGGGGGAGAAAGTGTGGACAAAGTCCAACAGGTCCGTCCGGCTGTTGTCCCGGCGGGCCTGCCGGTCGCTCAACGTTCCCCGGATGGTCCGAACCTGGCGGGCCGCCTCTTCCGCCGCCTGGCACCGCCGCCGGTAGTCCTGGGCCAGTTCCTCCAGCTCCTGGGGGGACTGCACCCGGTACCGCTCCAGCAGCTTGGCGCACCGGTCCTCCCAGGCCCGTCGGCCGGTGTGGTTGACAAACCCCGCCATCAAGGTGAGCAGAAAGATGAAGCCCCCGGCGTAGAGGGGATAGGACAGCAGTTGTCCCTCCCGGACCCCGCCGACCACACCGGCAATCAGGGCAAACAGCAGGCCCAGAGCAGGGAACAGCTTGGATGCCATCCCCTTGACCCGCGCGGTGGCCAGACCGGTGTTGTAGTCGGACAGGGCCTTCTGGACGGCCTGGACCCCCTCCTCCCAGGTCATGCCAGGAAAGCGGTCGTCCTGGGCCGCGATCTGTGCCTGGACATAGACCTCCTCCGCCTCCTTCCGGGCCGCCTCGCCCTGGCGCAGTTCCTCGTCCAGCACCTTCAAATATTGCAGCTCTCCCTGTGCCTTCTTCAGCAGGTCCTTGTCGGGCAGCGGGCCGTATTTGGCCGTCTCCCCCTCCAGGGTGGCCAGTTGGCTCCTGGCCGCCTCAAGCTCCTCCCTGGCCTGGGCAAAGCGCCGGTCCAGCTCTCGCTGGGCCAATCGGCGGTGGGTCGCCCGCTCGGCGGCCAGCAGGTCTCTACGGGCGGACAGGGCGGTCCGCTCCCCCTCCAGCAGGGCGATGCGGCCGGACAGCTCCTCCAACTGCTCCAGGGCCTGGTCCACCTCCCGCAGCTCTCCCTCCAGCCTGGGGATCAGCCCCACGCTTCGGTTGACCTTTCGGCGGTTGAGCCACTCCCGCAGCCTCCCCTCGGTCTGGGAGTAGGACACGTCCTCCTCCCCGGAGGACACCAGCGCGGCAATACGCCGCTCCAGCTCCGGGGCCGCTGTAACCGCCAGGTCTCCACCCGATCCAATGAAGGCCGACCGCTCAAAGACCTCCCGTCCCACACCGGTGAGCAGCTCGCCGCAGTTGGCGGCAGTCAGGCCGGGGACCGCCTCCTCCGTCCCGGTGTAGACGGCGGAAAAGGCCCCGAAGGGAGCGCTGCCCTTGGGACCCCGGCGGAGGGTGATGTCCCGGCCCTGCCACTCCAGGTCCATAGTCCCCTCCATGGGGGCGCCGGACCAGGGCTGATACCGGTTCTTGTCCGCCAAATACCCCTTTTTATCCCGGTCCCGGGTATCGATGCCATAGAGCATAGCCTTCCAAAAGGCGGCCCAGGTGGATTTGCCCCCCTCGTTGGGGGCATAGATCAGATTTAAGCCATCCCCCAGCTCCAGCCGGGCGTGGTCCAGCTTGCCGAAAGTGGCCGTCATGGATCTTATCTTCATAGGGACACATCCTCCCCGCCCTCCAGGGCGGCCAGGCCGAACCGGGCGGCCATCTGATAGGTCCGCTCCTCCGGCTCCTCTTGACATTTTGTCCACATGGCCCGGAGAAAGAGGCCAGTCAGGGTGTCCTCCTCCCGCCGTTTCCACAGGTCTGTGGGCAGTCTTGTCTGGTCCCGGAGGGTCAGGCCGTAAAACCGGGGAGCCAGTTCCCGCTCCAGCGCCGGCAGATTTGGGCTCTCTCCCTCGCCGGTGAGCACAATGCGGTAAATGTGCTCGCTGGTGTCCTGGGGCAGGGCGGCCAGTACGGCCTCCAGCGGTTCCTTTCCCGTAACATCCACCGGCAGAATCTCATACCGGCGGCGGCCCAGGGGGAGGAGCTGGGCCTGGGCCCGGTCCTCCTCCAGCTCTACATAGAGCACGCCCTTCTGTCCCAGCTCGTCAAAGCCGCGGCCCTCCGGGCAGCCGGGATAGGCCCAGAAGGTCCGGCCCGCCCGCCGCAGGCCGCTCCCCTGGTGGATATGGCCCAGGGCCAGGTAGTCCAGGCCGCTGGTCTCGATCTCGGCGGGGGAGAGGGGCCCATACTCGCTCTGGGGCGCCGTGTCGCCGTGGACGCACATGATCTGCACACCCTTCCCCTCTGGGGCCCGGAAGCCGGCCAGCGGGCTGTCTGTCTGGCGGCTGTCATAAAAGGCCCGGCCCCAGACCGTGCAGCCCAACTGGGGCAGCTCTACCGCCTCCATCTGTGGGGAGGAGAAAATATGGACGTTTTCCGGCCAGTCCAGGGTGGCGTACACCGACCGGGGGGACCAGAAATCGTGGTTTCCCGGAGAGAGGAACACCGGGCAGGGGATGTCCCCCAGGGCCCGGGCCAGGGCCTGAGCCGTCTCCTGAAAGACCCGCTCCGAGTCCAGCAGATCTCCGGCCAGCAGCACCAGGTCGGCCGCCCTCTCCCGTGCCGCCTGGGCCATGCGGCCCAGCAGCTCCCTCTGCTCTCCCCGCCGCCGTGCCGCCTGGTCCGGGGAGAGGCCAGAAAAGGGGCTGTCCAGGTGGAAGTCAGCCCCATGGATTATTCTAATCATGATTATTCCTCCAGGTCCGCCCGGCGGACCTCCACGCACCGCTTCTTCTCCGTGTCGATGGTAAACAGGCAGGCGTTGAGCTTGCAGTTCCCCTCCGCCTCCTCATACCGCCGGGGCAGTCCTCCCAGGAACAGATTGATGGAGTGCTCCGGCCGTATGCCCAGCACGGACCGCTTGGGACCTGTCATTCCAAGGTCGGTGACAAAGCCCGTGCCCTTGGGCAGGATCTGGCAGTCGGCGGTGGGCACATGGGTGTGGGTGCCCCAGACGGCCTGGACCCTCCCATCCAGATACCAGGCCATGGCCCCCTTCTCGCTGGTGGCCTCGGCGTGGAAGTCTACCAGGGCCAGGTCGTAGTCCTGCCCCCGGAGGAGGAAATTGGTGGCCTTAAAGGGGCTATCCAGGTTGGGGTTCAGCTCCACCCGGCCCATCAGGTTCAGGACAGCGACGCGCTGGCCCTGGCACTGGTATATCCCCATTCCCCGGCCCGGCACCCGGCCGGCGTAGTTGGCCGGACGGAGGATATGGGGGTCCTTGTCCAAAAATTCGCCGATCTGGATACGGTTCCAGGTGTGGTTGCCCAGGGTGATAACGTCGGCCCCCGCCTCCAGCATCCGCCGGGCCTGGGCGGGGGTGATGCCCACACCAGAGGCGTTCTCCCCATTGACCACGGCAAAGTGGGCCCCGGTGTCCTCCCGCAGCTCCCGCAGCCGGCGGGCCAGGATATCCTGGCCTCCCTCGCCCACCACATCCCCCACGGCCAGTATCTTCAACAGCATAACAAAGCCCCTCCTCCAAGTTGGTACCACTTCTATTCAAATGGATTATACCGTATCCCAGGCCGGTCCGCAACCACCGGAGGCAAAAGAAAGCGCCGCCCATGGAGGTCATGGGCGGCACGGAGGGCCTGATTGCGGGGCGGAGGGGCAGATCAATAGGCCAGCTTCTCCTCCAGCCAGCCCTTCAGCCCGCTGATGGGAACACGGACCTGCGCTCCCACACAAAGCTCGCTTTGTGTGGGGCCCCAAGGCAATTAAAATCCTCGGACGGAATGGATCCGCCCTCCGGAAATTCTCCCTGCGGTCGAATTTTTAAACCGCCGCTTCAGCAGGCGGCATGGAGCAGGTGGCGGCCGTCTGCTTAATAGGCCAGCTTCTCCTCCAGCCAGCCCTTCAGCTCGCTGATGGGAACACGGACCTGCTCCATGGTGTCCCGGTCCCGGATGGTAACGGCGTTGTCCGCCTCATCGGTGTCGCTGCCCACGGTCTGGAAGTCCACAGTGATGCAGTAGGGGGTGCCGATCTCGTCCTGCCGGCGGTAACGCTTGCCGATGGAGCCGGCGTCGTCGTAGTCCACCATGAAATACTTGGACAGCTCGGCCTGGATCTCCCGGCCCTTGTCGGCCAGCTTCTTGGACAGGGGAAGCACGGCGCACTTGAAGGGGGCCAGGGCAGGGTGGAGGCGCAGGACAGTGCGGACATCGTTCTTCTCGGCATCCACCACCTCCTCGTCATAGGCGTCCACCAGGAAGGCCAGTGTCACCCGGTCGGCGCCCAGGGAGGGCTCCACCACATAGGGGATATAGTGCTCGTTCTTCTCCTGGTCGAAGTAGGTCATGTCCTTGCCGGAGGTGTTCTGGTGGGCGGTCAGGTCGAAGTTGGTCCGGCTGGCCACGCCCCACAGCTCGCCCCAGCCGAAGGGGAATACGAACTCAAAGTCAGTGGTGGCGTTGGAGTAGTGGGACAGCTCCTCCGGGTCGTGGTCCCGCAGGCGTAAATTCTCATCCCTCATGCCCAGGTTCAACAGCCACTGATGGCAGAAGTCCTTCCAGTAGGCGAACCATTCCAGCTCGGTGCCGGGGGTGCAGAAGAACTCCAGCTCCATCTGCTCAAATTCACGGGTACGGAAGGTGAAGTTTCCGGGGGTGATCTCGTTGCGGAAGGACTTGCCCACCTGGCACACGCCGAAGGGCAGCTTCCGGCGGGTGGTGCGCTGGACGTTCTGGAAGTTGACAAAGATGCCCTGGGCGGTTTCGGGGCGGAGGTAGACGGTGTTTTTTGCGTCCTCGGTAACACCCTGGAAGGTCTTGAACATCAGGTTGAACTGGCGGATGTCGGTCCAGTTGTGCTTGCCGCAGGAGGGGCAGGGGATGTTGTGCTCCTCCACAAACTCCTTCATCTGGGCCTGGCTCATGGCGTCCACGCTGTGGCCCAGGTCAAAGCTGTTCTCCTGGCACCAATCCTCGATGACCTTGTCGGCGCGGAAGCGTTCCTTACACTCCTTGCAGTCCATCAGGGGGTCGGAGAAGCCGCCCACGTGGCCGGAGGCCACCCACACCTGGGGATTCATCAAAATGGCGGCGTCCAGGCCCACGTTGTAGGGGTTCTCCTGAACGAACTTCTTCCACCATGCCTTTTTCACATTGTTTTTCAGCTCCACACCCAGGGGGCCGTAGTCCCAGGTGTTGGCCAGTCCGCCGTAGATCTCGCTGCCGGAGAAAATGAAGCCCCGGCCCTTACACAGGTTGACGATCTTCTCCATGGTCTTTTCGGTGTTTTTCATGGTAACTGCTCCTTTTCATCATACTGTTTGATTGGCTCAGAGCAAAAAAAGCGCCCCGAGCCCTTTGGGCTCAGGGCGAATATGTTACAAATATCCGCGGTTCCACCTGAATTCGTGTCTGGCTGACACGCGCTTCGTTCCCGGTAACGGCGGGGGGACCGGCGGGCCATTTCCTGCCCGCGCTCCAGAGGCGCCTTCCCTTCGCGGCTTTGGAGGATTTTCACCAGCCATCCTCTCTCTGAAGCCCCGCCGCTGGGTACTATTCTCTGTCCTTGCTTTGAAGCGTATTGTATGACAGTTTTTCCCCGTTGTCAAGGGAATTTACGGTTTTTTGGCCCCGTCAGCCCCGTTTTTTTCCATCCGCTCCAGATGGGCCTTCAGGAGCAGATTGATATAGCTGGACAAAGAGCGGTCCTCTCTTTCAGCCAGGCGCTTTGTCTGCTCCAGTACCGGGTCATCCAATGTAATACTGATTTTTGTTTTAAGCGGCTTCATACTTATCACCATATACGACTATACTATCAAATAGTATTTAATATTGACGAATCCTATCGAATCGCCTATAATCGTACTAAAAGAGGTGATGCATATGTATTCCAATGATTTTGAAGCCGCCTTCTCCTGCTTTTTAGAGCGGAGGGACTATGACGAGGCGGCGAACCAGATGTTCACCCTGGCCCGTCTGGCCTTTGCCGCTGGATGGCAGGCGGCGGGGGGGACCCCGCCTCAGGAGGAGCCCATCTTTACCCTCCTCCGCGGCGGCGCGGAAGATGGACAGCGTGAAGCGGCCTCTCAGCCGGAAATCGGTTGAGAGGCCGCTTATTTCACACCGGACAAGTCCGGCTCTCTTCATTTGATCTCATAGTCTCGGCCGAACTGGAGCTCACCGAAGTTAATGCGGCTGCCCCGGACTGGGGGCAGATCCTCCTCATCTTCGTCCTCCGCCTCGCCGCCCGGCACGGGGCCAAACTCGGCGGTATCCTCCAGATCCTCAGGCTCCTCCTCCGCCTCCTGGCGGGCCTTCAAATTCTCCGCCGTGGCCTCCAGCATGGCCTGGTTCAGCAATCGCTGAACATTGTCGTCTATCTCGGACACCGTTTCCTCCACCGGATCAGGGGCCGGCTGGGGCTGGGCGTCGGGACACATCTCGCCCAGCTGGTCCAAAAATTCCTCCTGCTTGGCGTGGATGGCCCGCAGCTTATCCACAAAGGCGGCGGTGGCGTTCTTGGCCTGCTGAAGCCGGAACTCCTCCGCCTCCACCTCCTTGGTAATGCTCTCCATACGCTGGCGCGCTTCGCCCTCCGCCTCGTGGATCAGGGCGGCACGCTTCTGCTCCGCCTCCCGGACCAGATCATCCGCCCGGCGCTGGGCGATCATAAAGGCCTGCCGCATGGCGTCCTCGGTGGCCCGGTACTCCTCCACCTTGTCGGCCAACACCTTCATCTTGCTTTTCAGCACGGCGTTCTCGCTGTACAGGGCGGAGTAATCCGCCGTCAGAATATCCAAAAATTCGTCCACCTGGGACATATTGTAGCCGTTGAAGGTGGCCTTTTGAAAGGCGCGCTCAGACACTTCCTGGGGCGTAAGCATAGTGTGATCCCTCCTAAAATCTTTCTACTGCCAAAAGGGAAGCGGGCCGACGGGTATGCCGGCCCTTCCAATTTACGGCGCTTGCCGCGCCGCCCCATCCGTGACGGGGCTTGGGCGGCAATCTCAGAAATATAGCCCGTTGTTCTCCAGTTCGTCGATCAGGTCGCCCAGGATATCCACGTTGTAAGGGGTGATGATATAGGTGGAGATGGCCACCTTTTTGATCTTGCCCTCGTTGGCGTAGGCCACGCCGGACAGGAAGTCCAGCAGGCGGCGGGCGATCTCCTTGTTGGTGGACTCCAGGTTCAGCACCACCGTTCGCTTCTCCCGCAGATGGTCGGCGATGGCGGAGGCGTCCTCAAACTTCTCCGGTTTGACCAGCACCACCTGGAGCTGGGTCGCCGCCCGGATGTTGACCACCTTGTTGCTCCGGCGCTCCTCCTCCTGGGAGGAGCCGTACAGGGTGTCCACATTCCGGGAGGACCGCTCCAACCGCTCGGGCCGCTCCCGGCGCTCTGCCCGTGGGGCGGGGGCGTCGAAGTCGTCAAAGCCATCAAAGTCGTCGTCGGGCTCCTCGTCCTCATAGGGGTGGGCCAAACGCTTAAATTCGTCAAAAAGTCCCATCACACGTTCCTCTTTTCTTCAGCGCGTCATTTGTGTATGTCCGTCCGGGGCGTGCCCATGGGAGGCCGGGGCCCAAACAGGGCGGTGCCCACCCGGACAAGAGTAGATCCCTCGGCGATGGCGTCGGCGTAGTCGCCGCTCATCCCCATGGACAGACAGTCTATACTAGCTTGATTATCCGACATTTTCTCCTTTATGTCAACAAAAAGCTGTCGCATGGCCTGAAAATATGGCCGGTTGGAACCAATTTCCAGTGAGACCGGAGGAATAGCCATCAGGCCCCGGAGCCGGACATGGGGAAGCTGGGCCGTCAGCTGGGCCAGCTCCTCCGCCTCCTGAGGGGAGCAGCCTCCCTTGCTCTCCTCGCCGGCGATGTTGACCTCCAGCAAGATGTCCTGGACGATGCCCAACTTCTCCGCCTGGCTGTGGATGGCCCGGAGCAGGCGCTCCGAGTCCACCGAATGGATGAGCTCCACCTTTCCCACCACCTGCTTGACCTTGTTGGTCTGGAGGTGGCCGATAAAGTGGACCCTGGCCCCCTCATAGGCCCCGGCCTCCAGGTGGGCGGTCAGCTCTTGAACCCGGTTTTCCCCGCACACCTGGACCCCGGCGGCAATAGCCGCCCGGATGGTTTCGTCCGTCTGTACCTTGGTGGCGGCACACAGGGTGATCTCACCCGGCGTCCGGCCGGCGTCAGCCGCCGCCTGGGCGATTTTTGCCCGCACCGCCTGAATATTTTGTGCCAGCTCCATAAAATATGACCTTCTCTCTATCTCAAGGGATCTTCCCCTTTTAATCCTCTCTAGAATTGAAGCAGTTGGCCGTCAAACAGTCCGATGGCCTGGGTGATGACCTCATCCCCGGCCCGCAGGGCATCGCTGCTGGTGGAAGTAGGCTTGACCACATAGTAGTCGCCGCCCTCCGTCACCACCTGGATGCCCTTAAACTCCGCCCGGCCGGCCACCAGCACATAGACGCCCAGCTTGCTGACCTCCCGCTCCTCGCCGGTCTCCTCATCTTTCTGGGTAGATTTTATCATGCGGACCGCCTCCTTGGGCACCCGCAGGCCGGAGAAGCTCTCAAAAATCAGCTCTGCCGTCTGATGGCGCAGCAGAGTGGTACGGGCCAGATACCGGTCCGAGGAAAAGACCACCAGGGTCACCTCTCCCTCTGTGGGACCCACCTGCTCCACCCGCATGTCCACGTCCTGGGAGAAGTCCCCGGTAAACCGGAGGAGGGCCGTTCCCCCCTCCCGCAGCCGCTCCGCCGCCTCGTTGGGCAGGCTGGCGGCAAAGTACCACCGGTCGGAGGTGATAAGCTTGCCCACCGCGCCCTCGTCGGCGCTCTGGCTGTCCATCATGGCGGCCAGGGAGGAGGGGGTGAGCTGGAACACCGTTTCCGGAGTCAGCAAGCTCTCATAGCCGTCCACCAGGCTGGAGAACACGCCGGACCGGTCGGCGGTGATCCGGGTCGTGGCCCCGGAAGACTGCTTGTACAGGGCGGAACGCTGGCTCTTCAGGCTCTGGAGCTGGGCCGTCAAATCGGCGGAGGTGAGGCCGTCGCCGTAGGTATAGCCCCGCTTCAGGACGCCGCTCTTTACCTCTCGCACCTGATCCTCCAGATCGGCGTAGTCCCCCAGGGCCGTAGAGGCCCGCAGAGATACCACGGACTGGAGGATATCCTCATCCAGCCGGGCGGCCGACTCCACGTCGCCGCTCTGGGCGGCGGCATATTGGAGCAGCTCGATCTCCATGGACAGCCTGTCCAGCTCGGCCTGGTCGGCCTGGGCCTGGCTGTCCCGGTAGATGAGAGCCACGGTCTGGCCCACGCCCACCTTCTCTCCCTCGGTCCGGGTCACGTCCAGGATGCCGGCCTGACCGGACAGCGCCTTCTCCTCACGGACCAGCAGGCCATCGGCCTCCACGCTGTCGTTGACCGTGTAGGAGTAGGCCAGAGTGGTGGTGAAGGGGTCGTTCAAGGTGTCAAAGACGTAGTAGCCAAAGTAGATGGCCAGCGCCCCGGCGATGAGGACCATCACCAGTGTGATGACAGATTGTCCTTGCTTCATGGGTATTCTCTCTTTCTGTACAGCGTGCCTGCCCCGGCGGAACCCCGGAGGCCCCGCAATTCACAGCCCTGGAGCCACTAGACCGCCCTTGGGACAGGCGGTGGTCATTCCTGCTCCCCCGGATCGCACAGGGGCACAGGCCGCTCCGGGACGATGGTGGAAATGGCGTGTTTATAAATGATCTGCTGCTTTTCCCATGGGGGGCAAGCCCCCATGGGGTCCCGTTTTTTTATATCCTCGGGGCAAATGAATTGCCCCTCCGGAAATTGCCGGCTCGGCCGGCAATTTTACGCGCTTCGCGCGGGTCGCTGGCGCTCCCGCGGCAAGCAGCAGATTAGTCTCCCTCCCCGGGCTCGCACAGGGGCACCGGCCGCTCCGGAACGATGGTGGAAATGGCGTGTTTATAAATGATCTGCTGCTTGCCATCGCTGGTCAGCACTACAGTAAAGGCGTCAAATCCGGTGACATAGCCCCGCATCTGAAAGCCGTTCATCAAAAACATGGTGACGGGCCGGCGGTCCCGGCGGACCTGGGTCAGGAAGATCTCTTGAAGGTTGTTGGTTTTCTGCATGATATGTAGCACTCCTTTTTTCTTTAAGGGGGAAACCCGATTTGTTTTCCACCCTTGAGTGCTTCCACTATATACCAAAATCTTCCAGATATCCTGTCGAAACCTGGAGGGCCTGGGCAAAATTTGGCTCAGAGTCCCAGGTGATCCATTTGGCCGCCCCGTTCCGGCGGAACCAGGTGAGCTGCCGCTTGGCGTACTGACGGGAGCGCAGCTGGATCTCCCTCGCGGCCCGGTCCACATCCCCGTCCCCCCGCAGGGCGGCGGCCATCTCCTTATAGCCGATGGCCTGCATGGCAGTGCACTTCTCCGGCACGCCGCTGTCCAGCAGGGAGCGGACCTCCTGTGCCAGCCCCCGTTCCATCATTTCGTCCACCCGGCGGTCGATGCGGGCCCACATATCCTCCCGGCGCTGAAAGGCCAGGGTGATGGTCAGGGCGTCATAGCGGGGGGGCAGGGCGAGGGTCTCCCTGTTGTGCTGGGTGATGGTCTTTCCCGTGGACAGATAGACCTCCAGGGCACGGACGATCCGCTTCTCATCGTTGGGGTGGAGGCGGGCGGCGGTATCCGGGTCCGCCCTGGCCAGCTCGTCCAGCAGGGCCTGGCCCCCCTCCCGCCGGACCCGCTCCTCCAGTTGGGCACGGAGGGCGCTGTCCGGGTCAAAGTGGGCGAAGGTCCGCCCGGAAAGCAGGGAGTCGATATACAGTCCGGTCCCTCCGGCCACGATGGGCAGACCGCCCCGGGCGAGAATGTCGTCCACACAGCGGGCGGCCATGTCCACATACCGGGCCACAGAGAAGTTTTCTTCCGGCTCGGCCACATCCAGCATATGGTGGGGCACATCCTCCATCTCCTCATGGGTGGGCTTGGCGGTGCCGATGTCCATGCGGCGGTAGATCTGCATGGAGTCGGCGGACACCACCTCGCCGCCCCGGGCCTTGGCCAGCGCCACCGCCAGCTTTGTCTTGCCGGAGGCGGTGGGGCCGCTGATGACTAAGATTTTTGGGGGCATAAGAGCCACCTCCGCTGTCAGTTACGTTGTCTTGGGCATAGGCCACATGGTCACCCCGTCCCGCGCCGCCCGGAGGAGCCCTAAAAACCCGTCCATTTGAGTATTAAAGCACCTGCTGCCTGCCTGTAAAAGGGCTTCCTTGTCCTCCGGGTCCATATAGAGGGTATCAGCGGCCATAGCCTCATTGATCCAGGGGGAGGCGCCCCCTATTGTGCCGAACACATCGCCGGCATTGACTTCTATCCTATGCCAGCCCCCGCCCTGGGGGGCCTCTCCCACCTGGATGGAATCTTTTTCCCGCATAGCCAAAGCGTTGCGGAGGGCCAGATCTCCCAGCACCAGCTTGGTAAAGGCGGGGCTGTTGGTGGTGATGATCCGGCCACGGGTGGCCTCAGGATATCCAAACTCCATATCTCCGCCCACGAGACCCATCACGTTCTGAACCCCCGCCCCCACCACGCTCTTGGCCCGGATGTGTAACGTATACTCCCCATCCAGCCACACCATGGTCCGGGCCCTCAGCACGTCTCTGCTGCTCCCTCCGGTGAATTCCGTGTCAAACCAGACCAGAAGGGGGGTCTTTTCCCCCTCCGCCAGTACCAGATATCCGTCCCAGCAGGAGTCTCCGTTGCCGAAGAAATAGCCGCCCCGCTCCTGCTGGTAGCGCGCCAGATACCGATTCCATTCGATCGCCATGGATCTTCACCTCCAACCACCGGGGGCGGTCTGCCGCCCCTCGCTTTTCGACGCTCCGTTTCCTTATGGAAAGGGGGCTTCCACGCCGGGAGCCCTTTTTTGATTTCTCCTCGGGGGAAAATAGATTCCCCCCTGCGGCGGCTGCGCCTGTAAAATATTGCCCTATCAGGCTCTTTTGAACTGTTTTTCCAATTCCTTTTTCGTCAGCTCGATGGCTACCGGCCGACCGTGAGGACAATATTTTACGCTGCCCTCCATGACCGCCTGGGCCACCCGCTCCAGCTCCTGAAGACTGGTCTTCCAGCCCCCCTTGATGGCCGCCTTGCAGGCCATGGTGTGGAGCAGCTCATCCCGGGCGGCGGCGGGGTCCGCCCCGCCCGTAGTCAGCAGCTTTTGGGCGATCTCCTCCAGAGTGGCGGGGATATCCTCCACCGCCACGTCAAAGGGGGCCTGACGGACCGCCAGGTCCTGCCCCAGCTGGTCCACCTCAAAGCCGAACTCCTCCAGCAGCGCCCCGTGGGCCAGCAGGACCTCCCGCTCCTGGGCGGACAGGCGGCAGATGGCGGGGGCCAGCAGGCTTTGGGCCATGGGGTCATAGCCCGACGCCTTCATCCGGTCAAAGTTCATCCGCTCATGGGCGGCGTGCTTGTCGATCAAATACACCGTGTCCCCCCGCTCCACGATGATATAGGTGTTGAGCACCTCCCCGGCCAAGCGCCAGCCCTCCTCCTGGGGGATAAGGGGGGTGTCCCCGGCGGAGGCGTCCCGCTCTTGACCAGGCCGCTCCTCCGCCACTGTCACTTGCGGCGGAGCCTCCTGATTCCTACGGGGCAGCTCCCCCTGCCCGGTGGAATCGCCCTTTTGCGGAATGGGGCTCCCTGTGGCGCGGCCGGGCGCCTCCTCCCGCCTCGCCGGGGCGGCCGGGGTCAGGACGGCGGCCAGAGGGCTGGGGCTGAAGCGCCCAACGGGCTTCCTCTCTCCGGCGGGGACGGCCGGCCGACCCTGGTAGCTGGTGTCATGGACCTGGACCACGCCGGACGGGACGCTCTCCCGGCGGGGGGGCTGGGGTAGGACGGGGGGCCTTTCCCCCTGCCGTTCCTCCGCCGCCCAGGACGGACCTCCGAGCCGGGTCTGGTTCGGCGTAACCGTGTCCTGGGGCCTCACCCCGGCCAGGACGGTGTTTTTCAGCTCCACCTGGGGGTGGGAGCGGTCGCTCTCCAGGGCGGAGAGGACCGCGTGGTATATGGCGGAAAATACCTGGCGCTCCTGGCCGAACTTCACCTCGGTCTTGGCGGGGTGGACGTTCACATCCACAGCGGACAGCTTTAACTCCAGATGGAGGACACAGCCTGGAAATTTGCCCACCATCTTCTGGTTTTGATAGGCCTGCTCCAGGGCGGCGGCCATCAGCGGGCTTTTCACCTGGCGGCCGTTGACGAAAAAGAACTGCCAGCTCCGGCTGCCCCGGCAGCAGGCGGGCATGGACACGAAGCCGGTCACAGTCATATCCTCGCCGCTGGCCTTCACCGGGCGGAAGCCCAGTGCCAGCTCCCGGCCCAGGACAGAATAGACGGCGGACTGGAGCTGTCCGTCACCGGGGGTGAGCAGCTCCTGCTTGCCGTCCCTGATAAATTTCACACTCACCTCCGGGTGGGACAGGGCCGCCCGCTGGACCACGGCAAAGACGGCCGCCCCCTCGGCGGCGTCCTTTTTCATGAATTTCAGCCGGGCGGGGGTGTTGTAGAACAGGTCCCGCACCACCATGGTGGTGCCCAGGGGGCAGCCCGCCTCCTCCACCTGTCCCGGTACTCCGCCCTCCAGGGCCAGGGAGGCCCCCAGAGGGGCGTCCGCTGTCCGGGTCATCACCTCCACACGGGACACGGCGGAGATGGCGGCCAGAGCCTCCCCCCGGAAACCCAGGGTGCCAATGGCCTCCAGGTCATACTCAGTGCGCAGCTTGCTGGTGGCGTGGCGGAGGAAGGCGGTTTTCAGCTCCCCGGCGGGGATGCCCTTCCCGTCGTCCGTCACCCGGAGGAAGGTCATTCCTCCGTGGGAGATCTCCACCGTGATGGCGGAGGCCCCAGCGTCGATGGCGTTCTCCATCAGCTCCTTGGCCACGCTGGCGGGCCGCTCTACGACTTCACCGGCGGCGATCAGGTCGGCAACATGGGGGTCTAACACTTGGATATTTGGCATGATATACCTCTTTTTCTGTTCTAAGCTGTGGGGCGTTCAGGCCGCTGTGCCTACAACACTGTGGCAACGCTGTCCGGATCCACCGCCGCCCGGCGCGGCTTTTTTGCGTCCAGATAAACAGTGACCGGTCCGGATCTGACCGGCTCCCGCCATATCAGGGGGCTTTGAACGGTGTACTCCCTTCCCTCCCATGTGTATCGGCACGAAACACTCCAGGGGGAATTCTTTCCCGGAAAATTGATCCAGTCATTTTCATTCCAGGTGATAAAAATGTGGCGCCGGATCTCCAGGATCTCTCCCGGAACAGGCTGTCCCTCCGTCAACAGGCGGATGCGGGCGGCTTTTTTACTCCGTGCCCACAGGTCGCACGCCCCTCCAACAGCCAGAATGACCAGTCCCATAGGGAGAAATCCCCGCGCCTCACCCGCTTTCATGGGCAGGTCTAATACATACCCCAGCAGGCCCAGCACAGAAAACAAAGTACCCAGAGCCATAAGTATTAAGGCCGCTATTTGGGATATGGAATCCGGGCTGTTTTTTCCGGCGTTTTTGCGGGACATGGTCAGCCCTCCTCCTGAAACAGCAGCTCTATCATCCGCTCCGGGGCCTCCAGAAACCGCCGTGTCAGCTGATAGTGCTCTGTATCTCGATAGTTCACCTGGGAGATCCCTGTTTCTGACAACTGATAGATACAGGCGCCGGGGTACGCCATCAGGATCGGGGAATGGGTGGCGATGAGAAACTGGGAGTCCCGTCCCACCAGATGGCGGATGTGGACCAGCAGAGTCATCAGCCGGGCAGGGGAGAGGGCGGCCTCCGGCTCGTCCAGCAGGTATAGGCCCTGGCCGCCAAAGCGGTGCTCCACCAGGGAGAGGAAGCTCTCCCCGTGGGACTGCCGGTGGAGGGACACCCCGCCGTAGCTGTCAATGACCCGTCCGCCCGGCCCCGGCTCCTCGTCCATCTCATCGATGTTGGTAGCCACGTTATAGAAGCTCTCCGCCCGAAGAAAAAAGCCGTCCCGTGGGTAGCTCCTTCGCCCCACCGTCAGATAGCGGTGCAGGGGAGAGTGGGTGTCACGGGTGGAAAAGCTGAAATTTCGGGTGCCTCCCTCGGCGTTGAAGCCACAGGCCACCGCAATGGCCTCCAACAGAGTGGATTTGCCCGTGCCGTTCTCCCCCACCAAAAAGGTGACGGGAGCGGGGAAGGTCAGGGGGTGGTCCCGGCCCCCCAGGGCCCGGACGGCCGGGAGGGAGGCAAGATAGCTGTCCGCCGGGACAGGCTGATTTAAGTAGATACGGTCGATATAGCGGCGATCCATGGCGCTCCCCTCACTGGGCCAGATCCTGTTTCAGCTCGGCCAACAGATTCAACGCCTCGATGGGGGAGAGGACGTTCACATCGGTCATCCGCAGCTTCTTCAGCACGGTCTGGCCCCCCAGGTCGCCCAGGGAGATCTGCTCCTCAACCGATGGCTGTGTCCCGGCAGCGGGCTGGGGTACTCCTGCCTCCAATTCCTCCAGAATCTCCCTGGCCCGGCGCACCACCCGGTCGGGCACCCCGGCCAGCTTGGCCACCTCCACGCCGTAGCTCTGATCGGCCCCGCCCCGGACGATCTTCCGCAGAAAGATGACGTCAGAGCCCTTTTTCTTGGCGGCGATGTTGTAGTTCTTCACCCCTGGGATCTGGCCCTCCAGAGCGGTAAGCTCATGGTAGTGGGTGGCGAACAGGGTCTTGGCCCCCAGCCGCCTGGGGTCGGCGCAGTGCTCCAGCACCGCCCGGGCGATGGCCATGCCGTCATAGGTGGAGGTGCCCCGGCCGATCTCGTCCAGGATCAGCAGGGATCGCCGGGTGGCGTTTTTCAGCAGGGCGGCCACTTCGGTCATCTCTACCATAAAGGTGGACTGGCCGGCGGACAGGTCGTCGCTGGCTCCGATGCGGGTAAACACCCGGTCCACCACCCCGATATGGGCCGACTTGGCTGGGACGAAGGAGCCCATCTGGGCCATGAGGACAATGAGGGCCACCTGGCGCATATAGGTGGACTTGCCCGCCATGTTCGGGCCGGTAATGATGGCGCACATATCCTGGCCGCAGTCCATGTGGGTATCGTTGGGGACAAAGAGGGCATTTTTCAACACCTTTTCCACAACGGGGTGGCGGCCCTCCACAATGGTCAGAGAGTTGGAGGCGTCCACCTGAGGCATACAGTAGCCGTTGGCGGCGGCCACGGCGGCAAAGGAGTTGAGCACGTCCACCTGGGCCACGGCGGCGGCGGACTTCTGCACCCGGTGGACCTGGGCGCACACGGTCTGCTTTAATTGGCAGAAGATCTGGTACTCCAGGGCGGTCACCTTATCCTGAGCGGACAGGATGGCGTGCTCCAGCTCCTTCAGCTCCTGGGAGATGTACCGCTCGGCGTTCACCGTAGTCTGCTTCCGGGCCCACTCAGGGGGCACCAGGTCGATCTGGGACTTGGCCACCTCGATGTAATAGCCAAAGACCTTGTTGCTCTTGATCTTCATGTTCTTGATGCCCGTCTGCTCCTTGGTCCGGGCCTCCAGCTGGGCCAGCAGCTCGGCGGAGTGCTCCAGCAGGTTGCGCTGCTCGTCCACCTCCGGATCATAGCCATCCCGGATAAAGCCGCCCTCCCGGACGGAGAAGGGGGGCTCGTCCACCAGGGCCCGGTCCAGCAGGTCCCGGACCTCGGGCAGGTCGTCCAGCTCCTCCCGGAGGGACTGGAGCAGGGCGGAGGGACAGTGGCCCAGCAGTTCCCGAATACGGGGCAGTCGGGCCAGGCCGCCCGACAGGGCCACCAGGTCCCTCCCGCCGGCGGAGCCATAGACCACCCGGCCGATGAGCCGCTCCAGGTCGGTGACTTCCCGCAGGGTGAGGGCCAGCTCCTCCCGGGTGATGATGTCCTCCACCAGGTCGGACACGGCCTGCTGCCGCCGGCCGATCTGGACTGGGGAGAGGAGGGGCCGCTCCATCCAGCCCCGGAGCAGGCGGCCGCCCATAGCGGTCTTTGTCTTGTCCAGCACCCACAGCAGGGAGCCCTTCTTGTCCTTGGACCGGAGGGTGGAGGTGAGCTCCAGGGTCTGCCGGGCGGTCAGGTCCAGCTCCATGAACTGCTCGGCGGTGTAGTAGGTAAAGTTGGCGATGTGGGACAGGTCTGTCTTCTGGGTCTCGTAGAGATAGGTCAGCAGGCCGCCGGCGGCCTGGACCGCCCCCTCGTCCCCCCGAGGCAGGGTGTCCAGCCCGGCCTTAAACTGCTTTTCCACCAGGGGACGGGCGGCGTCCAGGCGGAACCTGGCCTCCCCACCGTTCTCACAGGGGCAGTCCAGCCGCTCCCGCAGGAAGGGAACCAGGCCGTCAAGCTGAAACGCCCCGTCGGACAGCACCGCCTCGGCGGGGTGAAATCTACCCAGCTCGTTCTCCAGGTGGTCCAGGGCCTCCGCTCCGGCGGGGAAAGAGGTGGCGTACACCTCGCCGGTGGAGATGTCGCACAGGCACAGGCCAAAGGCGGCCGAGTCGGCGTAGACGGCGCAGATGTAGTTGTTTTTCCCCTCCTCCAGCATGGAGGAGGCGATGACGGTGCCCGGAGTGATAACCCGGATGATCTCTCGGTCTACCAGGCCCTTGGCCAGAGCCGGGTCCTCGGTCTGCTCGCAGATGGCCACCTTGTAGCCCTTGGCGATGAGCCGGGCGATATAGCTGTCACAGGAGTGATAGGGGACCCCGCACATGGGGGTGCGCTCCTCCGGGGGCTTGTTCCGGTCCCGGGTGGTCAGCGTCAGGTCCAGCTCCTTGGACACCAGCTTGGCGTCCTCGTTGAACATCTCGTAGAAGTCGCCCAGCCGGAAAAACAGGATGGAGTCCGGGTTCTGGGCCTTGATATCCAGGTATTGCTGCATCATGGGGGTGGTTTCTGCCGGCATAGGGGGCACCTACTTTCTTCTCTCTCTACTCAATCAGCTCCCCAAACAGGGACCACTTGTTGGCGTCGGTGATCTTCACATCCCGGAACTGGCCCAGGGCGGATCTGCCGCCCACCACTCGGACCAGGCGGTTTCCGGGGGTGCGGGCGGTAAGGTCGTACCGCTCGTCGTCGGACAGTCCGTCCAGCAGACAGCGCACGGTCCTGCCGACATAGGCCCGGTGCTTCTCCTCGGAGATGGCGTCCTGAAGGGCGGTCAGCCGGTTGAAGTTGACCAGCTTCTCCTCCCGGGGCATGGGATCGTCCATGTTGGCCGCCGGGGTCCCCACCCGGGGGGAAAAAATGAAGGTGAACAGGGCGTCAAAGCGGACCTCCTCCAGCACCTTCAAGGTGTCCTCAAACTCCTCGGTGGTCTCCCCAGGGAAGCCCACGATGATGTCGGAGGTCAGTACGATATCGGGAATCAGGGACTTTAGGTCCCGAATCTTTTCTAAATACTGCTCTCTGGTATGCCTCCGGTTCATCACCTTCAGCACCCGGTCATTTCCCGCCTGGAAGGGCAGGTGGAGGACGGGGGCCACCTTCTCACACCGAGCCATGGTTTCAAACAGCTTGTGGGTGGCGTCCTTGGGGTGAGAGGTCATGAAGCGGATGAGAAACTCCCCAGGGATAGCGTTGACCCGCTCCAGCAGGTCGGCGAAATCCATCGGCTCCTCCAAATCCTTGCCGTAGGAGTTCACATTCTGACCCAGCAGGGTGATGTCCTTATAGCCCTCCCGCGCCAGCTCCTCCACCTCCCGTAGGATATCCTCCGGCCTCCGGGACCGCTCCCGCCCCCTGACATATGGCACAATACAGTAGGAGCAGAAGTTGTTGCACCCGTACATGATGGACACCCATGCCTTCACCTTATCCTGGCGGACTACCGGAATGCCCTCAGCGATGGAACCCGCCTCGTCAGCGTTGGAGAAGATGCGGCCCCGCTGGGTCAGCAGGGTGTAGATCATCTCCGGAAACTTCCACAGTGCGTGGGGGCCAAAGACCAGGTCCACATGGCGGTAGGACTGGCGTATCTTTTCAGCCACATGAGGCTCCTGCATCATACAGCCGCACAGGCAGATCAGCTGCTCCGGGTGGCGGCGCTTCACATGGACCAGCGCGCCCACGTTGCCCAGCACCCGCTGCTCGGCGTGTTCCCGGATGGCGCAGGTGTTGATGACGATGATCCGGGCCCGCTCCTCGTCGTCCGTAAAGCCGAAGCCCATCTTTTTCAGATAGCCCCGGATGCGCTCGCTGTCCGCCTCGTTCTGCTGGCAGCCATAGGTGTCCACAAAGGCCAGAGGCCGCTCCGGCCACTGGGCGGTGACGGCGGCGACCTGTTCGCAGTACCAAAGCTGGCGCTCTACGTCGCCCTGGGGGATGATCGTAGTGGTCTTTTCCATGTTGTTCCTCCCGATACAGGGGTATTTGCCGCCCTGTTTCGGGCGCACATACTGAATCATTATATTATAGCATTTATTGAGCGGAAACACAAGAAGGAGGGGGCGCCGATCTGGCGCCCCCTCTCAGGCCTTTCGACAAAGTCAACAGGCCCTCTCCAAAACGCAAACATTTCTTTCGAAGACCTGCAGCCTGCTGCGTCGCACTCGCTGTGCTCGCACACTTGCAGGCTGAGAAGTGTTTTTTCCAGGCGCATATCCTCGGAAAAACAAATTTCATTCTGTCGTCTGCGGACGATGGAACTCCGCGAGGCTCTTACACAAAATTTGGGGTATTTCTACTTTTTCGACGAGCTGCCTGCTTTTTTATATCGGTCTATTCCGGCAGCATCGCGCTGCTTAGGATATAGAACTCCTCTTGGCAGGGCAGTTCCTTTTTCTCCAGGGGCTCCAGGGTGTCGTCATAGGCCAGGGCCTCCTCCTCGCTAAACTCAAAGACGGGACTCTGGCGGTACACCCACTTCCTGCCGTCCAGGGAGCCGGGGACCAGCTCCTTTACCAGCATGGCCGCCGGGAAGGAGCCGTTCTCCAGGCAGACGTTGTACCTCTTGCAGCTCTTAAAGCCCCGGCTCACATAGTTGCCCGGTGCGCCGAAGATTACAATGGTGTCGTAGCCCATCTCCACCGCCTTTTGGAAGGATGCCTCCATCAGCCTCTTTCCGTACCCCATGCGCTGATACTCCGGCAAAACGCATACCGGACCAAAGGTGAGGATCTCCCGCTCCTTCCCACGCTCGTCCACCAAGTGGGCTCTGGTGTACATGATCGCTCCGATGACCTGTCCCTCCAGCTCCAGCACTAGGTCCAGCTCCTGAATAAAGTCCGGGTGGGAGCGCATGATGTGGACTAGGTAGTGCTCCGCGGCTCCGGGAATATACAAGTTATAAAAGGCCCGCCTGACGATCTCCTCTACCCTGGGCCGGTCGTCCTCTGTTTCCCTCCGGATAATAATGTCTTTTCTCATAGATGTTCCTCCGATCCTGCGGGCCGCTGTCTGGCCGTGCCCGTATTGTTTAGTTTACCACGCTTTCTTCCCCCGTACAACAGAGGTCCGCTTCCTTTTTCTCCATAGGGATGTCCCGGTGAGATCCATTATCCCTTTTTCCTTTTGAATGCATGGAGTCTAACTCCATCGATTTTACCAAGCATTGATACAAACAAAACAATGTGATAAATTAAACCAAAAGGACAGATTGGAATATTTTAAGGGGGCATCTCCAATGAGTGTATGTACATTTATCGCTTCAGACTATCCTTTGACTGAAATAGAACCTTCACAGGATTACCCATTGGATATACATATTGATGATGGCACAGTACATGATGGCGGCGCGGATGATAACTATTGCCTGTACACCTTTACAGATGTTGAGGACTATACCGAAAAGAGAAACGCTGTCTATCTGGAATGGAATTATACCGATGGCAGAGCCAAGCAAATAATTGCATATATAAAAAACGCGCTGCAAAATACTGATTCTATAGAGCTCTGGCATGTGTGGCTGATGGACTGCTATGAATTTGAGGACAGCCCTGTAGTTCACAGAAGAACAATATCCATTTCTGATCTTACCACAAAACATATCAAGGACATTGATAGTGCAGATATTTGGAATACCCCGGATAAAATGCATCCAAATAGGCCTTCCTTTTATTGCATGGAAATAAAGCGATAATAACAAGGAAATTCCGGCTTATGTATCAGTTATCAACTGAGAATATGCCTCCCTTCGTCATTTCGACGAACGAATTGTTAGGTAAGCCTAAATCGGTCCAAAGGGGAAAGGGGAGGCGCCATCTATCCGTTGCCTTTTATTTCAAATAGTGGTAAAATGAAGCGTTAATATGGGTAAGATATATCCTGGAGAGATAGAGGGGAGCCATCCATATGCGTAAATTAGTCATCGAGAAGTCGGCGGTCAAAAACAACCTGGCGGTGATCAAGGAGCGGGCCGCCGGGGCGGTGATCTATGGCGTGCTGTCTGGGGACGGAGGGGGCGCCGGCATCGCGGCCCTGGCCCAGCTTCTCCGGGACGAGGGTATCGGCCACTTTGCGGTGTCTGAAGTGTCCGAGGCCCAGGCGCTGCGCGAGGCCGGCTTTGTGGACGAGGAAATCCTGATGCTCCGTTCCACCACTGACCGGGAGGAGCTGGAGCGGCTGGTGGACCTAAACGCGGTGTGCACCATCTCTTCGGTGGACACCGGGATGGCTCTGAACGCGCTGGCGGAGAACCGCTCCACCGTGGTGGAGGCCCACATTCAGGTGGACACCGGGATGGGCTTTGGAGGCTTTCTGGTGGGGGAGCCGGAGAAGATCCTGCTGGCCTATCGCTCTCTCCCCAATGTGGCTCTATCTGGCATCTATACTCAGCTCCACGCCGCCCAGCCCAACGACCCGGAGGCCAAGCAGCAGCTGGAGCAGTTCCACCAGGTGCTGGACACGATCCATTCCGCCGGCTTTGAGACCGGAGTGGTCCATGCCGCCGGCTCCTTCTCTCTGCTCCACGACGACAGCGCCCGGCTGGACGGCGTGCGGGCCGGCTCCGCTATTTTGGGGCGGTGCCGACGGACCCGGGACGACGGATTGCGAACCGTTGGCTATGGGGAAGCCCCTCTGGCCGAGGTCCGCTGGCTGCCCAGGGGCCACACCATCGGGGCGGACAAGCCCCTTGTGCTGAAAAAGCCTACCCGAGTGGCCGTCCTACCCGTGGGCTATCAGAACGGCTTTGGCGTGGAGCGCCCCCGGCAGTCCGGCCTGACCGCCCTGCTGGCCCAGTGGCGCCGGAGCCGGAGACGCACCGTCCGCGTCGGAGAGCAGCGCGCCCGGGTGCTGGGCCCCGTGGGTGCCAGCGAGACTATTCTGGATGTAACCAACATGAAATGCGCCTATGGGGATTTAGCGGTCTTTGAGATGGACCCTCTGTTTGCCAGGGGCTTTGTCATTGAGTACCGCTGACCTGCCTTTTGGCACGCCCCCTCTTTACCCTTTACTCTTGAGAAAAAGGAGTCCTATCAAGTGTCCGATCCTTTACAATTTCAGCCCCTCCTCTTTGGCGGGGACATCAACGTGTACTCCGTGGCCAGGGCCTTTCATGAGGCCTATGGGGTAAGGAGCGTGGCCTATGGCAAATATCCCTCCTTCCCCTGCCACGGCTCCGCCATCCTCGACTACCGGGTGTGCCCCGACAACGAGAGCGAGGCGGCCTTCCGCCGGAACACAGAGGCGGTAGCCAGGGAGTTTCCGGACAAAAAAGTCCTCCTGCTGGGCTGCGGGGACAGCTATGTCCAGCTGGCCGCCCACTGTAAGGACAGCCTGCCGGCCAACGTCATCGCCCCCTACATTGACGGAGACCTGCTGGACACCCTCATCAACAAGGAAAAGTTTTACGCCCTGTGCGACCAGCATGGCATCGATCACCCGGCCACCTTTATCTACGACAAGTCCATGGGCCACGACTTTCAGCTCCCCTGGGGTCCGCCCTACATTGCCAAGCCCGCTGACAGCGTGGCCTACTGGGCCTGTGGGGACCACTCCTTGGCCAAGGTCTACATCTGTCAGAGCTGGGAGGAGCTGCTGGCCGCTCTGGACCATGTATACGCCGCCGGCTACCAGGACCACATGGTCCTTCAGGAGTTCATCCCCGGAGATGACAGCTATATGCGGGTGCTGACCAGCTACTCCGACCGGAACGGCCGGGTGACCACCATGTGCCTGGGCCATGTGCTGCTGGAGGAACACTCCCCCCACGGCATCGGAAACCACGCCGTCATCCTGACTGAGTGCGACGAGGCCCTAGAGCTGAAAATCAAAACTCTCCTGGAGGCCCTTCACTTCACCGGCTTCTCCAACTTTGACATCAAGTACGACAGCCGGGACGGGAAGTACAAGGCCTTTGAGATCAACTGCCGCCAGGGGCGGAGCAACTACTACGTCACCGGGGCGGGCCACAACATCGCCAAGATGGTCGTCCAGGACCGTGTGGAGGGGAAGGACCTGCCCTTTGAGATGACCCGCAACCGCTCCCTGTGGCGCATGGTTCCCCGGAAGGTGGCCTTCAAATTCACCCCAAAGCAGTACCACCAGGAGATGCGGGCCCTCATTAAAGCCGGGGCGGACAGCCACTCCCTGGTTTACGACAAGGATGGCTCTCTCAAGCGGCGGCTCCGGGTGATGAAAAACCACCTGGGGAATATCAAGCGGTTCGACCAGTATAACAAGATACCCGCGGAGGATTGACCGGCACAGGACCTGCGGTTCCTCTTTTTTGCTGTTCTTCTTCCCACCATGGTGATTTTATGGAATATCGTTTAGGCGTTCTGGGGGGAATGGGCCCCCAGGCAACCAATACCTTTTATCAATTTGTCATTGACCGGACGGAGGCCTCCTGTGACCAGGAGCACGTCAACGCCCTGATCCTCTCGGACAGCCAGATGCCCGACCGCACCGAGGCTATTTTAGGCAGCGAGGGGGAACGGGAGGCTGTTTTTCAACGGCTGTTGGCCGACGCGCGCCTGCTGGAGGGAGCGGGCTGTACCGTCATCGCCGTCCCCTGCAACACCTCGCACTTCTTTTTGGACAGGGTGCAGGAGCAGGTAGGGGTGCCCATCCTCCACATGATACGGGAAACCGCCCGTCTGCTGGCCTCCCAGGGGTTGAAGCGCCCTGGCATTCTCGCTACGGATGGTACAATTCAGTCCGGATTATACAAAAAGGAATTTGAGGCTGTGGGGATTCAGGCGACAGTACCCACGCCGCCGGCCCAGAAGCTGGTCATGTCCCTGATCTACGACGATGTGAAGTCCGGTCGGGACGGGGACCCCCAGAAGTTCGCCGCCATCCACCGGGACCTGGAGGAACAGGGCTGCGACTGCGGCGTGCTGGCCTGCACCGAGCTGTCCGTCTTTGCCGACAGGCACCACCTGCCTCCCTTCTACACAGACGCCATGGCCGTCCTGGCCGAGCGGTCGGTCCAGGCCTGCCGCAAGCCCCTGCGGCACATCTTCATCAAATAGCGTGAAGCGTAGAGATTTTGTGTCCGGCCCTGCCGGACGCCTTAAAATCGGTTTGCCTGGGACAAACACAATATCTTCCCTCTCAACCCTGAAATCGAGGTGTTCATCATGGCGCACATTCTGAAGGACTACATCGCCCTGCTGGATCGCTCCGGCCTCTTAGCCGCCCCCATTCCCAAGGAAATAGACCAGACCGCCCCGGTGGCTCTGGTGTCTTACGACTCCCGAGAGGTGGTCCCCGGCACCCTGTTTCTTTGCAAGGGAGCCCACTTTAAGCCGGAATTTCTGGAGATGGCCCAGGAGAGAGGGGCGCTGGCCTATGTGAGCCAGGTCCCCTATCCCCAGTCTGGCCTGCCCTGCCTTCAGGTCCATGATATGCGCTCGGCCATCGCTCCTCTGGCCGACCTGTTCTACGGCCACCCCTCCGGAAAGCTGAAGGTCATCGGCCTGACGGGCACCAAGGGGAAGTCCTCTACCGCCTACTATTTGAAATATATCCTGGATGAGTATATGGCCGAGCGGGAGAAGCCGGAGAGCGGCATCATCTCCTCCATTGACACCTATGACGGGGTGGAGCGGTTCGAGTCCCACCTCACCACACCCGAACCGCTGGAGCTCCAACGCCACTTTGCCCACGGGGTGGAAGCGGGGATGGAGTATCTCACCATGGAGGTATCCAGCCAGGCCCTGAAATACCACCGGACTCTGTGTACCGAGTTCGCCGCCGCCTGCTTTCTCAACATCGGCCTTGACCACATCTCACCCATTGAGCACCCGGACTTTGAGGACTACTTCTCCTCCAAGCTGAAAATTTTTTCCCAAGGGGCTGTCAACTGCGTCAACCTGGACTGCGACTACGCCGACCGGGTGCTAGAGGCGGCCCGGGCGGCGGGCAGGCCCTTGTTCACCTTTTCTCAGAAGGATCAGGAGGCGGATGTCTACGCCTCCCAGGTCCGCAAGCGGGGGAACGACATTCTGTTCCGGGTCCGCACCCGGCGCTATCTGCGGGAATTTCGGCTGACTATGCCCGGCCTGTTCAACGTGGAGAACGCGCTGGCCGCCATCGCCGTGTGCGAGGCGCTGAACATCCCGGAGCGGTGTGTCTATGTGGGGCTGATGAAGGCCCGGGTCCCCGGCCGGATGGAGATTTACTCTAATGCTGATGAAACGGTCACCGCCATCGTAGACTATGCCCACAACCGAATGAGCTTCGAAACGCTGTTCCGCTCTGTCCAGGCGGAATATCCCGGCCGGCGGATCGTCACCGTCTTTGGCTGTCCGGGGAAAAAGGCCCTGGACCGGCGGAAGGACCTGGGGGAGATTTCGGGCAAATACTCCGATCTGGTGGTCCTCACCGAGGAGGACAGCGGAGAGGAGGACACCCTGGACATCTGCCGGGAGATCGCCTCCTATGTGGCCGGACAGAACTGCGAGTGGTCCATTGAGCCCAACCGGGGGGAGGCTATCCGTCAGGCTGTCCTGGGCTGTCATGTCCCCTCCGTCCTGCTCATCACTGGAAAGGGGGCGGAGACCCGCCAGAAGCGGGGGAATGAGTATGTGGACACCCCCTCTGACGTGGATTATGTCCAGGCTTTCCTGCGGGAGTACGATGTCCAGCATGGTCTGGACGGCATGGAAAAGGTACGCAATCTGCTGTCCATCCTGCCCATTCTGAATCGGCATGAGGGGAAGACCGTAGTGGTCAAGTACGGTGGCTCCGCCATTGGGGCGGAGGCCGCCCTGGACACCACCCTCCAAGATGTGGCCGCCCTTCGGATGGTGGGTATGCGGGTGGTGCTGGTCCACGGGGGCGGAAAGCACATTACTGCCCTGCTGGACAAGCTGCAGGTGCCCACCCGCTTTGAGAACGGCTACCGGGTCACTGACGAGGCCGCCCTGGAGGCGGCGGAGATGGCCCTGTCCGCCCAGGTGAACAAGGCCATCGTCCGGGACCTGGCCCGGTTAGAGGTCTCCGGTGTGGGCATTTCGGGCAAGGACGGCGGGCTCATCACCGCCGTGGTCAAGGACCCGGCTCTGGGGCGGGTGGGAAGCATCACCCGTGTAGACCCCAGAGTGCTGACCACCCTGCTGGATGGGGATTTTGTGCCCGTGGTCTCTCCCATCGCCCTGGGAGAAGACGGCGACGGCCTGAACTGCAACGCTGACGACGCCGCCCGGGCGGTGGCCGAGGCTCTGGGGGCGGAGAGCCTGGTTTTTCTCACCGACGTGGGGGGCATCCTGATCGACAGCCACAACAGCAAGACCGCCGTGGACCACATGGACGTCAAGCGGGCGGAGGAGCTCATCGACACGGGCCTCATCGCCGGGGGCATGGTGCCCAAGGTGCGGGGCTGCATCCACGCCATTCGGGCCGGAGTGGGCCAGGTGTCCATTTTGGACGGCCGGGTGGAGCACTCCCTGCTACTCCATATGCTGGGCCAGCGGGCCTCTGGAACGACGATCACAGGATAAACAAAAAGGATGGCCTACTCGGCCATCCTTTTTTCATATTTTTTCAACAAGTCCTCCACAGCCTCGTCAATCAGGCGGGATTTGGGGACCCTTGTCTTTTTAGACAGCTTGTCAAAGGGCTCTACCAGCTCATTGGCAAGGGATGTGATGAGTTTTTTTCGATTGACCAATACTGCTTCTCCCATAATCGCATCACCTATGTACTATATAGTTACTATCTACTGTCATTAGGGTAACAGTAATTTTTTTCACCGTCAAGTAGTGTCCATATATTGACTTCATGGTAACTATATGGTATCGTTTGCTTGAGGTGATACTATGGAACAATCATACAAAACTGTATCCGTCCGAATGTCCCAGGAGCTCTACACCGCCCTGAAGGATCTGGCGGACCGGGACTGCCGCTCTGTCCCCAGCTACATCCGAAAGCTCCTGCGGGAACACATCCGCCGGCTTCCACCAGAGGAGTGAGGCGGGGCGCGGGGGAGAGGACTGCCCCATATTGCCGGCGGGGCCGCCCATGACAGCCATGGGCGGCCCCGCGCTCTTTAATTGAACTTATAAATCTTCCGGGCCAGCCGGTAGAGCCCCACCGACAGCCGCCGCCCCTGGTAGCCGGGGAAGGCGGTAAAGGCGGAGACCGCCCGGTACTTCATCTTGTGGTACACCGCGCTGTCCACCGTCCGCAGGTACTCCCACAACTGGGTCCGCTTACCCAGTGCTTCGGGGGAATTGTCGATAATCAGGAAAATGGAGGAAATAGCCATCATCATGGCCAGGTAGTTGAACATATAGCGGCCCAGCTTCTTGTGCTGGGCGCTGACCTGGCGCAGATCGTGAGAGCCGATCATGTGATAGGTGACCCGCAGCTGCTGGTCCACCCGTGTGACCATCACCTTCTCGTTGACCGACTGGTCCGCCCGACCGATAAAGTAGCGGTACAGGTCCACATCCATGTAGTACATATTCTTCACCGCCGGCAGGGGCTGATAGACAAAGATATTGTCCACATAGAAGGTGTGTTTGGGCAGCTCCAGCCCGCAGTCCCGCAGCAGCTGGGTGCGGTAGATGACGCTGTGCATCAGCAGATACTGGGAGGGACGGAACCGCCCGATCTGCTCCCAGCCAAAGACCCGGCCCACGGGAAATACGTTCCGGTAGTTCACTACCTTTTGGGTGTTGTCCTCCACATGCTCATAGACATAGTTGGCGATCATCATATCGATGGGCTTTTCGTCCCGCTGGAACTGCCGCAGCTTGTCCAGCACCTTTTTCAGCGCGTCCACGTCCACCCAGTCGTCCGAGTCCACTACTTTATAGTAGACGCCCTGGGCGTTTCGGATGCCCTGGTTGACTCCCTCTCCATGACCGCCGTTCTCCTGGTGGATGGCCCGGACAATACCGGGATACCGCTCCTGGTAACGGTCACAGATGGCCGGGGTCTCATCCTTGGTGGAGCCGTCGTCCACCAGGATGATCTCAATATCGTCCCCTCCCTGGAGCAGTGTGTCCACACAGTGCTCCATATAGGCCGCCGAGTTATAGCAGGGGACCGCGAAAGTAATGAGCTTTTCCATGTCTTTCTCTCCCATTGTACGTGGATTTCCTCAGCAGGAACCAAGTTCCCGCCGCGCTTTTAGCCTCTCAGTCGCCCCGCCGGGCTCCGAATTGGCTAGAGTTTTTCTGCCAGCTCCAGTGCTTTCCCGGCAATCGCGTCCATGTTATAGTATTTGTATTCGGCCAGACGGCCCAGCAGATGGAGGTTGGAGAACCGGTCCGCCTCCGCCCTGTATTTCGCGTATAGGGCGTTGTTCTCCGGGTTGATGATAGCATAATAGGGGATCTCGCCCCTCTCCCCGGTATACGCCTTGGAATATTCCTTTACAATCGTAGTCACGCCGGGCGCCGCCTGGCCGGTCAGGTGTTTGAACTCAGTGATGCGGGTAAAGTCCTCGTCCACTGTGTAATTGACTGTGCCGTACCCCTGGAAGTCGTCCTGCTCCAGCGTTTCGAAGGCAAAATCCAGCGTGCGGTAGGGGAGGGGGCCGAACCGGAAGCCAAACAGCTCGTCCGCCTGGCCGGTGTAGATAACCTGGCCGTCAAAGGGGGCGCCGTCTACCTTCAGTGTGTTACCGGACAGGTCCAACCGACCCAGGGCGTCCGTCCCCAGCTCCACGGTGATGCTGGGATGGTCCAGCATCCTTTCAAACATGGGGGTATAGCCCTCCAAAGGCATCCCCTGGTATGTATCCTGAAAATAGCGGTCGTCCCTGGACAGGAACACGGGCACCCGGGCGGTGGTATTTGGGTCAATGTCCTCCGGCCTCTGGCCCCACTGCTTCATGGTGTAGTGGACAAAGACGTGCTCGTACACATAATCCGCCAGGGCGGCGATTGACGGGTCCTGATTTTGCCGCAGTTCCAGAATGGTGACCTTTTTCTCCGCTCCATAGGCGGCGGTCAGCTTATCCCCCAGCCGTCTCCCCTCCTCCGGACCGAAGGCCGTTTCCAGGGAGGTCAGGTTGAAGGGCACCGGATAGGTTATCCGTCCGCCCCGGCCGTCCGGGATATTGGCCACCACCCGGTGCTGGTAGTCCCGCCACCGGGTGAACCGGGAAAGCCAGTCAAAGACCTGTTTGTCATTGGTGTGGAAGATATGGGGGCCGTATTGGTGGATCAGCACCCCCGCCTGGTCCGGACGGTCATAGGCATTGCCGCCAATGTGGTCCCTCCGCTCCAGCACCAGGACCCGTTTCCCCTGATCCGCCAAAGCGCGGGCGGCCACGGCGCCGGCATAGCCCGCTCCCACGGCCAGAACGTCAAATTTCTCCTCCAAGCTCGATCCCACCTCATTTTCCGGCCTGCTGGCCGTTATAGATGTTCCTTTGTATCATATCACACTTTCCCGGAAAAGGAAATTAAAATTCCTTGAAGATTGGATAAAATAAGCGTAATATGCTGTTCCATCCCCCTTGACATTCCCCGAAAAAGCAGATAAGATATCAACTGCATATAGAAACACGCGATGAAAAGGACGAGTATCCACCCCTGAATGGTACAGAGAGCCGCCGGTCCGGTGCGAGGCGGACAGGAGGGGGAGGGGAAAATCACCTTGGAGCAGAGGGCCGAACCGGGAAGCGCTGTGGGATCAGGCTTCCCTGACAGTAAGCGCCTCCGGACGCCCCCGTTACCAGGCAGGCTTGAGTGGCCGTGGTCTTTTCCCACGGCAAGAAGAGTGGTACCGCAGAGGATGTTTCGCCTTTGTCTCTTTCGGGGGACAGAGGCGTTTTCTTTTTTGAAAGGAGCGGCTTCTATGAACTGCCCCCAATGTGGACGCCCTATGGAGGAGGGGACGATGCACACCTAAAAATACCCCTTCTGGACTCAACAGGAATTACGGTTTTTCCGCGGTCCGACGGACGTGGTGGAGCTGGGGCCCCACGGTGACGATACCACCAGTATGTTTACCCGGGACCCGTTTCCCCAATTTCCCCATACGATGCTCTGCCGGCACTGCGGCTTAGTCACATTCCTATGTAATCTGATAGAAAAGTCTAAAAAAGACCTGAAATAGGAGGAAGCAAACCAATGGACTACAACAAGACCATCAACCTGCCCAAGACCGATTTCCCCATGCGGGCCGGACTGCCCGCCCGGGAGCCCGGTATGCTGGAGGGCTGGGAGAAGCTGGACCTGTATCACGAGCTGCTGAAGAAGAACGAGGGCAAGCCCCTGTTCTCCCTGCACGACGGCCCTCCCTTCTCCAACGGCAATCTGCATATGGGCCACGCTCTGAACAAGTCCATCAAGGACTTCATGGTCCGGGCCGCGGCCATGCGGGGCCGCTACACCCCCTATATCCCCGGCTGGGACAACCACGGTATGCCCATCGAGTCCGCTATCATCAAGGAGCAGAAACTCAACCGCAAGCAGATGAGCGTCCCCGAATTCCGCACCGCCTGTCACGACTACGCCCAGAAGTATGTGAATATCCAGCGGGAGGGCTTTAAGCGGCTGGGCGTGGTGGGGGACTGGGAGAACCCCTACCTCACAATGGACCCCGGCTTCGAGGCAGAGGAGGTCAAGGTTTTTGGCGAGATGTACAAGAAAGGCTACATCTATAAGGGCCTGAAGCCTGTGTACTGGTGCCCCAAGGATGAGACCGCCCTGGCCGAAGCGGAGATCGAGTATCAGGACGACCCCTGTACCACCGTATATGTCAAATTCCAGGTCAGGGACGATCTGGGCAAGCTCAGTCAGTACGGCGATCTGTCCAAAATGTACTTTGTGATCTGGACCACCACCATCTGGACCCTGCCCGGCAACCTGGCCATCGCTGTTCACCCCCGGGAGAGCTATGTGCTGGTAAAGGCGGACAACGGCGAAATGTATATTATGGCCGAGGCCCTGTGCGCCAAGGTGATGAAGATCGGCGGCTTTGAGAATTATGAGATCGTCAAGCAGTTCAAGGGCGCTGACTTTGAGTATATGCTGGCCCAGCATCCCTTCCTGGACAAGACCAGCCAGCTCTGCACCGCCGAGTATGTCACTATGGACTCAGGCACCGGCTGTGTTCACACCGCCCCCGGCTTTGGCGCAGACGACTACGAGACCTGCAAACGCTACAAAATCGAGATGGTGGTGCCCGTGGACGACCGGGGCCGCCACACCGATTACGCTGGAAAATACGCCGGCATGAAGACCGAGGAGTCCAATCCCGTCATTCTGGCCGATATGAAGGAGAGCGGCGCCCTCTTCGCCAGCGAGGACATCGTCCACTCCTACCCCCACTGCTGGCGCTGCAAGAATCCCATCATTTTCCGGGCTACCCCCCAGTGGTTCTGCTCTGTAGACGCCTTCAAGGAGCAGGCCGTGGCCGCCTGCGACGACGTGCGGTGGATCCCTGGCTGGGGCATTGACCGGATGAAGTCCATGATCCGGGAGCGGGCCGACTGGTGCATCAGCCGCCAGCGCCGCTGGGGTCTGCCCATCCCCGTGTTCTACTGTCAGGACTGCGGCAAGCCCATCTGCAACGACGACACCATCTCCCCCGTGTCCAAGCTCTTTGGTGAGAAGGGCTCTAACGCCTGGTACGAGATGGAGGCCGCTGACATTCTGCCTGCCGGCTTCTCCTGTCCCCACTGTGGGAGCAAAGCAGGCTTTACCAAGGAGGAGGACACTCTGGACGGGTGGTTCGACTCCGGCTCCACCCACTACGCCTCCATGAAGAAGGACCAGGGCTTCTGGCCCGCCACCGTCTATATGGAGGGCCTGGACCAGTACCGGGGATGGTTCCAGTCCAGCCTGCTCACCGCCGTGGGCGCTCTGGGCCAGGGCGCTCCCTTTAAGGAGTGCGTCACCCACGGCTGGACCGTGGATGGCGAGGGTAAGGCCATGCACAAATCTTTGGGCAACGGCGTGGACCCCGCCGACATCTTTAAGAAGTACGGCGCCGACCTGATTCGCCTGTGGGCCGGCTCCGCCGACTACCATGTGGACGTGCGCTGCTCGGACAATATCTTCAAGCAGCTCAGTCAGAATTATCTGAAGTTCCGCAACACCGCCCGCTACTGCCTGGGCAACCTGGATGGGTTTGACCCCAACTGCCTGGTCCAGCCTGGGGAGATGCTGGAGCTGGACCGCTGGGCCGTTACCAAGCTGAACCAGCTCATTGAAAAGTGCTTCGCCGCCTATGATGAGTACGAGTTCCATGTGGTGTCCCACGCCATCAATGACTTCTGCGTGGTGGAGCTGTCCTCCTTCTATCTGGACATCATCAAGGACCGGCTGTACTGCGAGGGCAAGGACAGCCTGGAGCGCCGCTCCGCCCAGACCGCCCTGTTCCTTATCCTGGACACCATGACCAAGCTGTTTGCCCCCATCCTGGCCTTCACCTGCGACGAGATCTGGCTGGCCATGCCCCACCGGGCGGAGGACGACGGCCGGAACGTGCTTCTCAACGAGATGAACAAGCCCTTTGCCGACTATGCCCTCACCCAGGAGCAGATGGCCCAGTGGGATAAGATCATTGCCGTCCGGGACGCGGTCAACGTCGCTCTGGAGGCAGCCCGGAACGGGAAGAAGATCGGTAAGAGCCTAGAGGCCGACGTGGCCCTCACCGTCCCGTCCGAGGACGCCTTCCTGGCCGAGATGGACAGCGCCCTCCTGGCCGACCTGTTCATCGTTTCCCAGGTGGAGATCACGGTGGGCGGCGAGCTGGCTGTCTCTGTGTCCGAGGCCGCCGGTCAGAAGTGTGAGCGCTGCTGGAAGCACCATCCCCTGGTGGGTGCCGATATGGCTCATCCCACACTCTGCCCCAGATGCGCAGGCGTCATCGCAAAGTCTACCTCTTTTGAGGCGCTTTAACAGCCACCCCCTCTCGATTCGTTCTTCTGCGCCGCACCTTCAAATAATGATCGCTTCACGCAGGAAGCGCAATGGAACTGGAAAGAAAAAAGTTGCCTGGACGGATGTCCAGGCAACTTTTTTCTTTTGTCCATGAGTCTATTCCGCCCAAGTCGTACTCTCCCCTCAGGAGACCCCAATCATCCACCGCTACGCCATAACACCGGCCGTATCATCGGACTGCCCTAGTCCTTCCCTTCACTCCACAGGCGCCTCCTTATTTTATTTTAATGCCTCCGGACAAACTCTTTGCCCTCCTTAATCCCTCTGACACTATACTTGTGCCAAACAGAGGGAGGTACCTCATATGGATCACGGCATCTTGACCCTGCTGCCCATCGTAACAGTGGTGGCTATCGCATTAAAAACCCGACGAACTCTGGAGCCCCTAATCGCGGGTACCCTGGTTGCCTATCTGATCATTGATGGACCCAAATTTATCTTCGGCTGGATGGACGCCTTTTTCCGGGTGGCCACCAGCTATGACCACCAGTGGGTATTTATGGTTTGTCTACTGTTTGGCAGCCTCATTGCCCTCCTGGGGGCCTCCCACGGCACCATGGGCTTTTCCAAAATACTGGACAAGCTGTGCCGTGGGCCAAAAAGCACACTGATTATCACTTGGATTATGGGCATCCTGATTTTTGTAGACGACTATCTCAACATCATGACTCTATCCATCTGCATGAAAAAGGAAACGGACAAACACCGTATCCCCAGGGAGGCCCTCTCCTATGTTATCGACTCCACCGGCGCCCCGGTCTGCGCTCTGCTTCCCTTCTCCACTTGGGCGGTATTCTTTTCCGGTCTTTTCTTTGCTGAGGCCGGCGTCCCAGAGCTGGGCTACGGGAGCGGCATCTCTACCTTTTACCGGGTCATTCCCTTTGTGTTTTATGCTATCGCCGCTGTGGTCATCGTGCCCCTGTTCGCCCTGTCCGTCATCCCACCTATGGGCAAGATGCGGGCGGCCTACCAGCGGGCGGCGAAGACCGGAGCGGTCTACTCCCCAGAGAGCGAACTGATGAACTTGGAGGGCGAGGATGATGCCCCTGATATACAGGGCAATGTATGGAACTTCGTCATTCCCATCGGCGTACTCATCGTCCTGGCTATCGTGGGGGGTGAGCTGTTTCTGGCCGTCATAGCTGCCATCGCTATCTGCCTGCTCCTGTATGTCCCCCAGCGGATCATGTCCCTGTCCAAGGCTTGCGACTTGGCCATGCACGGCTTCTGCAATATGATCCCCACCGTGGCCATCATTTACTTTGCCTTTGTCATGCAGGAGGCCATGAACGAAATCGGCATTGCTCCCTACATTATTAATTTGGTTCAGCCCTTTATGAGCGCAGAATTTTTTCCTTGTATTACCTTCCTGGTGGTAGCCGCCCTCAACTTTTCC
This sequence comes from Flintibacter sp. P01028, assembly GCF_041925235.1. NCBI lineage: Bacteria > Bacillati > Bacillota > Clostridia > Eubacteriales > Flintibacter > Flintibacter sp. P01028. Next base: position 99,872 of record NZ_JBHEVC010000007.1, read on the forward strand.
ACTGGCAGTGTGTGGGGCATCCCCGCTATCGTGGTCCCCGTTATCCTGCCCTTAGCCGTTTCTCTGGACGCCAATCTGCTGGTTGTTATGGGAGCCGTGGTATCTGGAGCAGTATTAGGCAGCCACGCCTGCTTTTACTCCGACGCCACCGTTCTTACCTCCAGTTGCTGTAAAATGGAAAATATGGACCACGCCCTTTCCCAGTTTCCCTATGCCATGCTGGCCGCCGCCATCGCTGCGGCAGGCTATCTGCTGTGCGGATTCTTACTGTGACAGGAGGTCTTACCCTATGAAACTACTCACTGGTGACATTACCAAAATAGAGACAGATGCCATCGTCAATGCCGCCTCCCCCGATCTGCGTCGGTCTCCCGGCATCTGCGATGCCATTTTTGCCGCCGCTGATACCAGGGCCCTTACTGCCGCCTGCAAAAAACTGCGCCGCTGTCCTGTGGGTACGGCAGTAGTCACCCCGTCCTTCGGTCTTCCCTGTAAGTATATCATCCATGTGGCCCTGGGTGAGTGGATGGGGGACCTGCGAACTGGAAAGCGGCTGATGGAGGCTTGCTACCGCCACGCCATGCAGCAAGCCCTGATGTGCCGGTGCAGAACTCTGGCCTTCCCCCTGGTCTTTTCCGGAGCCTTTCATCTACCCAGAATGGAGGCCCTCACAGTAGCAGAAAAAGCGATCCTGAAATTTGAAGCCAAACATCCAGAGTTAGATGTGTCCCTGGTCCTCTACACCCCCCAGATACTGGCCCAAGCTCAGGCTGTGCTGCGCCAGCTTTGTCCAGAGAACTAAAGACAGCGGAAGGGCCAATAAATTGGTCCTTCCGCTGTTTTTAGGCTATTTTTCGCTTTCTCTGTTCTTCAGATACTCCTCCATCACCCGAAGGATCAGAGCGGTGACGCTGCGCCGTTCCCGCTTGGCCTGGGCCGTTAACTCCTCCTTGAGCTTTTTGGACAGCCGTAGGCTGATCTGAGCGTCTGACTTGGCCACAGGATCACCTCCTTTTTTCTATCATACCGAAATGGAGGCTCCGTCGGTCGCATGACTTTGTATTATTTCGCATTATTTTTACGCTTCAACTCTTCGCCTCTGGCGGGCAGCAGGACCACTACATCTTGCGGATCTGGGAAAAGATAAAAAATTTCCTTGGAATACGGGACTTTTTTCTTTACATAGGGGGAAAATTGTGATATATTAACCCAGCATGAGAATGCGTCGGTATGCCCACTGGCTTGGTTCCGGGATATGGCCTGCGCAGGTGCGCGGGGTTCTGCCCGCCCGCTACCCAGCCCTTAGGGTAAAACAACAAGCGGCTTTACCGTTAGACGGGAAAGTAGTATGCCGCAATTAAGAAAGGTGGAAATTTCATGATTCGCAAGGACGAAAAGACGGCCGTTATTGAGGCCAACCGCACCCATCCCACTGACACCGGCTCCCCCGAGGTCCAGATCGCCATTCTAACCGCCCGCATCAACGAGTTGACCGAGCACCTGAAGGTCCACAAGCAGGATAACCACTCCCGCCGCGGTCTGCTGAAAATGGTCGGTAAGCGCCGCAAGATGCTGGACTACCTGATGGCCAAGGACATCGAGCGGTACCGCGCTATTATCGCCAAGCTGGGCATTAGAAAATAAGTTTATGCCGCATAGGGCAGCGCGTTCCGCGTGCTGCCCTATGTTCGCATATAAAACCAAACGAAAACTCCGAATTTCCCGCACTTTTTTAGCAGTTGAATATGAGCCGAAGCGCCGAATTTCCCAGCAGGGGTGCTTAGACCGGGGCGAAGGCGAGAACCCAGGAAAGGAACTTTCTGGCTCGATCCTATCCGTTTCGGCCTGTATTCAAGTGCTAAAGAGTTGTTGGACGTTCGGAAAAATTTGAAACAAAGGAGAATCCGAGATGTCAACTATCATCAAGCACAAACAGTTCCCCAAGTACAGGACCTGGACCATGGACTTGTGCGGCCGGCCTCTGACCATTGAAGTGGGTAAGACCACCGAGCTGGCCTCCGCCGCCGCCTGGGTCAAGTACGGTGACACCACGGTCCATGTGGCGGTCACGGTGTCCCCCCGTCCCCGGGACGGCATCGACTTCTTCCCCCTGTCCGTGGAGTTTGAGGAAAAGTTATACGCCGTGGGCCGCATTCCCGGCAGCTTTATGCGCCGGGAGGGCCGCCCCTCTCTGCCCGCCGTGCTGGCCAGCCGCCTGATCGACCGGCCTATGCGTCCCCTGTTCCCCTATGACTTCCGCAACGACGTGTGCATTCAGTGCACTGTCATGAGTGTGGACTACGACTGCTCCCCCGAGGTGGCCGCCATGATCGGCGCCTCCGCCTGCGTCAGCTATTCTGAGATCCCCTTCGCCGGCCCCATCGGCTGTCTGGAGGTGGGCTACTGTGACGGCCAGATTGTCCTGAACCCCAATCAGGAGCAGCGCAAGACCAGCCGCATGGACGTCACTGTGGCCGCCACACGGGAAAAGGTGGTCATGATCGAGGCCGGCGCCGACGAGATCCCCGACGAGATCATGTACGCCGGCATCGTGAAGGCCCACGAGGAGATCCGCAAGCAGATCGACTTTATTGACCAGATCGTCTCCGAGATCGGCAAGCCCAAGATGGAGTATGACCACGCCCAGTTCAACCAGGAGCTGTTCGACAAAATCGTGGACGAGTTCATGGACGAGGCCAAGGAGGCCATGGACACCGACGACAAGAATGTCCGGGAGACCCGCTGGAACGCCATGATCGACAAGTGGCACGAGAAGTATCTGGAGGAGTATCCGGATATGGACCAGTACCTGGAAGAGTTCACCTATAAGTTCCAGAAGAAGATCGTCAAGGCCTGGCTGCTGGAGGGCCACCGTGTGGACGGCCGCGCCAAAAACGAGATCCGTCCCCTGGCCGCCGAGGTGGGCGTCCTGCCCCGGGTCCACGGCTCCGGCCTGTTTACCCGGGGCCAGACCCAGGTGCTGTCCGTGTGTACCCTGAACACTCTGGCCGCCAGCCAGAAGCTGGACACCATCTGGGAAGAGGAAGAGAAGCGGTATATGCACCACTACAACTTCCCCCCCTACTCCGTGGGCGAGGCCCGTGCCCCCCGCTCCACCAACCGCCGGGAGTACGGCCACGGCGCCTTGGCCGAGCGGGCCCTGGTGCCTGTGCTCCCCTCTGTGGAGGAGTTCCCCTACGCCATCCGTGTAGTGTCCGAGGTGCTGTCCTCCAACGGCTCCACCTCCCAGGGCTCCATCTGCGGCTCCACTCTGGCTCTGATGGACGCCGGCGTACCCATCAAGGCCCCTGTGGCCGGCATCTCCTGCGGTCTGATCCAGGACGACAACGGCGGCTTTACTACCTTCATCGACATCCAGGGCGTAGAGGACTTCCACGGCGAGATGGACTTTAAGGTGGCCGGTACAAAGGCCGGCATCACCGCCATCCAGATGGACCTGAAGAACGACGGTCTGACCCATGAGATCATTAAGGAGGCACTGGACATCACCCGTGACGCCCGGTTCGCCATCCTGGACGAAATCATGCTGCCCTGCATCTCCGCCCCCCGGGCCGAGGTGAGCAAGTACGCCCCCAAGATGATCACCGTCAAGATCGATCCCGACAAGATCCGTGAGGTCATCGGCAAGGGCGGCTCCGTCATCCAGAAGATCACCGCCGAGTCTGGCGCCCAGATCGACATTGAGGATGACGGCACCATCCACATCGCCTCCCCCAACGCCGAGGCCTGCGACGCCGCCAAGAAGATGATCGAGACCATCGTCTTTGTCCCCCAGGTGGGTGAGTTGTACTACGGCAAGGTGGTCCGCATCCTCCAGTTCGGCGCCTTTGTGGAGCTGGCTCCTGGCAAGGACGGCATGGTCCACATCTCCAAGCTGGCCGAGCACCGGGTGGACAAGGTGGAAGACGTGGTCAACATCGGCGATATGATCTGGGTCAAGGTCACTGAAATTGACGACAAGGGCCGGGTCAACCTGTCCTATAAGGACGCCCTGCGTGAGATCCGCGCCAGAAAAGAATCCGGCGAGCCCATCAAATAAATCTGTTCTTACCATTTAAACGAGGTGGACAGCAAAGCTGTCCACCTCGTTGCTTTTCCCTCAAAGCACAGAGGGAGTTTTCTTTTACTTTTCCAAAATATGTGCTATAATATCAACAATTCCCACACGGAGTGTCATTTGGGGACCAAAATCACGGCCGTTCTCTCCCACCCGGCCTTTTCTCCCCATAGTAAGAGGTGCCTCCCAATGAAAACGCTGCTTACCATCATGCGACTGCCCGACGGCTCCCAGGAGCACTGCGGCCGGGCTCACACCATCTGGCTGGCCCTGGCCCTGACGGGAATGGGGTGCTGCGTCGGCGGCCTTTCCCTGTTTTTTTCCGCTACCGCCTATGTCAGTCTGAACTCCTGGCATCTGCTGGGCGCCTATCTTTCCAGCCCCTTGCTCATGTTCTTGAATCTTCTGCCTCCTGTCCTGCTGATCTGGCTGTTCTACTTCCTGTTCCGCCGGAGCTGGGCCGCCTTTATCTGTACTTTTCTGCCCGTTTTGGCCATCGCTCTGGCCAACTACTTCAAGATCCGGCTCCGGTCGGACCCCCTGCTGGCCACTGACTTGCTGTTGGCGGCAGAGGCCGGGGGTATCGTGGGCAACTACACACTGGACCTGACCTGGCTGGTGTGGTTTGCCCTGTTCTGCTTTGTGGCCGGACTGCTCTTTACCATCTTCCTTATGCCCCATGGCATTCAGGGCTGGCGGGAGCGGACCTTCGGCGCCTTGTCCTGTCTGGCCTTGATTGGCGTCGCCTTTGTGTCCCTCTACCTCAACCCCACTGTCTATGACCAGACTCCCACCCAGGCCATCCGTTACGCCTGGTCCGATGTGGAGGTCTATCTGTCCAAGGGTGGACTGTACCCCTTTCTCCACTCCTTCCGGGATATGCTTCCAACCCCACCGGAAAACTACGACAAAGAGGAGGCCGACAGCCTGCTTCAGCAGTACGAGGACCAGAGCATCCCGGAGGGTCAGAAGGTATCGGTCATGGGAATCATGCTGGAGGCCTTCTGTGACCTCACCGACTTCGACGCCCTGGCCGGGCAGGAGGGGGTGACCCAGGTCTATGCCCCCTGGCACCAGCTGGAGGCCCAGTCCATCTCCGGCGACCTGCTGACCAACATCTTTGCCGGGGGCACGGTGGACAGCGAGTGGGCCTTCCTCACCGGCTACTCCACCCATGATGAGTTTTGGAAGGACACCGACTCCTATGTGTGGTATTTGAAGGACCAGGGCTATCAGACCTTTGGCAGCCACCCCGGCTTCGGCTGGTTTTACAACCGCCAGAACGTGAACCAGTACCTGGGCTTTGAGGAATACTGGTTCACAGAGAACCACTATGGGGAGCTGGTGGACCCGGTATTCGCCCAGTGGCACTCCGACCCCCTGTTGGTCCAGGAGCTGCTGGCCCAGATGAAGGAGCGCGTCCAGAGCGGCCCCTGCTTCTCCTTCTCTGTATCCTACCAGAACCACGGCCCATACAGCACCGAGCTGCCCTCCGGGCCCCGGCACCTCACCCCAGAGGGCTCCGGTCTAAGTCAGGAGAGCTGTAATATTTGGAACAATTATCTCAACGGCGTGGCCGAGACCCTTCAGGCCCTCACCACTCTCGTCCAGGGGCTGGAGGAGATGGAGGAGCCGGTGGTGCTGGTCCTGTTCGGCGACCACAAGCCCTGGGGCGGCAACGGCAACTCCGCCTATATTGAGATGGGGGCCACCTTTGATTTGTCCACCCTGGACGGCTTCTATGACTACTATGCCACCCCCTATGTGATTTGGGCCAACTCTGCCGCCAAGGAGACCCTGGGCCGGGACTTTGTGGGGGACGGGGGAGACTTCTCCCCCTGCTTCCTGATGACAGAGCTCTTTGACCAGTGCGGCTGGACTGGCCCCGGCTTTATGGAGCTGTCCAGGCAGGTCCGGGCCGTCACCCCCCTGGTCCACACCCAGGGGCTCTATCTGGTGGACGGCCAGCTCACTGATATACTAGCGCCTGAGGATCAGGCTTTGCTGGACCAGTTTCTGTCCGCCGAATATTTCAGAGAGAACCAGCTCCTCCCCGTTGAATAGACAAGGCCCCCGCCTGATATCAGGCGGGGGCCTTTTTGATTACCGAACAAGGAGTTTCTTCATGGCCTCCTCCAGGCCGTCCACTGTCAAGGGGAACATGGGGAACTCCTGGGAAATGGCATCATAGGTCTGGCACCAGTACTGGCCCCACCCCGGCCGCTCACTGGGATTGAGCCATACCGTATGGCCAAAGCGTCCCTTCAGCAGCCGCAGCCAGTCCATGCCACACTTGGGCCCGTCCTCCCGACTGCCGCCGTAGTAGCCGCCCAGCAGCTCATGGGGCGCCATCTGGGCATCCCCCACCAGAATCAGCTTATAGTCGCTGGGGATATTGGACAGCACCCAATCTGTCTGCACTGAGTTTCGGCTCATGAGCATGGGGTCCTGATACAGTCGAGAATAGATGCAGTTGTGAAAATAGTACACCTTCAGATCCTTGAAATGGCCCGACTTGGACACCGCCTGAAACAGAGCTGAACAGAGCTGACTGTAATAGTCCATAGACCCCCCGGAGTCCATCAAAAGAAGCACCTTCACCGTGTTTTCCCTGGGCCGCTTGTATCGCACCTTCAGCACGCCGCCATTGTCGGCGGTGTCTTTGATGGTGTTGTCCACGTCGAACTCCGTGGGGGGGAGGTCCACCAGCCCGGAGAATTGCCGCAGCTTCCGTAGGGCCACCTGGAACTGCCGGGTATCCAGGGTGTTATCCCGGCGGAAATCCCGAAACTTCCGCTCCCCGGCCACCCGGAAAGCCCGTCGGTACATGCTCTGGCCCCCTACTCGAATGCCCTTGGGGGACAGTCCAGAGTTTCCAAAGGTGGACATCCCGTGGGTTCCTACCCAATAACGCCCCCCGTTGTGCTCCTCGGTCTGCTCCTCCATACGCTCCTTCAGCATCCGCTCGATCTCCTCCTCGGAGAAGCCCAGGTTTTTCAGCGCCTGTTCCTCATCCCAGCTGGCGTAGTCGGACAACACCTCGGGCCTGTTCAGCCAATCCAGCAGCTCCTGAGACACCTCCTGCTGGAAGGGCACGTCCTTAAAATACTCCAGAAAGCAGCGGTCGAAGGTGTCAAAGTCCGCCTCGCTTTTCACCAGAAGACAGCGGCACAGGTGGTAAAAGCCCGTGAAACTGGAGCTGTGGAGCCCCTTGTCCATGGCTTCCACCAGGGCCATCCACTCAGTGAGGGACACCTTTAGGCCGTTCTTCCGCAGGAGATACAGAAAATCCTCAAACATGGCTCACCGCCACTGCCGCCGAAGCGTATCGATGTCCTCGTTTTTCTTCAGCAGCACCCCCAGATAGGGGACCTCCTTGACGATTTTATCCACATTGACGCCGCCGTGCTGAAGGGCCTGAATCCAGTCGATAATCTCACTGGTGGAGGGCTTCTTCTTAATGGTGGGCAGGGAGCGGATCTTGTAAAATGCCTCCAACACCTGGGTAAGCAGCTTGTTGTCGATGTCCGGGAAGTGGACCCGGACGATATCTGCCATCAGCTCCTTGTCGGGGAACTCGATATAGTGGAACACACACCGGCGCAGAAAGGCGTCGGGCAGCTCCTTCTCCGCGTTGGAGGTGATAATAACCACCGGCCGGTGATTGGCCTTGACCGTTCGCCCTGTCTCCGGGATATAAAACTCCATCCGGTCCAGCTCCCACAGCAGGTCATTGGGGAACTCCAGGTCCGCCTTGTCGATCTCGTCGATGAGGAGGATGACCTGTTCCTCGTCAGTAAACGCCTCGCCCAGCTTGCCCAGCTTGACATACTTCTCGATATCGTCCACGCCCTGTCCACCAAACTGGCTGTCGTAGAGCCGCTGGACTACGTCGTAGACATACAGGCCGTCCTGGGCCTTGGTGGTGGACTTGATGTTCCAGATGATGAGCTTTTTCCCCAGCGCCTGGGAGATGGCCTCGGCCAACATAGTTTTTCCGGTACCTGGCTCCCCCTTAATGAGCAGGGGCTTCTGGAGCACCATGGCGATATTGGCCGCCCGGAGCAGCTCCTCCGAGGCCACATAATTCTGACTTCCTCTAAATTCCTTCATTCCAAATATCCTTCCCGGCCCGGGGATTCGGGCCTGTGTAGTCTATGCTCCGAATTTTATAGTCTTTTGCAGAGAAAAGCAACCCCTTTCCCTGAAATTACCTAGAATCACCTGACCTCCCCAAAACTGCACCTATTTCTTGCCAAAAAAATGGTCAGAAATTAAAATAAATTCCCCCTGTGGAGAAATTTTTATTCTGCTGCTCTGACCTTGCAAACGGCGCCGCGTTCCCTCTCTAAGGCTGTAAGGGCAATCCGGGACAGATATCCTTTTGGGAATACCAGCTGCCTCTGTAAGTTGTCAATCTCCCTAACCAGTAGAGGATAACCCCACTCCATTTTGACAAGTTTTATTATTTTTTTGATAAGTATACTTGACATAAAAATTTCTATGTGATATGCTCTCTCCATAAGCCGGGGCCTCAAATCAGAAAACGTCCCACAGGGGAGATGGAGGAACGTTATGGACAAAGAGAAAATTTTAGAAAAAAGCAGGAAGGAAAACATGCGCCAAGATGAGATGGAACGCACCGTCCAAGTGGAAGGGGAGTCCTTCTCTCTGATTTTCGTCTTTCTGGTTGGGCTGGTCATTCTCATCTATAATCGGCTCCACGACCTGCCTAGCAGCCAGGTGTTAGCCATGTTTTGGGCCAGTTGTGTGGGCAGCCGAGTGTACCGGCTGACCAAGCGAAAAAACATTTCCGATATCATCACTGGGCTTATTTCTCTTGCATTTCTGGTATTCTGTCTGGTAAGATATTTTACACAGGGGCGGTGATAAAATGGATGACCAGCTGATCTTAAAGAACCGGCTGAAGATAGCCCGTGCGGAAAAAAATCTGTCCCAGGGAGAACTGGCCAAGCTGGTGGGTGTATCCCGCCAGACCATTAGCTCTATCGAAACAGGGCAGTTCAACCCTACGGCCAAGCTGGCTCTGGTCCTGAGCATCGCCTTAGACAAAAAATTTGAGGACCTTTTTTATTTTGACTGACGGCTTTGAGGAGGGTGCGACTTCTATGGAATATTTTGCTGTAGCCCTGTTTTCCATCGGGGTCATTGGTATCCCCATCGCGGTCCTGTTGTACAATGACTATGGAAAAAAGCGGGGGTGCGGCCGGGGATGCGCCACCTGTGGAAATCGTTTTCTTTGCCATCCGGACCAGTATTCTGACAAATCGGAACAAATCGACAAAAAAGAGACGTCTGGATAAGCAGACGTCTCTTTTTATTGGTGCTTCCATCACTTGTCTAATCGTTTTTTATCAAGGAGCCTTCCTTACCTGTACTTTTGACTTTCCGCTACCGCCATTTCATCACAGCGGTTGTTATATTGATTTTCCGCATGTCCCTTGACCCAATGGAGGTGGACGGTGTGGTAGTCGCACAGATCCAGCAGACGGCCCCAGAGGTCTGGATTCAAGGCGGGCTTTTTGTCACTCTTTATCCAGCCCCGGGCCCGCCAGCCTTTAGCCCAGCCTTTGTCCAGGCCATCGATAACGTATTTAGAGTCAGACCACAGCTCCACAACACAGGGTTCCTTGAGAGCCTCCAAGGCAGTGATAACCCCAGTGAGCTCCATACGGTTATTGGTGGTATGGGCCTCGCCCCCGGACATCTCCTTTTTGTGGGGGCCGTACATCAGGATTGCCCCCCAGCCCCCCGGTCCTGGATTGCCGGAGCAGGCTCCGTCCGTGTAGATGGTAACAGTTTTCATAGTTCTCCTATCGCTGCCTTCCCCTGTGGGAAGGCTTTTATAGCTCCTCCACGATCTCCCGGCGCTTCTGGTCGTACTCCTGCTGGGTGATGAGCCCGGCCTCCCGCAAGGTCTTGAGCTGCTCCAGCCGCTCCCTAGCGTTCAGGGCGGTGGACTGGATATGGTCGTGGGACTCGTCAGAGGGAACGGGTTCTCCTTCTTTGTCCTCTTCAATGCGGATCTCGGGGCCCACATACTTTTTTCCAAACGCGTGAAGGGCGTTTATCACAGTGATTCCCAAAGCGCCCAGCGTCCATATTATTCCAAACGGTCCAAAGGTGGGGATTACCACAAACAGCCCGATCAGGACGAAGATGCCTCCCCATATCGTTCCAAAGGCTCCCTGTGCCTTGCCCGGGCGGTAAGTTACCCGTTTTCTCATGTTTCCTTAGCCTCCTGTCCCGCGGATCCTTTCCAGACGATAAAGGCTGTTATAGCCCACTGGAAAGTTCATCCTCTCCTGTCGGTTTGCGGCCTCCTTACGACTGGAGCTTTTACTCCTGATTGACGGGGGACTGCTCATTCTCGTCCGCCTGCTCCTCCCGCTCGGTGAGGGCCAGGGAGATGACCTGATCCCCCTCCTCCTTGAAGCGCATGACGATGACGCCCTGGGTAGCCCGGCCGGCGGTGCGGATGGCATCCACATGAGTACGGATCAGGATGCCGCTCTGGGTGACCAGCAGCAGGTCCTCTGAGCCGTCCACTACCTTGACGCCCACCACAGGCCCGGTCTTTTCGGTAACCATATAATTTTTGATGCCGATGCCGCCTCGGTTCGTGATCCGGTACTCCTCCACCGGGGTCCGCTTGCCATAGCCCTTTTCTGTAATGGATAGAAGGCACTTGCCCTCGGCAGCACGGGCGGCCCCTACCACATAGTCCCCATCCCGAAGGCGGATGCCCCGGACGCCCACAGCGTCCCGGCCCATAGCCCGAACGTCGTTCTCGTCAAAGCACACAGCCATACCGTCATGGGTGGCGATGAGGATATTCTGCTTCCCGTCGGTCTCTCGGACGGAGATCAACTCATCCCCCTCGTCCAGCCGGAGGGCCCGGATGCCACTGGCCCGAATATTTTTCAGCGCGGAGGCAGCCAGACGCTTTACTGTGCCGTTCCGGGTGACCATAAACAGGTATACCTCATCCTCGGTGAAGTCCCGGAAGTGGACCATGGTCTGAATCCGCTCTCCCTGCTCCACCTGGAGGATATTGACGATATTGGTCCCCTTGGCGGTCTTGCCGCTCTCTGGAATCTGGTAACCCTTCTTTCGGTAGACCTTGCCCGTGTCGGTAAAGAACAGGATATAGTCATGGGTGGAGGCGGTAAACACATCCACCACATAGTCCTCCTCCCGTGTGGTGATCCCCTTCTTTCCCATTCCGCCCTTGGACTGGGCGGCGTACTCGCTGACCGGGGTGCGCTTGATATAGCCCGCCTGGGTCAGGGTAAAGACACACTGCTCCTCCTCGATCAGGTCCTCAATGTCGATCTCGTCCTCTACATCCTGGATCTCAGTGTACCGCTCGTCTCCGTACTTGTCCCGGATGGCGGTCAGCTCGTCCTTGAGCACGCCCCGGAGCATCTCCTCGCTGGCCAGCAGGCGGTTGAAGTAGTCGATGCGCTTCTCAAGCTCCTCATATTCGTTTTGAAGCTTCTCCCGGTCCAAACCCTGCAGGGCCTTCAGCCGCATATCCAAAATGGCCTGGGCCTGAACATCGTCCAGGGAGAATCGGGTCATCAAGGCTTCTTTGGCGTCGTCATAGCGGGAGCGGATGATTTGGATGACCTCGTCAATGTTATCCTGGGCCACCAGCAGGCCCTCCAGCAGATGGGCCCGCTCCTGGGCTTTTTTCAGGTCGAAGCGGGTGCGGCGGATAATGACCTGCTCCTGATAGGAGATGTACTCGTCCAAAATATGGCGCAGAGAGAGGATGCGGGGCTGGAGCTTGCCGTTGACCTCCACCAGGGCCAGCATATTGATAGCAAAGGTAGTCTGGAGTTGGGTCTGGGCAAACAGGCGGTTGAGCACCACCTGGGGGTTGGCATCCCGCTTTAGTTCAATGACAATACGCATCCCGTTCCGGTCGGATTCGTCCCGGATGTCGGAGATGCCTTCCAGCCGCTTGTCCTCCACCTGATCGGCCATGTTCTTGATCAGCATCCGCTTGTTGACCTGATAGGGGATCTCGGTGATGATGATGCGGGTGCGGTCCTTGCCAAACTCCTCAAACTCATGGCGGGCCCGGACCACCACCCGGCCCCGGCCGGTGGCATAGGCCGCCCGAATGCCGGACCGACCCATGATGATGCCGTGGGTGGGGAAGTCGGGGCCCTTGATGTGCTCCATCAAATCGGAGAGGGTACACTCCGGGTCGTCCAGCACCCGAATGGTGGCGTCGATGACCTCCTTCAGGTTGTGGGGAGGGATGTTGGTGGCCATGCCCACGGCAATGCCGGAGGAACCGTTGACCAGCAGGTTGGGGAAGCGGGAGGGGAGCACCTTGGGCTCCTTCCGGCTCTCGTCAAAGTTGGGGTCCCAGTCCACCGTGTCCTTTTCAATATCCCTCAGCATTTCGTCGGACAGCTTGGACATCCGGGCCTCGGTGTAACGGTAGGCAGCCGGGGGATCACCGTCGATGGAGCCGAAGTTACCGTGGCCGTCCACCAGCATATAGCGCATGGAGAAGTCCTGAGCCAGACGGACCAGGGCGTCGTACACGGACTGGTCACCGTGGGGGTGGTACCGGCCCAGCACATCGCCCACGCAGGTGGCGGACTTCTTAAAGGGTTTATCCGCCGTCAAGTTATCCTCATACATGGCGTAGAGGATGCGGCGGTGGACGGGCTTCAGGCCGTCACGGACATCGGGCAGGGCCCGTCCCACGATGACGGACATGGCGTATTCGATATAGGACTGTTCCATCTCCGGTACCAGGGGGGAGGTAACAATATGCTGGTCCGGGTAACGAATCTCCTCGGGATCGTATTGTGGTTTTTTGCTCATGAATTTATTTCCTCCTTGTTAGAGGCTCATTTTCTCCTTCTGAGCCAGCCGCAGGCCACACCCGCCAGGGAACCCAGCAGGTAGGCCAGAGCGCAGAACAGGGCAAATCCTGTCTCATAGGGATGGTACAGGTTGATGACGCACAGCAGAAACACCAGGCACAGCCAAAGCCGCCTCATCCGAACCCACAGCAGGGTCTTAGAGTACGGCAAAGGTAAGGAACAAGACCAGCGCCAGGGAGGCGCCGTTGGGCGGTGTGACGGACTCCGTGCCGGGCAGGGGAGCTCCCAGCAAAATGATATGCTCCATATCAATAGTCCAAATTGACGGCATATCTGGCGTTGCGCTCGATGAACTCCTTCCGGGGCTCCACCTTCTCACCCATCAGAATAGTAAAGGTCTCGTCGGCCTTAACGGCATCGTCCAGCTCGATGCGGCGCAGAGTGCGCTTCTCCGGGTCCATGGTGGTCTCCCACAGCTCGTGGGGGTTCATCTCGCCCAAACCCTTGAAGCGGCTGATATCAATCTTTACATTGGGATTACCCCCCCGCATCTCGGCAGAGATGGCATCCCGCTCCTCATCGGAGAAGGCCACACGGGTGGTCTTGCCCCGTGTCAGCTTGTACAGGGGAGGGACGGCGGAGTAGACATACCCGTGCTCGATGAGGGGCCGCATGAAGCGGAAGAAGAAGGTAAGCAGCAGGGTGCGGATATGGGCGCCGTCCACGTCGGCATCGGCCATAATGATAACCTTGTGGTAGCGCAGCTTGCTCAAATCGAACTCCTCTCCGATGCCGGCACCCAGAGCGGTGATTACCGGGGTGAGCTTGTCGTTACCATATACCTTGTCCGCCCGGGCCTTCTCCACATTGAGCATCTTGCCCCATAGAGGGAGGATCGCCTGGAAGCGGCTGTCCCGGCCCTGGGTGGCGGAGCCGCCGGCGGAGTCGCCCTCGACGATATAGATCTCGGTGAGCTCCGGGTTGGCCTCGTTGCAGTCCCGCAGCTTGTCCGGCATGGCCGCCCCGCCCAGGGCGGTCTTTCGGCGGATGGATTCTCTGGCCTTACGGGCGGCCTCTCTGGCCCGATTGGCAGTGAGGGCCTTATCCAGAATAGCCCGGCCCACAGCGGGGTTCTCCTCCAGATAGGTCTCCAGCTTTTCGGTGACAATGGCGTTGACCAGAGTACGCATCTCGCTGTTGCCCAGCTTTGCCTTGGTCTGACCCTCAAACTGGGCCTCGGTCAGCTTGACGGAGATAACCACGGTCAAGCCCTCCCGGCAGTCCTCGCCGGACACCTTGTCATCGTCCTTCAGCACCTTGATTTTCTTTCCGTAGGCGTTGAGCACGTTTGTCAGAGCGCGGCGGAAGCCCTCCTCATGCATACCGCCCTCAGGGGTATGGACGTTGTTGGCGAAGGACACCATCACCTCGCTGTACCCGTCGTTATACTGCATGGCCACTTCGGCCATGCTGTCCTCCCGGGCTCCAGACATATAGATGACGTCGTTGTGAAGGGGGTCCTTATTTTTATTCAGAAAGGTAACAAACTCCCGAATGCCGCCCTCGTAGCACATGTCGTCCTCTTGCTCCTGGCCAGGCCGCAGGTCCACGGTCTGGATGCGCAGGCCGGCGTTGAGGAATGCCTCCTCCCGCATACGGGTGTGCAGGGTCTCATAGTTATACTCCAGGGTGTCAAACATCTCCGGGTCGGGCTTGAAGGTGACGGTAGTGCCGGTGTGATCAGTCCTGCCCACTACCTTCATACTCTGGGTGATCTTACCCCGGGAAAACTTCATCTCATAGATCTGCCCGTCCTTGTGGACCTGGACCTCCAGCCACTCGGACAGAGCGTTGACCACTGAAGCGCCCACGCCATGGAGGCCGCCAGACACCTTATACCCGCCGCCGCCGAATTTTCCGCCAGCGTGGAGGATGGTAAAGACTACCTCTAGGGCGGGCCGGCCGGTCTGGGGCTGAATATCTACCGGGATGCCCCGGCCGTTGTCAGTGACGGTAATGGTATTGCCAGGATTGATGGTCACTGTGATATCCGTGCAGTAGCCCGCCAGAGCCTCGTCAATGGAGTTGTCCACAATCTCGTAGACCAGGTGGTGCAGGCCAGACTCGCTGGTAGAGCCGATATACATACCGGGGCGCTTGCGGACCGCCTCCAGACCCTCCAGCACCTGGATCTCAGAGCCACCATATTCGTGGTTGGTCTGGGTGGTGTTCAGCTCATTCAGTTCGTTTCGTTCTTCAGACATAATTTACCTCCGGTTTCATATGGTGGAAGGGTCAAGACGGGAGGGGCAAGAGGCGCTCTCTTTCCTCTCCTCTCTTGACTCTTCGTAATAAAAAAAGAAAATATCACTCAAAGGAATTTCGCTCTGCCCGGCTGACCAGGGCAGAGGGGGACAGAGAAGATAGATAGACCGTGGGAGGGGACTTACCGTCCCCCGCTAAAATAAAGGACCTGGGAAGGTCATCGGTAAGCCAGACAGACCGACCCTCCCGTTCTGCCCGCTCTAAAAATTCCCGGGTCTTATAGGCCCAGCTGGCGTTGTCCAAATCGAAAATGGCCAAAATTTCCCGGTGAGGAAGTACCACGGACTGGCCTAAATACAAGTACATAACAAACTCCCTATTTTCTCCTTGACCACAAAAATGCTGGCAGTTCATAAAATACACAGCCAACCATCCAAAAAAATGCAATAGACGGAATGACAATCAGCTTTGCCCTCATATCTGCCCCTATGGGCAGATACCATGTAATCCAGCAAATCAAAAAAATAGCCCCGCTAACCAATAGAGATAATTTCTTCCCTTTTTTTCGGCCCCTTACAGACAGCCAAAATTGAAGGGAATAGGAGAGCGCCGCCGGCCAAGCTACCAGTCCTAGGGCTACCAGTCCACCATGTCCAAAGAGAGCGCCGCCGAACCAGGGGCTGGATAATTCCTGCCAATACGAAATAAGGTTCCGCAGCACAGTATCTTCCTCCATACAGCACATGATGAACTTTCTTATGAATCAAGCCCTGTCGGAGCCCTTTTAAATTAAAATCCCCGAACAAATTAAATTTTCTCTCTGGAAATTTTCCGCCGCCGCGACTTCGATTTGACGGCGCAAATACGCCGTTTTAGATATTCGTTACAATAGAGCCGTCTCGAATATGAAACACCCGACCACCCTCCAGCCCCTCCAGTTTTTCCTCCTCACAGCAGGTAATAAATACCTGGCCGCCACGGATGCGGTTAAGAACAAAGGCCTGCCGTTTCGAGTCCAGCTCAGACAGCACGTCGTCCAACAGCAGGACTGGCCATTCTCCTGTCTCCTCTTGAAAGATCTCCCGCTGGGCCAGCTTCAGGGATAGGACCGCTGTTCTGGTCTGGCCCTGGGAGGCGTAGGTTTTAGCCAGCTGCCCACCGATGGATACCACCAGATCATCCTTATGGGGACCGGACAAGCACTGGCGGGCGTCCAGCTCCGCCTGGCGGTGGCTCTCCTGGTGGGCCAGTAGCTGGGGAAGGATCTCTCTGGGCTGTGCCATGGGGTCAGTTACCGTGGACACTGTTTCATAGGACAGTTCCAGCCGCTCCCTTCCGCCGGAAAAATCGGCGTGGATGGCCGGGGCGTGTTTCTCCATCCGGCGGATAAAATGGGCCCGGTAGTGGATCAGGATGGCCCCGGTCTGAGCTAGGCGCAGATTAAAGTCATCCAGGGTCTGAAGCAGAGATGGGTTCTCCGGCCAGTCTCGCAGAATGCGGGTCTTGTGGTCATAAAGGCGGTTATATTCTGCCAATGCCTGACTGTATCGAGGGCGGAGCTGGCAGATGGCCCCATCCAGAAACCGGCGCCGGGCGGAGCTCCCCTCCCGGATAAGATACAAGTCCTCCGGGCAGAACAACACCGTGGTCAGGATCCCGGCCAGCTCCCCGGCTGTCTTAAGGCGTACGCCGTTGGAAAAAAGCTGTCTGCCTCGGCCCCGGAACAGCTTGGCCTCCAAAGTGAACACCCGGTCCCGACTGGCCACCTCCCCTTTGAGAAAAGCGGAGTCTATCCCCATCATGATCATCTCTCTGTCATAGCGGGCCCGATGGGACCGGGCGGCGGAGAGGTAGGCGACTGCCTCCAGCAGATTGGTCTTTCCCTGGGCGTTGTCCCCATATATCAGGTTGACCCGCGGGTCAAAGGAGGCCTCCAGATGGGTATAATTTCGAAAAAAATCCAGCTCTAAGGCGTTTACGATCATGTAACCACCAATTCAAGGGCGTGGTCGATGGCCGCCCGGTCCCCGGGGCGGAGCTTTTTGCCCCGCATTTCGCACACCTCGCCGTTGACTGTCACCCGTCCCTCCTGGATGATAAGCTTGGCGTCGCCTCCGGTCTCCACCGCCCCGGCGAACTTCAGTAAATCCTGGAGCTTGATAAATTCAGTTTTTATTTTGACCTCATGAGATTCCATAGCGGCCTCAACTTTCTAAGGTTATTGTTTTGGCTTCCATACCGCAATTCCAGCAGCGATACAAGGCAGCAAAAAGATGGGGAGAGCAGCGTGTCTTGTTACATATCGATAAAAGCTCCAATGTTCTCTGGAATAAACATGCCCCAAGGTCTGATATACCAGAAAAAAGCCAGCAATCGCTACGATACAGACCAGGACCGTAATACCTGTCACAAGGCCCTGCTTTCCCTCTTTTTTACATAGGTAGCTGGCTGAAATAAGAAGGATACAGGCAACATAGTGTCCAAATATCCAAAACACCAAGGGAATCCAGAATGAAATGAGAAGGAAAAATCCCAGAAATCCCAATACATTGATGAAATAGGATTTATGCCTCTGCCAGAGCGTCAATCGGTCGTTCTGTTCCATGGTATCCTTCCTTTCTGTTCTCTCTGTTTTTTGGTCCCGGTCTTTAATTGGCCTTCAAACGGACGGGCAGCACCATATAAATGAACTTCTCCTCCCCCTCGGCGGGCAGGATGACACAGGGGGCCACACCGGAGGTAAACTCCATCCGGAGCTTGTCAGCGGGGGCGGCCTTCAGAGCGTCCATCAGATACTTGTTGTTAAATCCAATCTCCAGCCCGCCGCCGTTGCCACTAATAGGGCACCGGTCGGCGGTGTCGCCCAGGGCGGTCTTTGTCGTAATATCTACCACCCCATCCCCAAAAAGGCAGCGAAGGGGAGATTTCAGCTTCTCGCTGATGATAAGGGACACCCGGTCAATGGAGGACAAGAGTGCTTTAGCTTCCACTTCCACTTGAATCGTGTTATTTCGAGGAATGGCGTTCTTATAGGGCAGAAACTCTCCCTCCAGCCTGCGGCAGACCAGAAGGATATCCCCGGTCTGGAACAGGATATGCCGGGCTCCCTGGATAATGGTCACCTTTTCTTCCCCGGAGCAGATTTTTTCCACCTCGTTAAGAGCGGAGCCGGGGACCACAAAGGAGAATGCCTCGGCCCCGGTTTTTTCCTCTACATCTTCCCGGCGGAGAGCCAGACGATAACCGTCCACAGACACCACAGTGAGGCGGCTGCCCTCCACATCAAAGAGGGAGCCAGTATGGATGGGGCGGCTCTCGTTGTCGCTGACGGCAAAGAGAGTCTGGGCAATCATGGACCGGAGCACAGGCTGGCTCAACACCAGAGAGTTCTGCTGGTCCACTGAGGGCAGTTCTGGAAACTCCTCGGCATCGGTGCCCAGGATGTTGATTTCATACATCCCGCATTTGATATTGACCGAGTAACCCTGTGAGGAAAAGACCACCACATCATCTGGCATTTTCCGGCAGGCCTCCCCCAGCAGGCGGGCGGAGAGAACCAGGGAACCCCCCTCCTTGATCTCCGCCGGTACCGTAGCTTGGATGCCAGTTTCCAGATTATAACCAGTCAGCTTCAGCTGTGCTCCGGCCTCGATGAGAATGCCCTCCATGGCGGGGATAGAGCTCTTAGCCGCCACTGCCCGAGAGGCCACGGTAACAGCGGAAGACAGCAGGGCCTTTTCACAGGAAAATTTCATATGGATTCCTCCGATCTCTTTCTCTCTCCCGGAAGGGGAGAGGACAGGATATATTTCGTAGTAGTTAGCCGTAGGAGAAAAAATTGTGGAAAGATGGCTGAAAGCTCTGGGGGAGTAAGAAAATAGCTTCCACAGGGGATGTGGATAGAGAAAAGCTCTTTTCCACAGAGAAAAAATTATCCACATTGGTCAACAGATAATCCACAAAAAAAGGTGGATAACTTATGTGTTCTCTGATTTTTTCAAGATCTCCTATGGGTCTATCCTTCGCGCTTCTTTATTCGTACCGGCTGTTGATGTTGGCAGTGATGTCCTTGACAATCTCCGCCTTTTCCGAGTCGCTTTTGATGGACTCCTCGATTTGACGGATGGAGTGGATGACTGTACTGTGATCCCGGCCGCTGAACTCCTGGCCGATCTCGTCCAGAGAGAGGTTGGTCATCCTTCGGATCTGATACATAGCGATTTGGCGGGCCAACACGATGTCCTTGGACCGGCCTTGGCCCCGTAGAATGGTAGGTTCTATGTTGTAGAACTTGCATACCTCGTCAATGATAACATCCGCTGTGGGCAGGATATCCGACTTTTCCTTGAACATATCTTTTACCGCCCGGACCACGGTGTCCTTGTCCACAGTGGCGCCCATCAGATCCCGGTAAGCCATGATCTTGTTGATGGTCCCTTCGATCTGCCGCACGTTGGCGGTAATGTTCTCGGCGATGAGTTGGAGCAGAAATTCGGGCAGGTCCAGCCCCATACGGACAGCCTTAGTTTTAATGATGGCCATTCTGGTCTCATAGTCGGGAGGCTTGATATCGGCGGGCAGGCCCTGCTCGAATCGGGTCTGAAGTCGCTGGTCCAGCCGAAGCAATTCCTTTGGGGGGCGGTCAGAGGTGAATACGATCTGGTGCCCGGCCTCGTACAAGGTGTTGAAGGTGTGGAACATCTCCTCCTGGGTGGACTCCCGGCCGGCGATGAACTGAACGTCGTCCATCAGAAAGACATCCGCCTCCCGGTATTTCTCCCGAAACTGCTGATTGCGGCCCTCTCGGATGGCGGCTACCAGCTCGTTGGTAAAGGTGTCCCCCTTGATGTAGACGATCTTATAGTCTGGATGGTTGGCGTGGATGGTGTGGGCGATGGCGTAGAGTAGATGGGTCTTGCCCAGTCCGGATTCGCCGTAGATAAACAGCGGGTTGTAGCCCGCCCGGCCCGGAATATCGGCCACCGCCCGGGCGGCGGAGTAGGCGTATCGGTTGGAGGAGCCTACCACAAATCGCTCGAAGGTATAATCGCTGGTGCCGGGAAACAGGATATCCTGTTTAGCCGCGCTGGTATTCTCCAGCTCTTTTTCCGTCAGGACCACCACCTTCAGGTCCATAGAAAACAGTTCTTTCAGGGCTGCCTCGATCTTCGGAATATAGAGGGATTTAATCACGCTCTGAGTATAGTCGTTTGGGGTCGATATGGTAAAACTGTCCTCAGTGAGGGATACGGCTTTCGCGTCGTCAAACCATGTTTTGATGGTGGTAGGGCTCAGGCCTTGCTGCTTCATCAGTTCGATGACCTTTGCCCAGATATCGTCGGCAGGGTTCATTGGAGTCCTCCTTAAAACAGTCTGAAAACTTGGAAAGCGCCTTCCCCTGCACAGAGAAGGCGGCTGGTCGGTTTCATCGGGATGTTCCTGAAAATAGGATTTTCCATACTGAACATTATACCAAAATTGGGGCTGGACCGCAAGGATTTCCCTTTATTTTTATTTATAATGTAAGGGAAAAAAATAGTCCAATTTGTGTATAGGAAAGATATCTGACACAAGATGTAGAGATATGAGGAAAAAGAGAGAAAAAAGTTGACTCAGATGATAAAAAAGATGGTTGACATCAGGTCCCATCATCGTCTATAATGAGTAACGCTTTCCTGCAAAGGGGCTATTGTACCCATTTTTGCGGAAATACCGGCCGGGGTCTATCCGGCGCCGGAAAGAGCAGACCGCAGTTTCTTTGGAAACTGTTGTTGGGCCGGGAAAGCCGGCTTGAGATCAAATGAGGAGGTGTCCCCCATGCTTCGTACCTATCAGCCCAAGAAGCGCCAGCGTTCCAAGGAGCACGGCTTCCGCAAGCGTATGGCCACCCGCAATGGCCGCAAGGTGCTGGCTCGCCGCCGCGCCAAGGGCCGCGCCCGCCTGACCCACTGATGAGACTGGCGGGACCAGAGTCGTCCCGCAAAACCATCCTGGGATGAGCGGAAGACCGGATCTGATGCAGATGCGGTGAGAGGACACGATTTTATAGATCGGGCAGAAGGGGCGTGGGATCTGATCCCCCGCCCCAAACGCACATACGGAGATTCCTGTAAACCAATGGAGATGCCCTGGACAGAGGGAGGCGTATCATGAAGCACACCGTTTCATTGAAACAGAATCATGAATTCCGCCGCCTGTACAACAAAGGAAAAAGTGCGGTGTCCCCTTATTTTGTGGTATATTGCCGCAAAACAGGCCGGGACCAGAGCCGGCTGGGCATTACCACTGGCGTGAAGCTGGGCAACGCTGTGAAGCGCAACTTTGTCCGCCGCCGTATCCGGGAGCTGTACCGTACCAATGAGGAGAAGTTCCTCCCAGGTTTCGACATCGTGGTAGTGGCCCGGACGCGGGCCATCTTTGGCCGGTACAGGGAACTGGAGCGCAGTTTTCTCCAGCAGATGAAGAAGTTGGGACTTATGGCCCAGTCCGACAAAAAGGAGGACAGGCCATGAAATGGCTGCTCCTGAAGCTCATCCGGTCCTACCAGCGCAATATCTCGCCCCTGCGCCCCCCTTGCTGCCGCTTTATCCCCACCTGCTCTGCCTACGCCCTGGAGGCAGTGGAGAAATACGGCGCTCTCAAGGGAGGCTGGCTGGCCCTGCGCCGCATCCTTCGGTGCCACCCCTTCCACCGGCAGAGATCGATCCAATATGATCCTGTCCCGTAACGAGACCGGGCCCGCCGCCCCAACCTGATTTGTGGAGGTAACATTGTGGGTATCATACTAAAACCCTTTGCCTGGCTGCTGCTGACCTTTTATAATATCTTTAACAGCTACGGCCTGGCCCTGATCCTGTTCGCCATTGTGATTAAGCTCATTCTCTTCCCTGTTTCTCTGAAGAGCAAGAAGAGCATGATCCAGATGAATTTGCTCTCCGGCAAGATGCAGCAGCTGCAAAAGCAGTACGGCAAAGATCGGGAGCGCTATAACCTTGAGGTACAGAAACTTTACGAGCGGGAGAAGGTCAACCCCATGGGCGGCTGCCTGTGGTCCCTGATCCCTATGATTGTGCTCATCGCGCTGTATGGCATTATCCGCGAGCCGATCACCTACTTCATGAACCTGTCTATGGACCAGATCAAGGAAGTGGCCCAGCTGCTAAACTGGGATACCGTAGCGGTCACCCAGGGCTGGGTGACCCAGGCCATGATGGACAAGGCCGGCGGCGTCTTTGAGAACGGCGCCTATAATCAGCTGTATCTGCTGTCCCTGATCAATGACTCCAATCTGGCTTCGCTCCAGGCTGCCCTGGGTGAGGCCGGCAGCGGCTTATTTGTTATGAACTTCCAGTTCCTGGGTCTGGACCTGTCCCTCATCCCCACTTGGAAATTCTGGACCGGCGGCCTGAAATGGAGTTCGATTGGCCTGTTTCTCCTGCCCTTGGTGTCCACCGGAGTGTCCTTCCTATCCATGAAGGTGTCCATGGCCACCAACAAGATGAATACCAAGACTCAGAATGCCCAGATGGACCAGACGAATAAAATAATGATGTGGATGATGCCGCTGATGTCTCTGTGGATCGGCTTTACCGTTCCTGCCGGCCTGTCTGTCTACTGGGTGGCCCAGTATTTCGTCACCATGGCCCAGGAGGTCATCTGCGGCAGGATGCTGAAGAAGGACTATGAGGCTGCCCGGCTGGCCGCTGAAGAGCGGGAGCGCCAGGAGAAGGAAGAGGAAAAGCGCCGTAAGGAGGAGGCTCGTCTGGAGCGGGCCCGCCGCATCGAGGAAGAGAAGCAGAACAAGGGCAAGAAAAAGTCTGGTCAGAAGAAGAAAAAAGATGAGGAACCCGATCAGGAGGGCGTCAACAAGGAGGACAGCCGGGAGGGCATCCGAGCCTACGCCAGGGGCAGGGCTTATATACCCGGCCGGTTTGGCGGCGTCACACCCTATCAGGATCCCAATATCCTGATCCGTGCCCAGATGGAGGCTCAGGCCGCCGCCAAGGGAAAAAAGAAGGGTCAGCCCGCCCCTGAGTCCCAGGCGGAACAGCCTGCCGCTCCCGTTCAGACGGAGCAGCCGGCGGCTGAAGCCCCAGCTCAGGAGGAGTTAGATGTCCAGTCCGCCCAGGCTGTGGAGGAGCGGATGTCCTCTGCCGCTGAAGTGACCGAGGAAGCCGAGACTCAGGAAATCGAGGTCGAGGTAGAGGAAATCGAGGTCGAAGTGCCGGATGAGGACGAGAAGAAGGAGGGTATCTGACTATGATCAAGTGGATTGAGACCACCGGACGCTCTGAGGAGGATGCCATCTCCGCCGCCCTGTTCCAGCTGGGCCTGGACCGGGACGATGTGTCTGTTGAAGTGATTGAGCGGGCAAAATCCGGATTTCTGGGTTTTGGCAGCAACCCCGCCAAGGTCCGTGTGAGCTATGAGGTGGAGGATGGCTCTCCCAAGCCTATGATGGAGGACCTGCTGGAGGAGATTTCTGTCCGCCAGGAGAAGCCCAGACAGGTGGAGAAAAAGCCTCAGCCCAGGGAGGAGCGTGTGCTGTCTGCCGCTCCTGTCCAGGAGAAGGAAGAGGAACAACCCGCCGCCCCTGTGGAAGAGGAGACTATTTTGTCCGCTAAACCTGGCTGGAAGAGCCAGCAGCCCCGCCGGGACCGCCGGAATGAGGGTAAGCGCCGTCCCGCGCCTGGCCAGCTCCAGGAGGGAGATGAGGTGCTTATCAGCAGCAGGGAGCACAAACCCCTGCGGACAGAAACGCCCGCGGTCCCCGTATCTGAGGACGATGAGAAGGCCCAGAAGATTGCCACATTCCTCACCGGTCTGATGGAGCACCTGAATGTGCAGGCCGCTCCTGAGATTTTTGTCACCGAGGAGGGCAACTATAAGGTGCGTCTCCAGGGGCAGGATCTTGGGGCTATCATCGGCCGCCGGGGAGAAACGCTGGACGCTATTCAGCAGCTGACAAACTACGCCATCAATCATGGTCAGTCTAAGCGGGTCCGTATCCACGTGGACGCTGAAGGTTATCGCTCCAAGCGGGAGGAGGCCCTTCAGCGCCTGGCGGTGAAGGTAGCTGGCAAGGTGGTCAAGTACCGGAAGAATATGACTTTGGAGCCCATGAATGCCTATGAGCGCCATGTGATTCACACTGCTCTTCAGGACTATCCCAATGTTACCACCTACTCCACCGGTGTGGAGCCCAACCGCCGCACTGTGGTGGCCTATGCTCCCGGTCAGAAATAAGAGAATGCACGGGCGGCGGGAGAAATTTTCTCCCGCCGCTTTTTTTCAGTTGGAGGTGTCCCATGCCTACGCCTTTATATGACGCGGTGAAAAAGTACGCGGACCAAGAGCCTTTCCGATTCCATATGCCGGGGCACAAGGGAGGGCCTGTTCCCCTGATGGCGGAGCTGAAGTGGATGACCCCCATTGACCTCACCGAGCTGCCCCCTACCGGGAACCTGTACGAAGGGGGTGAGCCCTTTGCTTCCGCCCAGGCTCTATGGGCAAAGGAGTTTGGCTTTGAATACTGCCAATTTCTCACCGGCGGCTCTACCCAGGGCATCCACACCGGACTGGCCCTGTGTTGTCCGCCGGGGAGTAAAGTGCTAGTGGACCGAAACTGCCACCGGGCGGTGTTTAACGCCATGGCTCTGCTGGATCTGGAGCCCATCTATCTGGAGCGCCCTTGGCTGGGAGAGGAAAGCCTGATCGGTCCGATTTCCCCGGAAACTGTGGAAAATATGCTGTGCCAATGTCCTAAAATAAAAACAGTTTGTATTACTTCTCCAACATATGCCGGTGTGTTATCAGATGTTGGCACAATTTCTCGTCTCGTTCACGCCCATGGTGGAAAACTTTTTGTAGACGGCGCCCACGGCGCCCATCTGCCCTTCCTAGGTCTGGCTCCCTTCTGGGAAGCGGATGGAGTTGTAGTGTCTGCCCACAAGACCCTTCCCACCCTGGGACAAGGGGCCCTGCTCTTTACCAATGGGATGGACCCGGACCGGGTGCGGCAGTTGGCCTCGGTCTTTGGCACCTCCAGTCCCTCCTATCCCATTATGGCCAGCATGGACACGGCCCGAGAGTGGATGGTCAAATGGGGACATCACGACTACCGCCGGACCGCTCTCCGGGTGGCACAGCTGCGGGAGCAATTCCCCTCCCTAAGAGAAAAAAGACTGTCACTGGATCCCACCCGCTTTGTTCTCAGCGTCCAGAACGGTCCCGCTTTTACCCGTGCGCTGGAGAAGCGCGGCGTTTATCCAGAGATGGAGGACGGGGGCCATGTGGTCTTTATCTGTACCCCCTTTGATAACAGCTTTTCCCTGAGTGCGCTGGAGAGGCGGCTGGAGGAGCTGCGGGAGCAGATGGGACCCTGTCCGCCCATTCCAGCTCCGCCTCTGCCGGAGCAGGCCATGTCTCCCCGGCAGGCTCTCTTTGCCCCCAGCCGGGTCTGGCCGCTGGAGGACTGTGAGGGGGAGGTGGCCGCCTGTCAGATTGCGCCTTACCCTCCGGGAGTACCAGTAGTGGCTCCCGGCGAGGTAATCTCAAAAAAATCGCTGGCCTATTTGAAACAAATAGGATATAATATAAAATCAGAGGTGCGGATTGCCGCCCTCTGATGGAGAATGTTCCCACAAGTGAGGAAGGTTATGGAATTTTCGGCCTTGGCTGGCAACGACAGGTTGAAGGAGCAGCTCTCCCAGCAGGAGAGCGGCCGCGGCCTGGCCCACGCCTACATTATTTCAGGTCCAACCGGCTCCGGCCGGCATACTTTGGCCCGGCTGCTGGCCGCCGCTATGGTATGTACGTCCGATAGCGGCAGCAGGCCCTGTGGAAAATGCTCCCCATGCAAAAAGATAACCGCTGGAATCCATCCAGATTTTGAGATTATTTCCGGCCCGGAGGAGGGCAAACCTATCACCGTGGATCAGATCCGAGCCCTCCGAAGCGACGCATATATACGTCCTAACGAGGGGAATCGGAAAATCTATCTGCTGGAAGGGGCAGACCAGATGAATGCCTCCGCCCAGAATGCCATGTTGAAGCTGTTGGAGGAGGGCCCTGGATATGCCGTCTTTCTGCTGTTGGCGGAGAACGGGGGGGGACTGCTTCAGACAGTGCGCTCCCGGTGCGAGGAACTGGTGCTGTCCCCTGTTTCTGTGGTCCAGTGCCAGAGCTGGCTGAAGGACCGCTTTCCCCAAAAAAGCTTGGAGGAGATCCAGACAGCCGCCCTGGATTGCCAGGGTGTTCTGGGCCGGGCGGTGGACCGGCTGTCTGGGACCGACGAGAAAACCAGGACCAGAGAGGAGCAGGCGGACCGGCTGGCCCAGGCCGTGGAGGAAGGTACGGAGCTGCAGCTCTTTGAGGCGGCCATGGTTTTGGATAGGATGGACCGGGAGGAGCTGAACCGACTGCTGGACAGTCTGGAGGCGGCTCTAGGTGCCCGAATTGGTAGGAGCGGCGACCGCCGTAGATCCCTCCGGGGAGTAGAGCTGGTCCATCAGCTGAGGAGGGCCTCACAGCTCAACGCCAATTCCGGTCAGATGGCTGGCTGGTTATGTGCCGGGATGTTCATAAAGGAGTGAGAACTCCGGGAGCGGAGCGGGGAAAAGGCGGCACAGCCGCCGGCCCCGCGTATCCACTCTGGAGAGAAGAAGGAGAATCCCCTATGGTAGAGATCATCAGCGTCCGCTTTCAAAGCGGCGGAAAGCAATATTATTTCAACCCCGATGGACGGCAGTTCCAGATAGGGGACGGGGTCATCGTGGAGACCTCCAGGGGTACGGAGTACGGTGAGTGTGTACAAGCAAACTCTATGATCGATGAGATCGAGCTCACCGCCCCCCTGCGCCCGGTGATCCGGGTGGCCACGGAGGAGGATCGGCAGACAGTAGAGGCCAACCGAGAGAAGGAGAAGAAAGCCTTTTCCATCTGCCAGCAGAAGATTGCCGAGCATGGCCTGGATATGAAGCTGGTCAAGGCGGAGTACAGCTTTGATGGCAGCAAGGTGTTGTTCTTTTTTACCTCCGAAGGGCGGGTGGACTTCCGGGCGCTGGTCAAGGACCTGGCCGGGGCCATCCACGCCCGTATCGAGCTGCGCCAGATCGGCGTGCGGGACGAGGCCAAGATGCTGGGTGGATTAGGCATCTGTGGAAAGCCCTTCTGCTGCTCCCAATTTTTGGATGAATTCCAGCCTGTGTCTATCAAAATGGCAAAGACGCAGAACCTGTCCCTGAATCCCACCAAGATATCGGGTACCTGTGGCAGATTGATGTGCTGCTTGAAGTACGAGCAGGAGGCATATGAGGACCTGGTGAAGCACGCCCCGAAGCAGGAGTCTTTTGTGGAAACTCCAGACGGAGCGGGCACTGTGTCCAGCGTTAACCTGCTCCGTCAAACAGTCCAAGTTCGGCTGGAGTCGGCACCGGAGACCCCCAAATGCTACCATAACTGTGAACTGTGTGTGATCCGAAATGGGAAGGGAAAGCGGCCGGAGGGCTATGTGGAGCCACCTTTGGAGCAGTTGGCCCAGCTGCGCCGTAAAGTAGAGGACGCCCCGGAGGAGAAGCGGGAGTTCAGCGGTGAGGGCTCCTCTCTGGCCGCCGCGCTGGAGGAGGTTTTCAGCCGCCGGGAGGAGAGCCAGACCCCACCCCCGCCCGCTGTGGAGCAGGAGGGGGGCGAGGAGCGCCGGGAACGCCGTCGCCGCCGCCGACCCAGAGGGGAGCGGCGTACCGCTGGAGAGCAGGAGGGCCGTACTACGGAGGACCGCCCCCGCCAGGAGCGGAAGGAGCAGCGGCCCCAGGAGATTCAGAGCGGCGAGGGGCAGCCCAAGTCCGCCGGGACCGAGGGGAGCGAGAAGCGGAACAGCCGTCGCCGCCGCCGCCGGCCTAGAGGGGGCAGCGGCCCCAGGAGTGAACAGCCCCAGGAGTGAGCTCTGCTCCCATCGCACTGTGGCAGAGAGATAGGGACCCGGTCTATTCGCGGAGAGGGCCGGGTCCTTGCTTTTGATTTGAGAAGAGGTGGAAAGGGATGGATGGCTTCCTCCACGCGCTGTCCGCTGTGTCAGTGCTGCTGATGCTCATGTCTGTGGGCTACTTTATGGGAGTCAAGGGCTGGATGACCACTAGGGAGAAGCGATTTGTCAGCCGGTACATCGTAAACATCGCAGTACCATGCAACTGTGTGGTGGGACTGCTGGATAATCTGAGCCATAATGATTTGGCCCAGGCTGGACTTCTGGTGGCGTCTGGAGTCCTGGGAGTGGGGGTCACACTGCTGATATCTACCGCTGCCGCAGCCCTGCTCCATCTGCCGCGGAAGCGGTGGGGCGTCTTTGTGGCTATGGCTGGGTTGTCCAATACCCTGTTTATTGGCATCCCGGTCTGTACTCAGTTGTTTGGTCAGGTATGTATGCCTTATGTGATGCTATATTATCTGGCCAACACCATTTTTGTACAGTCGGTTGGGATCTTGCTTATTGAACGGTCGGGAGACAGACCGGCCTCTAGAGGCGGAGTGACCGGCTTTTTTTGGGACTTGGTGACAAAGCCGCCTATTCTTGCCCTTCTATTGTCCTTACTGCTCCTAGTAGCGGATCTGAAATTGCCGGAGCCGGTGATGCGGTTCGCGGAGTACATCGGGGATTCAGTTTCCCCTCTCGCGTTAATTTACTGCGGGTTTATTCTCTATGAATTGGGGCTGAAAAATTTGAGACTGATGCCCGGACTGCCTGTTATGCTGGTGATACGTCTGGGGCTTTCCCCGGTGATTTGCTGGCTATTCTGTATGCTGTTCGGTGTCAGTGGGCTGGCCCGGGATGTCTTTGTGGTGGAGAGCGCTCTGCCGGTGGTCAGCCAAGTTCCTGTGCTGGCTGGGGCCTATGGCGCAGACGAGGAGTACGCTGCTGCTGGAGCTTGCTTGTCCGTGCTAGTCTGTCTAGTGACGATTCCCTTTTTAATGCTGGGTCTGGGATGAGGAGTGGACCCAGGACCAGTTTGGCACCAAATTGGTTGGTACTGAGTTTGAAAAATGGGTGGAATAAAAAGCCGGCGAGTATAATTACTCGCCGGCTTTCCTATTCTGGTTTAACAGGGGCAGCGAATGGAGGGCCGACGGCCTAGGCTGCTTACAGCAGGCCCAGATCGTATTTCCAGCCCAGTACCCGCTCCACGGCCCGGTCCAACAGCTCCTGGGGGATGACATCGTCCTCCAGTGCCTGGAGGATCTGGGGGATCTGTTCCTGAAAGTCAGTGGTGACCAGCATATCGTTGCCAGCCAGCAGGGCCAGAACAGCGGCGGAGCCGTCAGCGGCATACTGATCTATGGCGTCCATGGCCAGGTCGTCAGTGAGCGCCACTCCCTCAAAGCCCAAGCCCTGCCGCAGCAGTTGGTGGACCGCTGGGGAGAGGGAGGCGGGGAGATCCGGGTCCAGAGCCGCCATGATATTGTGGGATACCAGCACGGCGGTCATCCCATGGTTGGAGGAGGCCTGGATGCCGGCCTGGAAGGGGAGGAGATCCCGCTCCCAAAACAGCTCCAGCGGCCGTTGGTCCAGGGCGATGCCGGTGTGGGTGTCCACATTGTCTCCATAACCTGGGAAATGCTTTAGCACAGAGCCCATGGTATCCACTGACATCTGCTCTACCACCTGGGCGATGTAATCGCCGGTTTCCTCTACGCCCTGACCCAGCGTGCGGTCGTAAATAAAGTCGTCGGGATTCGTGGACAGATCGGCCACCGGGGCAAAATTCACATTGATGCCAAGAGAGCGGAGCAGCTCGTCCTTTTCCTGTGTGTCAGCCAGGATAGCTTCTATCCCGCCCTGTTCATACAACGCCTGGGGGGACTGGAACCGTTGGGGCCGTAGTTTTGGGTTGGAGCTGACCCTGACCACAGTGCCCCCCTCCTCGTCCACGCCGATTAGCATAGGGATCTCCACAGCCGACTGGTAGGAGGCGATATCCTCCTTGACCTGCTCCGCGGTCTTGTCCTTAAAATCCCGGCCGAACAGAATATATCCCCCCAGATGGTACTGGCTGGCCAGAGCGGCTCCATCTTCCTGTGGGCAGCGGGCAAAGAAGATCTGCCCCACTTTTTCCTCCAATGTCATGGAGGAGAGGAGGCGGTCAATGGTCTCCCGCCGGGGGTCGGGGACTTCCTCTGGGGAGGTAGAGGGTTCGGTGGTTGAGATAGAGGGCCCCGCCGGGACGGCTGGCTCGTCAGGGCCTTCAGAGGAGGTCTCAGGCGCGGAGGTACAGCCTGTCAGCAGAAAAAAGAGTAGGAGCAGGGAGAGACATCGTTTCATGGTATGCTCCTTAACAGAATGTGGTACGCAGAGTGCCGATGCCCTGGATGGTCACCTCCACCCAGTCGCCCGGCTTTAACCAGCTCTTTTGGTCAGCGGGATAGCCGTGCATCACACCTTGGGGGGTGCCGGTGAAAATCAGATCTCCGGGCATCAGAGTAAAGTGATGGGACAGGTCAGCGATGATCTGGGCCAGGGGGAAGATCATGTCCGAGGTATTGGAGCTCTGCCGCACCTCCCCGTTGACCGTGCTGGAGATGTCCAGATGGTTGGGGTCCAATTCTCCGGCAGGGACCAGGCATGGGCCCACGGGGGCAAAACCGTCGAAGGTTTTGGACAGCACCCACTGGCCGCCCCGGGCAAACTGCAGGTCCCTGGTGGACAGGTCGTTGCCGCAGGTGTAGCCAAAAACATAGTCCAGGGCATCCTCTTCGGACACGTTCCGGGCGGGTTTTCCGATTACAGATACTAATTCTGCCTCATAATCATACTCTTTGTAATCTGGAATCAGCTTGACACAGTCCCCATGGGCAGCCAAAGCGTTGGAAAACTTGTTGAACAGCACCGGGGCAGGGGGGATGGGCAGACCACACTCCTTGGCGTGCTGGCGGTAGTTTAGACCGATGCAAAAGATACGGTCTGTGCCAGTGACCACCGGGGCCAGGGGAGCGCCGGTAAAACACTGAGGGTCCTGGAGCAGGGGGGTCAGCAGCCGCTCCAGCTCGCCAGCGGGGAGGGCAATGGCGGCGGCCATATCTTCTGGGACCGTGACGCCCAGGCGGGTGGCCTCGGCAGCCGCGTCTACCACCCCTCTTTCGGTCTGGAGTCCCAGGGCGGGCCTTCCATTGCGCCAAAATTGCACCAGTTTCATAAACGATCTCTCCTTTTGTATCAAATCAGGGGCAGTCCCGCGAAGGGCTGGCATCGGTGGCGGGACAGGGTTCCGGTACCACTATGGTAGCATATCCGCCGGGGAACGGCAAGGAGAACCGTAGAAAAGGCAGGTGGCCATCCATTCTACCGCTGAGAGGCCCAGAATCCGTGTATATTGCAGTAGGCGTAAGCAGCTTCCACCTGGTCGCCGTCGGTTAGCAGAAACGTAGCCTTGGGCTCCTGACCGGGGACCAAAAAGCGGCACTGCCTACTGTTAGCACACTCCAGCACGATCCACTGAATATAGTGGACAGATAGCATGGGGTGGGGCTGAGTGCCCACATGGACAGTGACCTCGTTCCCGTTGATAGACAAGATGGGGACGTGGACCTCTGGAGAACCTCCACCAGAGCCGGAGGCCAGAGGCCGCATCCGCCGCCCGCAGGAGGAGATGGGGGTACCAAAATTATTCAGAAAGGTGACGACCTCGCTGTGAGGGGAAACGGCGTAAAAATTCATTGTAAAAGGCTCCTTTCCCGTAATACTGAGATATTCTATGCGGTGGACCTGGCAGTGACTATAAAAAAACCGGAGTCCCATGGTACATGGGACTCCGGTGGATGCCAGGGGAGAGGCGATTTCTCCCCGGCGGTTTTTTCCATGTGGATAACAGCGACGGGTAGGGCACCTAATTGTTTGGCGTTTCTCTCTACAAAATAGAATTTTGTGGATGACAGGACAGGAGAATCAGGCTTCCGGCTCATCCTGTTCCCTGCGGGTGACAGCAATGCTCAAATCGTCCAGCTGCTTGTCATCCACAAAGTCCGGACAGGCCATCATTAGGTCAGAGGCGTTCTGCACCTTGGGGAAGGCGATGACGTCCCGGATGGAGGGAGCGCCGGCCATCAGCATACACAGCCGGTCCAGACCATAGGCCAGGCCGCCGTGAGGGGGAGCGCCGAACTTGAAGGCGTTGACCAGATGGCCAAAGCGCTCCTGAATGTCCTCCTCGCTGATACCCAGAGCCTGGAACGCCTTTTCCTGCATCTCCGGGGTGTTGATGCGGATGGAGCCGCCGCCCAGCTCGGTGCCGTTAAGAACGATATCATAGGCCCGGGCCCGGCAGTGGGCTTTATCGGTGAGGATCTTGTCCTCGTCCTCTACCATGGGGGCGGTGAATGGGTGGTGCATGGCCTGGTAGCGGCCCTCCTCCTCAGACCACTCGAACATGGGGAACTGGGTCACCCACAGGAAGCGGAAGTCCTTGGGGTCCAGGATATTCAGCTGACGGGCTACTTCGCACCGCAGGGCGCCCAGGGCGGCCCATACCACGTCGTTTTTCTCGTCGCCTACGATGAGGATCAGGTCGCCGTCCCTGGCGCCGGCCCGGTCCAGAATGGCCTTGTTCTCCTCTTCAGTGAGGAACTTGGCGTAGGAGGAGGTCACTTGGCCGTCCACCATCCTTGTCCAAGCCAAGCCCTTGGCCTTATAGGTCTTGACGAAGTCCACCAGCTTGTCGATTTTCTTCCGGGGGAAGTCGGCAGCGTGACCGTTGATGTTGATCAGCCGGACGGAGCCGCCGCCTGCCACTGGACCGGAGAACACGCCGAAGCCGCAGTCCTTTACAATGTCGCTGATGTCGGTAAGCTCAAAGCCGAAGCGCAGGTCGGGCTTGTCAGAGCCGAAGCGGTCCATGGCCTCCTGCCAGGGCATACGTTGGAAGGGGGTCTGAACATCCACATCCAGCACCTCTTTGAATACCCGCTTCAAAAAGCCCTCCTGGATGGACATGATGTCGTCCTCGTTGACAAAGGACATCTCCAGGTCGATCTGGGTAAACTCAGGCTGGCGGTCGGCCCGCAGGTCCTCGTCCCGGAAGCACCGGGCGATCTGGAAGTAACGGTCAAAGCCGGACAGCATCAGCAGCTGCTTGTACTGCTGGGGGGACTGGGGCAGGGCATAGAACTTGCCAGGGTGTACCCGGGATGGGACCAGATAGTCCCGTGCGCCCTCGGGGGTGGACTTGGTGAGGACGGGGGTCTCAATCTCCAAAAAGCCCTGCTCATCAAAGTAGTCCCGGCAGATCTTGGTGATCTTGTGGCGGGTGGCGATGGCCGCCTGCATCTCCGGGCGGCGCAGGTCCAGATAGCGGTACTTCAGCCGCAGCATATCATTGGCCTTGGAGTGCTCCACAATCTCAAAGGGAGGGGTCTCGGACTTGGCCAGCAGGCGCAGCTGGGTGACATAGACCTCGATATCTCCGGTGGCGATCTTGTTGGTCTTGGACTCACGCTCCCGCACCAGTCCGGTGGCGGCCACCACAAACTCCGCCCGGAGAGAGGCGGCCTTTTCAAAGATGGCCTTGTCGGTGCTGTCGTCGAAAGACAGCTGGACCAGCCCAGTGCGGTCCCGCAGGTCCACGAAGATCAGGCCGCCCAGGTCCCGCTGGCGCTGGACCCAGCCGCAGAGGGAAACCGTCTTGCCGACATCGGACAGGCGCAGGTCCCCGCAGTAGTTGGTGCGGTGAAAGTTCTGAAGGTTATCCATAAAAATCAACTCCAAATCGTATTATTTATAAAAATAATATCAAATTGTATTACATGACGGTCGGTTTTGGGGCATGGGAGGCAATGAAGTCTACCACCTCCTGCTGAAAAGTGGTCCCTCCTGTGGGGTGATAGGTCCGGCTGGCCCCAGTGCTACTGTTGGCCACCGCCCGTGGGCCCCAGAAGTCAATGGACCACTGGAGCTCCCCCCGACGGAAGTAGATGGAAACGGCGTATGGGGACAGGGTGACTACCTGGGTGTCGGAGGCCCGACCCAGGCGGAACAGATCGGAGAGACCCCGCCGATAAGAGGAGGAGTCCAGCAGTTCTTTTAGCTGGTCATAGGGCGGGGAATCGAGAGGGAATTCCACTGTCTGGATAGGCAGACCGTCGCCCGGGTCAAAGGGGGAGAGGATGGCATAGCAGGAGGTGAATGCCTCTTCCGGCTGAGTGTAGTAGGGGAGGATATCCCAGAGGCTACGGGGCCAAAAGTACCACAGCCCAGCAATAGTGAGGGCGGCTGCAAGAGTAATAAGAAGTGAAATACGCTTCTTTTTCATTAAAATGCTCCTTTTTTGGTCAGTAAAATCAACTCCAATTTATATCGTATAGTAAGATTGCTAAAAGTATATCGTTAAGCGCCGTTTTGGCAGCTTTCCAGAAAGGCGATGACCTCCTGTTGAAATTCCTGGTTGCCATCGGGGAGATAAGTCCTGGATTTGCCAGGGAAAGCCAGGGGGTTGACTAAGATTAGGTTGCCGGGGAGGATGAGTTCCATGTGGCGGCCGCCGGAGTGGAAAAAGACCCGCGCATGAGGGTCCAGGGTGATTTGAACGGTGTCCTCCGGGATCCCAATATTTTTTCCGGGGACTTGATAAGTCGTACTGGAGAGCAGGTCCAGCAGTTCATGGAACTGCCCGGTGGTCAAATCAAAGCAGAGTGCGTTTTCCCGGTCGGAATAGTCCATCTGTACGTCGCAGGCCTCAATGTCCTCTGGGGAGAGAGGAAGGATATCAGCCAGAGTCTGGGGCCGATAGTACCAGCTGCGCCATCCAAAGAAAAGGGCGGCCAGAACGGCCAGCACAGCCCCGGCGATGAGAAATTGCTTCAACTGGTTTTTCATCATGGCAGCACTCCTCTCTGTGATTCGTGTTGGATAGGGGAACGGCTGCGTTCTATGGGGTTTGGCCGACGCTGATCTTCTCCAGATGTTCCCCCAGCGAGTGGGGCGGAAGGGGAAGAAAGCGGTTCCACCTCCCTGGCGCTGAGGCCGGCAGCCAGAGAAAGGTGCCGTCCCAGTAGGCCATGCACTCCGGGGTACAGCCGGAAAGATAGTAAACTGCAATCCCGCCGTCCGGGGCCCCGGGCAGGGAGGGGAAGGGGAGATAGTCCTGCCCTCGGAGAGCGGTTAGAAGTTCCCGATAGTTCTGTCCCTCATCAAAGGTGACAGGGGTATCGCTGAAACCGGGGAAAGTACCCTGGCGAACCACAGTGAAAGAATCTGTCGGTATTGCGGGCGGCTCTATATCATAGCCCTGAAAAGCATTGTCAAAGGTAGTCTGCCCCATCAGACAATATAGCGTTCCGGCAACCATGACAAGTACCAGGATGACCAAAGAAAAAATGGCTTTTTTCTTCATCTTTTTTATTCCTTCAGAAAGTAGGTAGACTGCAATTCCGCCATCCAGGGCCCCGGGCAGGGAGGGGCTGCTTAGAGTCGGGTGCGTTACTCCATACACGACTGCAAAAAGGCTGAAAGCGCCTGATATTGGGCCAGACTGTCCCCCTCCGGGCGGTAGGTAACGGAATCGCCCCGATAGGTAAGGGGGTTGACCAGCAGGAGTTCTCCGTTCAGCATCAGCTCCGAGTGGCTGGAGCCGGAGGTGTGGAGATAGATCCGGATCAGAGAGTTTGTTTCCGTGGAGAGCCCGCTGGCGGAGCCCTCCCGCCGGTAGGTGGATTGCGAGAGCCGCTCCAGAAGATCCTGAGTCTGTGTCTGGGTGAGCTGGGTGTGGAGAGATTTCTCCTGAGCCGGGTCGTCCGGATAGAAACATTCGAGGGTAGCGTAGCACGCAGTGACTTCCTGGAGAGAAAACGGAAGGAGGGAGGAAAACTCTCTGGATCGATCCAGCCACCGAAACCCTAAAAATAACGCCAGGAGAAGACCGACTGCCAGGAATAAGATGTAAGAACACTTTTTGACAGCTTTCATGGTAACCCCCTTTTTGCGGCGGAGAGGAAGATCTCGTCAGCGGACGGCTCAGCTTTCCCGGTCCCGGATGGGTGTGCCCCGATTCAGTTGTTCCAACCCCCTTCGGATATGGGCCACGGCCTCAACGGAGGGCAGCTTCACCTGCTCGCCGGTACGCAGATCCTTGACAGCGGCCACGCCGGCGCGGATCTCGTCCTCTCCCAGAAAGACGACATAGGGGATAGCCAGCTTATCGGCATAGGAAATCTTCTGCTTGAATTTTTTCTGTTCCCCGTGGATCTGGGTACGGATACCGGCATCCCGCATGGTGGTGGCCAAAGAGATGGCGGGGGAGAGGTCCTCGGTCATGGGCAGGATGAGCACGTCGGCGGGGGCGGTGTTCAGATCCTGATTCAGATAGCCCTGATCCTCCAGAACGAAGAACAGGCGGGTCAGGCCGATGGAAATTCCAACTCCGGGGAGTTGTTTATCGGTATAATATTCCGCCAAGTTATCATATCGGCCGCCGGAACAGATGGAACCGATTTCCGGATGGTCCAGCATGGTGGTCTCGTAGACGGTTCCGGTGTAGTAATCCAGCCCACGGGCGATGGTCAGGTCCACGGCAAAGTGGCTCTCCGGCACGCCAAAGGCGGCCAGGTACTTTGTGACGGTCCGCAGTTCGTCCAGTCCAGTGTCAAAGAGCGCGTGACGGCCCCGATAGCCCTCCAGAGCGGCAAGGACTTCTCCGTTACAGCCCTTGATGGCGATGAATTTCAGGATCTCATCGGCCTGGTCCTGGGTGAGGCCGATGTCCTCCCCAGTGAGGAGGGCGGCTACCTTCTCCCCGCCGATCTTGTCCAGCTTGTCCACGGTACGCATGATGTCTCCGGACTTGTCTGTCAACCCCAGCATGGCGTAAAAGCCATTGAGGATCTTCCGGTTATTCACCCGGATCTGGAAGCGCCGCAGGCCCATTTTGGAAAAGGCCTGATAGATGATGGCGGGGATCTCCGCCTCGTTGGAGATGTCCAGTTTGCCATCGCCAATAACGTCGATGTCCGCCTGATAGAACTCCCGGAATCGGCCCCGCTGGGCCCGCTCTCCCCGATAGACCTTGCCAATCTGGAAGCGGCGGAAGGGAAAGGTGAGCTGGCCATAGTTTTGGGCTACATACTTGGCCAGGGGAACGGTCAGGTCAAAGCGGAGGGACAGATCCGTGTCCCCCTTCATAAAGCGGTAGATCTGTTTTTCTGTCTCTCCTCCTCCCTTGGCCAGCAGCACCTCGCTAGACTCGATGAGTGGGGTATCCAAGGGGGTGAAGCCATAGAGAGAGTAAGTTTCGCGCAGAATGGCCGCCATCCGCTCAAACTGGGCTTGCTGCGGAGGCAGCAGCTCCATAAAGCCGGACAGGGTGCGGGGCTGTACTTTGCTCATGGTATCAAGATCCTTTCTTTGGTGGAAATGAAGTAATGGGATTGGCTGGTTAGAATAAAAAACACGCTCTCCTCCCATGATTGGGACGAGAGCGCGGAACGCTTCGTGGTGCCACCCAATTTCAGACGCCTCCGGCGTCCCTCTGACCTTCTGTTGCGGGAAGGGGACCGCACCCGTCTCCGGGCCCGCTGGTGGCACTGTCTTCTCCGGAGCCGGACCCTAGGGCCCTCTCAACCAAGGGGCCCCTCTCTGTTGGGCGACATACCGAATACTAATGAGCCGTCATCACGGTGATTTATCGATCTTACCCCAGCGGGGAAGAAAAGTCAAGCCTTATAGGGCAAAGGGGACCCGATTGGGATTCATGCCCTCCCGCCAGTCCAGGTCGCCCCGGGCCAGCCCGTGAATGAGCAGCTCGGCGGTGGCCACGTTGGTGGCCATGGGCACGGAGTGCTGGTCACACAGCCGGGAGATGTAGAGGACGCTCTGATCCATCTCGTTATCCAGAGGCGAGTTGAAGAACAGCACCAGGTCAATCTCATTATAAATGATGCGCTGGCCGATCTGCTCGATCCCACCATGCTCATGGGATAAAAACAGGTTGACGGGCAGGCCGGTGGCCTCCATAACCATGCGGCCGGTGGCGTTGGTGGCGCATACCGTATGCTTGGACAGGATGCCGCAGTAGGCGGTGCAGAACTGGACCATCAGATCCTGCTTTTTGGTATGGCTCATGATCGCGATATTCATAAGGCGTTACCTCCTTCTCCGGCGGAGACTTTGCCGCCAGGCTTTGTGGGGCCAACGTAAAATACTGATCTATTTTTCCGTAGGCCGCCCTGTGGAAACGGACCCCTGTAGGCGGGGTATTTCCATTATACTTCCTATTTTTTCTGGCCAGGGGCGCGTCTTGGCCAGGGGGGTTACCGGATGCGCATGATGGGAACCTGATTGCCGTCCAGACGGAGGGCAATGTTCCAGCAGGCCAAGGCGGCGCCCCGTCGCCCCTGGGCGGTCAAGGGCTGGCCCAGGTTGGCGGCCAGCATGACCTGATCGTCCTCCGGCACCACCCCAATCAGAGGCAGGCCGGCGGTGTTCATGGCATCGTCGATAGTGGCCCGCAGCTTCCGGAGGAGCTTGGGCTGGATACGATTCATGATCAGGTGGACCTGGCGGATACTCTCCAGCTCGCAGACTGTACGCTGGGCGTCCCGCAAAGAGGAGGCATCATTGGTAGCGATGACCAGAGCTCGGTCGGCTCCGCAGATGGCCAGCCGAAAGCCGGCCCCCAGTCCAGCGGGGGAGTCAATGAGGATGTAGTCATATTGCCCCCGGGCGGTATCCAGCATGGCCCGGACCTTGTCGATGGTCAGACTGGGGGACAGGGACATAGGGGCAGTGAGTAGGGACAGCCCCTTCACATCGGGGTGGTCCACAGCCCCTCTCGCCAGGGGACAGCGGCCCAGCGCCACGTCAGAAAAGTCCATCAGGGCCCGGTCACTGAGACCAAGGGTGATGTCCAGATTACGCAGGCCGATGTCCATGTCGATACATAGTACCGTGTGGCCCATCAGAGCAAGGGAGGCGGCTACGCCGCCGGTGATGGAGGTCTTTCCAGTCCCTCCCTTCCCGGAGGTGACGGCAATGACAGTTCCCATAAAAACCTCCTAACTCACCAAATCAAGTGTACCCACAATTTGGGATTTCGTCAACTATTTCACAAAAAATTTTCGTCTAAAACCTGTTTTTTTTAGGCCTTTTCGTCAGAGCGGCTCTTTCTGAATTTTTGCCCAGCGCCGGGGATAGCCCTTGAGCGTTGGAGCAACCTTTTCGATGGCCACAACCCGGTGGGTGATCTCTGTGCCGGGAATTTGATAGTCCGCCTGGTCCCGGACCCGGCCACCCAGCAGCTTGATAGCATGGGCGGCGCCCTCCACTTCAGGGCCGCAGTCCACCGATTTCATGGCCAGGAACACGCCGCCCACTTTCACAAAGGGGAGGCACAGCTCGGCCAGCAGCCGCAGGTCGGCCACCGCCCGGGCGGTAACAAAGTCAAAGGAGTCCCGAAAGCCTTTAACCAGGGCCTGCTCCTCGCTTCGGGCGTGGATGGCCGTGACACCGGACAGACCAAGCTGCTCCGACACCTCACGGAGCCAGCGGACCCGCTTGCCCAGGGAGTCCAGTAAAGTAACCTCCAGGGTGGGGCAGAGGATCTTTAAGGGCAGACCGGGAAATCCGGCTCCGGTACCTACGTCAAGAAGCGTTTTCCCCTCTAGGTGGACGTAGTTGAGCAGGGCTGCGCAGTCCAGCATATGCAGCCGGGCCACCTGGTCGGGCTGGGTAATGGCGGTCAGGTTCATGACCTGGTTTTTTTCCAGCAGCGCCCGGCCGTAGGCCTCCAGCAGCTCCGGTGCCTCCGGTGGGACTCGTTGGGACAGGCCCAGCTCCTCCAGGCCGGCGGCGATGATATCACGCATGGTTGCTTCCTCCAGAATCAGGGATCAGAAAACTGACGCAATGATGTCGAACCCGCTGAAGTTTGACAGCAGGCCCACAATGCCGATGGGCAGAGTGGCCAGGGCAGCCAGCCAGCACAAAATAGCCAGCAGGATGGCGAGCCATTTGCGTGGCCGACCAGTGGACCGCCAGCTCACCAGAGCCAGCGCCCCCAAGCCGATGAGGCCGGGAACGGTGAGCAAGGGGGCCAGATTACCCAAAGTAGTGCCGGTGTAAAAGTAGTAGGTGGTCAGGGCTAAGAGGATGAGCACATAGGCCAGGGCGATCCAGGCCATGGTCCTTTTCAGGGGAGAAGCGGGGGTATATCCCCGGTCCTCCCCTTTATGCTCCTCCGGGAGCTTTTCCTCGGACATTTTAGGATCTCTCCTTTAATAAGTCACGGATCTCGGTGAGCAGCTTCTCCTCGGCGCTGGGCTCCGGGGGAGCGGGCTCCTCGACGGGGACCTCCTCCGGCTTCTTATGGAGCCGGTTGATGGCCTTGATGACACAGAAGATGGCGAACGCGATGATGATAAAGTCCAGGATCACCGAGATCAGGTTGCCGTAGTTGATGGCCACCTCGGGGGTGACGACAGTGCCCTGGGTATCGATCACCGCCTCGTTGAGGACCAGCTTCCAGTCAGAGAAGTCTATGCCGCCGGTAATCATGGAGATTAGGGGCATGATGATGTCATTGACCAGGGAAGTGGAGATCTTGCCAAAGGCGCCGCCGATGACCACGCCGACGGCCATGTCCATTACATTGCCCCGCATAGCGAAGGCCTTGAATTCTTCCAAAAATTTTTTCATGCCTGCTTTCCTCCTATCTGCTGAATGGGCCTACCGGAAAGGGGAGAACCTGGAAACCGTTGGGCCGCAACGGTTTGAAGCCTGCGACCCGTCTGGAGCCATTTTCGGCGGTCCAAATGACTTGGGGTAGGGTAAGACGTGCTGTAAATCGCTCCAGAACGGTCAATACAAATTGTAATATATAATAAAAATATTGCAAAATAGAATATCGCAATCGCTAAATTACTTTTCAGGCACCATGACTTCCAGACCACCCATGTAAGGACGAAGGACCTGGGGGATGACCACGGAGCCATCGGCCTGGAGGTTGTTTTCCAGGAAGGCGATGAGCATACGGGGCGGAGCTACCACTGTGTTGTTCAGTGTGTGGGGCAGATAGGTGCCCTTTTCCCCCTTGATCCGCATCTTCAGGCGGCGGGCCTGGGCGTCACCCAGATTGGAGCAGGAGCACACCTCAAAATATTTTTGCTGGCGGGGAGACCAGGCCTCAATGTCACAGGACTTGACTTTCAGGTCGGCTAGGTCGCCGGAGCAGCACTCCAGCTGTCGCACGGGGATGTCCAGGGAGCGGAAAAGCTCTACGGAGTAGCGCCACATCTTTTCGTACCAGTCCATGGAGTCTTCAGGCCGGCAGACCACGATCATCTCCTGCTTCTCAAACTGGTGGATGCGGTAGACACCCCGCTCCTCGATGCCATGAGCGCCCTTCTCCTTGCGGAAGCAGGGGGAGTAGGAGGTGAGCGTCTGGGGCAGGGATTCCTCAGGAATGATTTGGTCAATAAATTTGCCGATCATGGAGTGCTCGCTGGTGCCGATGAGGTACAGGTCCTCCCCCTCGATCTTGTACATCATGGCCTCCATATCAGTCTGAGACATGACGCCCTCCACCACGTTGCCATGGATCATAAAGGGAGGGATACAGAAGGTGAAGCCCTTGTTGATCATAAAGTCTCGGGCATAGGCCAGCACTGCCTCATGCAGCCGGGCGATGTCTCCCAGCAGATAGTAGAAGCCGTTGCCCGATACCCGGCCGGCGGCGTCCATGTCGATGCCGCGGAAGGACTCCATAATTTCAGTGTGGTAGGGGATAGGGAAGTCCGGTACCTTGGGTTCCCCAAACCGCTCTACCTCTACGTTGGCGGAATCGTCGGGGCCAATGGGGACGGAGGGATCGATGATGTTGGGGATTTGAAGCATGATCTTGCGGATCTGGGCGGCCAGCTCGGTTTCCTTGGCCTCCAGCTCCGCCAGACGGTCGGCGTTGGCCTTGACCTGGGCCTTGACCGCCTCCGCCTCCTCCAGCTTGGAGGGATCTTTTTTTGCCTGACCCATGAGCATACCCACTTGTTTGGACAGGGCGTTGCGGCTGGCGCGGAGCTCATTGGCCTCGCTAACGGCGGCCCGGTTCTCCTCGTCCAGGGCAATGACCTGATCAACCAAGGGCAGCTTGGCCTCCTGGAATTTCTTTTTGATATTTTCTTTGACGGCATCGGGGTTCTCGCGGACAAATCGAATATCTAACATTTTATACGTTCTCCTTTATTTAAGTGTAATGTTTCACGTGAAACGTTCCAGGGGGAAAGTCAGTTTGATAAGGAGTGACTTGGCGGGCTTTCCTGATCCAACGCCCATGTCTCTAAGTCACAAAACAGATTTCCCTGGCGCTCGGCCTCAGCTTGAGGGTAGAGCAAGTGCCCTAATAAAGAGCCTCGTAAATCTCCAGATAGCGGTCATAGGGAGAAAAACGGCCATTGTCAGTGGTGCTCTCCTTAGGGAGATAGTCTTTCAGCGGTGTCTGCCCATTTTCTGTGGCTTCCATCTCCTGAATTAACTCACGACAAAGGGAATAACGCCCCCGAACATAGGCCTCGTCAATCTGCCAGAAGTGGTCTAGGGCGCGGCAGGTTTCAGAGAGCACATGTTCCTGGTGGCTGATAACATCAGGCAGCACATCTAACTGGTCATTGGCATCCGCCAACTGTTCCTCCAGGTCCGCTACCTGCTCCTTCAACTTCGCATTCTCCTCGTACAGGGCATCCAACCGCTGAACGGCGGATGCGGACTGCTGAAGGCTGTCGATTTGCTCCTGGTTTTGCTCCAGATAACTCTGATATTGCCGCCGCTCCATCATGAAAGAGTACAGCAACAGCAAGAAGGCGGCGGCAAAGAGGATGGCTATATATTGGAATACCGACCGCTGGCGGCGCTGCCGCTGTCCCTTGGTCATGGGTTTGTCCCCACGTTTGGCGGGAGAGGGGGGGAGATCCTGTGAATCAGGCTGGGGGGCCTGTCCTACCTGTTGATCTTTTTCCTCATCCATTCCCACCACCTCCTTCCCGGTGGAGGCTCTGAAGCAGGGTCAAGAGAGCTTCCAGGTCCTGGTCATCATAGTACTCCAGCTCGATCCGGCCCTTTTTTCCTTTGTGGGCGATCTTCACCTTCCGGCCCAGCCGGCCGGATAGGTCCTTTTCCAGATCTCCCAGGTAGAGGGAGAGGTCGGGGCCGACGGCCTTCGGCTTTTCATTACGCTCCTTTTGAAGAGCCTTGACCAGCGCTTCGGTCTGGCGCACAGAGAGCTGACCCTCCGCTACCCGCTGGGCCGCCTCCTTCTGAATGGCGGCGGTGGGGGCGCCTAGAATGGCTCGGGCGTGCCCGGCGGAAAGAATGCCCTCCTCCAGAAGCGCCAGCACCTCATCCGGCAGAGCCAGCAGGCGCAGAGTGTTGGCGATGGCGGGTCGGGACTTGCCCATCTGTTGAGCTACCTGCTCCTGGGTCAGACCATATTCATCCATCAGGACCTGATAGCCTCGAGCCTCCTCGGCCGGATTCAGGTCCTCCCGTTGGAGGTTTTCAATCAGGCCCAGCTCCATGACCTTCCGGTCATCCGCCTCAATAATGACGGCGGGCACCTCGGCCAGCCCGGCGGCCTTGGCCGCCCGCCACCGGCGTTCACCGGCGATAATCTGATAGTAGCCGGAGGACAGCCGCCGAACCGTAAGGGGTTGAATAATGCCGTGGACTCGGATAGATTCAGTGAGATCGGCCAATGCCGCCTCGTCAAATCGCTTTCTAGGCTGGTTCAGTCCCGGCTCCACCTGGGAAATGGGCAGGGATACAGAGCCCTCGCCTTGGGGCTGGAGGTCCGGGTCGCCCAACAGGGCGTTAAGACCACGGCCCAGCCCCAGTTCTTTGGTTCGTTTTGCCATAATAAACTCCTTTTCCAGAGTAAAACATCGGGTGCGGAGAGGAACGATATTGATTCATAAGAGCCGGACGACCACACAGCAGAAC
This sequence comes from Flintibacter sp. P01028, assembly GCF_041925235.1. Taxonomy (NCBI): domain Bacteria; kingdom Bacillati; phylum Bacillota; class Clostridia; order Eubacteriales; genus Flintibacter; species Flintibacter sp. P01028. Next base: position 144,045 of record NZ_JBHEVC010000007.1, read on the forward strand.
CTCGAAAGCTCCGCTTTCCGTACTCTTTTATAAGGTTAGCGCTTGGACGCGATCTCATCCGCCAACAGGCGGTAGGCCTCCGCGCCCCGAGAATAGGGATCATAGGCGGAGATGGGTCTGCCGTGGCTGGGTGCCTCGGAGAGGCGGACGTTTCGAGGGATGACGGTGGCGTATACCTGGCCAGGGAAGTGGCGCTTGACCTCCTCCGCTACCTGAAGGGAGAGGTTGGTACGGCTGTCGAACATGGTGAGCAGAACCCCCTCCAGAGTGAGGGCGGGATTCAATCCCCGCTTGACTAACCGCACTGTGGCCAAGAGGTCGCTAAGCCCCTCCAGGGCATAGTATTCGCATTGGACCGGGACCAACAGGGAGCCGGCGGCACACAGGGCGTTGACAGTGAGCAGCTCTAGAGAAGGGGGACAGTCGATAAATATATAGTCATAGTCCCCGGACAGGGCGTCCAGGGCGGTTTTCAACAGTCTCTCCCGGTTGTCGATGGCGATCATCTCAATGCCCGCTCCGGCCAGCGCCTTGTTAGAGGGGAGAACATCGCCATATCTGGTCCGGACCACTGCTTTGGCCGGCTCGGCCCCATTGATCAGCACATCGTAGACATTGGGAGAGGCGGTGTTCTTATCTACACCCATGCCGGAGGTAGAGTTGGCCTGGGGATCGAAGTCGCATAGCAGCACCCGCTTGCCCAGGTCATGGAGGGCGGCCGACAAGTTGACAGCGGTGGTCGTCTTGCCTACTCCGCCCTTTTGATTGACGACAGCGATGATCTTGGCCATGAGCGCCTCCTTAGCAGCGATGAAAATGCCCCCGAAGGGGCGGTACAGCATCTTATTATATCAATCGGGCACCGGGATTTCAACTGCTTTTCCGCTTTTTCTCTGTCCTTTCCCACAAAAAATGAGTGCCTAATGTTTCACGTGAAACATCAGGGCCATCTGGGCGCAAAAACCCCGTGGGCTCAGGATCAAAAGCCCACGGGGCAAAAAGGGGGGAGGGCGTCATGTGGCCCTTCGGGGAATATGAATGGTAAGTAAAATCTCCTCGTCGGTGTCCTCTCTGCGGCAACAGGCGTTGACGCCGGCAGAGCGCATCAGATCCAGACTACGGCTGATGGTATTTAAAAACAGCCGGACATCCTTGACAATAAACGTGGGTTTCTTTTTAGGGCCGGAGGAGGGAGAGGAGAGCATGGCCTCCACCATACTCTCTGTCTGGGCCACGGTCAGGGAACGCTCGGTCACCTGCTGCGCCGCTTCCCGCTGCTGGGCCGGGTCCTCCAGACGGAGCAGGGCGCGAGCGTGACGCTCGGTGCATCCACCTTCCCGCAGGATTGTGAGGACCGCCGGGTCCAGCTTCAGCAGCCGGAGCTTATTGGCCACAGCGGACTGGCTCTTACCCAAACGCCGGGCGGCTTCATCCTGGGAGATGTGATAGGTGTCAATGAGTTTACGCAGGGCGAGAGCCTCCTCCCAAAAATCCAGGTCACGCCGCTGGAGATTCTCCACCAGGGCCAGCAGGGAGGAGGACTGACCGTCTGTCTGGATGGATAGGCAGGGCACTTCCCGCAGACCGGCTAGCTTGGCCGCACGCAGCCTCCGCTCGCCAGCCACCAGCTCCCAGCCGCCCTCCCGGCGGCGCACAGTAAGTGGCTGTAAAATACCCATAGACTGGATGGAGTCAGCCAGTTCCTCTAGTTCGGGTTGGGAAAACAACGTGCGGGGCTGGTCAGGATTGGGAAGGATTGAGTCCACAGGGAGGAATAGGACACGCCCGCTGTCGAATATACCTTTTTTGGGCAGCAGCCGCATGATAGGTACCGCCTTTCTGTCAAGTTCTCACACCCATATTCTACCAAAATATGGTAAATAATAGGTCGAAAACACAGAGGGGCAGAAAAAAATCCGTAAAAATTTCAGAGGGAGGGTCAAAGGCTGACTGAATAGATAAAAAATGAATGATTGATATGGGGAACTTGCACAATTATAAAAGGAGAGGAAGAGAATACCTTGTAAATTCAAAGCGAGGTGTATATAATGAAAGCAGAAGAAAAAGTGCTGTAAAAAGCGGGGATAAGGGAAATAAGAGGAAGGAGAGAGGGAGAGGGCCGGGTCCAATGCCGTTGTATGTATGATTACGGCCGTTTTATTTCTGGAAAATCCTTGCGAAAGTATAAGGGAAGATAGGGAAGGAGAAGGAGAATTATGAAAACAAAAAAACTGCCTCTTGCCTTTTGGATCTTTGTCGGCTTAGTGGCTGGTATTGCCGCGGGCCTGATACTGATGGCGGTCCCTGACGGAGGGCAGATCGCCATTGGCTATATCAAGCCCTGGGGCGACATCTTTTTGAACCTGCTGAAATTTATTGTAGTGCCTATCGTCCTGTTTTCCATCGCTGCCGGAGTCATCTCGATGCAGGACATCAGCCGCGTGGGTTCGGTAGGTGGCAAGACAGTGGTATATTATATGTGTACCACAGCCTTTGCGGTGGTGCTGGCCCTAACGCTGGCCAGCGTGGCGAAGGGGGCCGGCCTCTTTACGACCTTGGAAACCAGCGGCCTGAGCTATGAACCCCCAGCGGGAAAAAGCATTATGTCGGTCATTGTGGATATTTTCCCCGCCAACCCAATCACGCCGTTGGCCAACGCCTCTATGCTCCAGGTTATCGTCATTTCTTTGCTGCTGGGCTTCGGTATCCTGCTGGCCGGAGAGAAGGGGCTGGTGGCCGCCCAGATTGTGGACAGTTTCAATGAGGTGTCCATGAAGATTATGGACCTGATTATCAAGTTGTCTCCCATTGGTGTAGCCTGCCTGATCTGTCCGGTCATCGTGGAAAACGGCCCGGAGATCCTAGCATCCCTAGTGGCGGTGCTGCTAGTGGCCTATGTGGGGTACATCCTTCATGCCGTCCTGGTCTATTCCCTAACCGTGGGTACCTTGGGGGGAGTGTCCCCTCTCAAATTCTTTGCTTACATGGCCCCGGCTATGATGATGGCCTTTTCCTCCGCGTCTTCAGTAGGGACGCTGCCCTTTACGCTGGAGTGTTCCGAGCGGCTGGGTGCCCGGCGTGAGGTGGCCTCCTTTGTCCTGCCCCTGGGGGCCACCATCAATATGGACGGTACTGCCATCTACCAGGGTGTCTGTGCCATCTTTATCGCCACGGCCTTCGGCATTGATTTGAGCCTGGGACAAATGGTCACCATAGTGCTCACCGCTACCCTCGCCTCTATCGGTACCGCCGGCGTACCAGGGGCGGGCATGGTCATGCTGGCCATGGTTCTTCAAAGCGTCAATATCCCCATCGAAGGTATCGCTCTGGTGGCCGGGATCGACCGGATCTTCGATATGGGCCGTACTACAGTGAACATCACTGGCGATGCCGCTTGTGCGGTCATCGTGTCCAAGATGGAGGACCGTAAGACCGCCAAGACGCAGGGCGCGGTCCGCTGATTTTCTCCGCGTTGTGCCTGGAGAGGCGGTGAGGGCCGCCCGATCCACAAAGCTGGCGCGTCAATGGAACAATAAGAGGGAGCCCCTCCTTTGGGAGAGGCTCCCTCTTACTTTTTAAACAAGCCGGAAAAGAATTTGATTTTTATTTAAATAATAATTATATTATTCTATAATAAAATTAAGCAATAAAAATATTTATTTAGAAAAAACTTATTTAATTATATAGACAAATTAGAAAAGAGATATATAATGAAAGCTATACTAAATATATATTTTTTAGTATTTATTGAGAAGTAAAATGGAGGATGATGTAAAATGGGTATTCCAGTTGGGATCAATGGATTCGGACGGATTGGAAGGGTTGTACTCCGAATCATCTTGGAGCGAGGGGACGGCTTTGACCTGCGCGGCATCAATTTGCGTAAGGCTGACCTGGACTACATGGAGTACATGGTGAAGTATGATTCAGTGTTTCATACCTTTCAGGGGACGGTGGAGCATGATGGCCGCGACCTGATCGTAAACGGACACAGGATCCGGGTATTCAGTCAGAGCGACGCGGGGCAGATCCCATGGAGCGAGTGCGGCGCACAGTACATCGTAGAATCCACCGGGGCCTTTAACTCCCAAGAGCTGGCCTCCCTCCATTTTCAGGGCGGGGCAAAAAAAGTGGTCATTACCGCTCCGGCCAAAGATGAAATGACGCCCACCTTTGTCATGGGTGTCAACCACTGGAATTATAGCGCGGATATGGATGTAGTATCCAACGCCTCCTGCACGACAAATTGTCTGGCGCCTCTGACTAAGGTCATCCAGGACAATTTTGGGATAGAGCAGGCCCTTATGTCTACCATCCATGCCTCTACAGCCAAGCAGAAGGCGGTAGACGCCAGAGCGGGGCGTGATTGGAGGACAGGCCGCTCTGTCATTGGCAACATCATTCCCTCCACGACCGGGGCGGCCAAGGCGGTGGGCCTGGTCATTCCGGAGCTGAAGGGCAAAATGACCGGGATGTCCTTCCGTGTCCCGACCAATGATGTATCCGTGGTGGACCTGACCGCCCGCCTGGTGACACCCACCACCTATGAGGATATATGCCATGCTGTCCATGTGGCCGCCCAGGGCCCCATGAAGGGAATCCTATCCTATACCAGAGATCAGATCGTGTCCTCCGATATCATTGGCAATCCCCACACCTCCATTTTGGACGAAACCGCGGGTATCATGCTGGATGACCGCTTTGTTAAGCTGATCGCTTGGTATGATAACGAGTGGGGGTACTCCAATAAAGTGCTGGACCTGATTTCCCATATGTACCGCGTGGACCGTTCCTAAAAGGAGAGCCGTCTGCCGGGAAACCAGCAGGCGGCTCTTTTTTGTTTTACTCGTCAGCGGTCGTTCTGGTACGCCAGGCGATCTCAGATTCCAAGTCGCTTTTCAGCTTGTTGTTCTCCGCCACCAGATCGTCGTAGTGCCGGCTTTGGACATAGTATTTGACAAACTCAAAAGTGGCCTCCTGGAATTCCTCCTCGCTATAAGAGGGGAGGAGGGAGCCGTTGACTCGCTTCAGGCCCTGGACGGAAATGAGGACCAGACGGCGGTTCTTTTCAGACAGGCGGGCCAGCTTCAGGGTGTCAGGAATCTCCAGACCCAGGCCGTAGGCCTCGTTCACCAGTTCCAGCAGCCGGCGCTGTTCCGGCTTGGCCGATACGATGACCCCGTATTTTTGGAATAGGTCCTTTAGATAATCTACCGATACCAGTTCTCTGGTAATGGTCCCTTTGCCAATGCCGGAGAACATTGTATTTGACAGGGAAAAGCTGACATAAACCTCATTTCCAGTTTTCGGATAACCCATGGACGTTTCCTCCTATACTTTAAATAAAATAGACTGGGGTGAAAGGGGCTGTGTATAGTTTTATTATAGTTCAGGTTGCATTAAATATCAAGAAGATTTTAAAAAAAATTGTGCAGGATTACCGACTGAAAAAAGATGCTGCACTTGGTTACGTCGGCTGGAACTTTGTCAGCCTGTATTTCAAGCGGTACCGTATTGCCCCGTTTTCTCCTGTGGAACGGGACGGTCGGGGCAAAAGAAGGCGTGGTTGGTGAAAAAGGACGAAAGCTGGGGAGAAACAGAGAAAAAATTGTGGAAGGCGCAAGAGAAAAAATTTAAAAAAGGGATTGCAGGGGACGAAAATTTTTTGTAGAATGAATGTATATCAAGAAGTAGCGTGGCCCGTATTTTCGGGCCACTGTCATTTTCGAGGAAAGGACGGGGACTGGAAATGGAGCTTCTCAAGCAGCGGATCCGTCAGGACGGGATCGTGAAGGGGAACGATGTGCTGAAGGTGGACAGTTTTCTGAACCATCAGATGGATATTGCCCTTTTTGAGGAGATCGGCAAAGAATTCCAGCGCCGGTTCGCCAACTGCGGCGTGAACAAGATTTTGACCATCGAGGCCTCCGGCATCGGGATCGCTTGTATCACGGCGCAGTTTTTTCACTGTCCGGTGATTTTTGCCAAAAAGACCCAGACCAAAAATATTGACGGCGAGGTCTTTGCCACCCAGGTGGAGTCTTTTACTCACGGCCGGATCTATCAGGTCATCGTGTCCAAAAAGTTTCTAGGCCCCCAGGACAAGGTGCTCATCGTTGACGACTTTTTAGCCAACGGCGCCGCCCTGGAGGGACTGATCGACATAGTGGCGCAGTCCGGGGCACAGCTGGCCGGGGCGGGGATCGTCATTGAAAAGGCGTTCCAGCCCGGTGGAGACCGGCTCCGCGCCCAGGGCGTGCGGGTGGAGTCCCTGGCCAGAGTCAAGGCTATGAGTGAGGAAAACGGTGTGGAGTTCGCGGATTAAAGCCGGAGCCATCCGGTTTTAATATATGTACCATCCGAGGAATGAAAAGAGCAACCAAAAACTAAGGAGGATAACACAACGATGAAGAAGATCCTTGCGGCGGCTATGGCAATGGCCATGGTCCTGTCCCTGGCCGCCTGCGGCAACAGCGGCGACGGCGGCAACAGTGCCACCAGCGGAAACAACCAGTCCAACACCAGCAGCAGCCAGGCTGGCGGCTCCCAGACCACCGACGTCAGCGACTTTAAGGTGGGCGCTATCTACATCAACAGCAAGAACGACACCGCCGGCTACACCTATGCCCACCACAACGGCATTACCAAGGCCATGGAGGCCCTGGGCATGGACCCCGACACCCAGCTCATCATCCAGGACGAGATCACCGAGGACTATGAGAACGTGGCCACCGCCGTGGATACCCTGGTGGGCGAGGACTGCGACATCATCTTCGGCATCTCCTTCGGCTATCTGAATGCCATGGCCGACAAGGCTGAGGAGTATCCCGATGTGATCTTCTCTCACGCCACTGGCTATATGAGCAACCCCAACAACTACAACAACTACTTTGGCCGTATCTATCAGGCGCGCTACCTGGCCGGTATTGCCGCTGGCCTGAAGAGCCTGGAGACCAACAATAACAATGTGGGCTATGTGTCCGCCTACGGCACTGAGTATGCTGAGACCTGCTCCGGCATTAACGGCTTTGCCCTGGGTGTCCAGGCCGTCAACCCCGACGCCACTGTCTATGTGAAGGAACTGGGCAACTGGTTCGACGAGGTCAACGAGTACGCCTTTGCCGAGGAGCTGATTAACAGCTACAACTGCGGTGTCATCGCCCAGCACTGCGACTCTGCCCAGCCTCAGCTGGCCGCGGAGAAGGCCGGCGTGTTTGGCTGCGGTTACAACTCCGACATGACCAAGGACGCCCCCAACGCCCACCTGACTGCCCCTGTGTGGAACTGGGATGTCTACTACAAGCTGGCAATCGAGACTGCCATGGCCTGTGAAGGCGATGCTTCCCAGTTCGTGGAGAAGATGGGCGGCGAAGCTTGGTACGGCGGTCTGGCTGAAGGCTTTGTAGATGTGTCCCCCCTGAGTGACAACTGTGCTGCCGGCACCCAGGACGCCATTGACCAGGTCCGTGAGCTTATCGTTTCCGGCGCTTGGGACGTGTTCTCCGGCGTAAAGCTGAAGGTCACAGTCGCTGACGGTAAGGCCGCCGTGGAGCAGTATGACGACGCTCTGGTCACCAGCGACCGGGACGAGACCAAGGACGGCCAGGTGGTGGTTCCCGCCAACACCGAGATCGTGCCCGCCGGCGGCGAGTCTGTGGAGGACGGCGTCATCACCGGCACCATGAACTACTTTGTCAAGGGTGTCGTAGTGGCCTGAGCTTTTTGAACGAATATCCCCTAAGACCCGAAAAACCGGGCCGGCCACCGGCCGGCCCGGTTTTTAGAGCTTATGGCCCTTGGCCTGTGCTCCCTGGTCCGGAACCTCCGGCCCAGGGAGGAGAGGCCAGCGGTATTGGATTGCCTCGATACGATGTGCAATATAAGAGAGAAAGATAACAATTTGTAGTACAAAAGAGGGAGCGTGGTTCCATGGCGTCGGAATATGTCATTGAAATGAAGGGCATCACCAAGACCTTTGGCAGTGTGGTGGCCAACAAGGACGTAGACCTGACCCTGCGCCAGGGGGAGATTCTGGCCCTGCTGGGGGAAAACGGATCGGGCAAGACCACCCTGATGAATATGCTGTCTGGCATTTACCAGCCTGACCGGGGCCAGATCCTGATGGACGGGATACCTGTGACCATTAATTCCCCGGAGGATTCTAAGCGGCTGGGCATTGGTATGGTCCATCAGCACTTCAAGCTGGTGGATGTGTTCTCCGCGGCCGATAACATCTGGATGGGCAAGGAGAAGGCCGGTATCGGGCTAAACAGGGCTCGGTACGGAGAGATCGGGGAGATGGCCAAAAAATTCGGCTTTGACATCGACCCCAGAAAAAAGGTCCGGAACATGGCGGTGTCGGAGAAGCAGACCCTGGAGATTATCAAGGTGCTCTATTACGGAGCTAAGGTCATCATTCTGGACGAGCCTACCGCGGTGCTGACAGTCCAGGAGATTGATAAGCTCTTTGCTGTGCTGCGGAAGATGAAGGAGGAGGGCCACTCCATCATCATCATCACCCACAAGCTCAACGAGGTCATGGACATTTCCGACCGGGTAGCTATCCTGCGCAAGGGGGAGTATATCACCACCGTGGACACCGCTCGCACCAACGAGCAGGAGTTGACCGAGTGGATGGTAGGCCGGAAAATTGACCTGAATATTGAACGGCCTGTGGTGGAAAAAACCCGGCCCCTGCTGGAAGTCCGGGATCTGACCATCAAAAACGACGAGGGCGCCGTGGCCATCGACAAGGTGAGCTTCTACATCCGGGGAGGGGAGATCCTGGGAGTGGCAGGCATCGCCGGCTGCGGCCAGAAGGAGTTGTGTGAGGCCATCGCCGGCCTGCGGCCTATCCAGTCCGGCTTGATGATTCACAAGGGGGACAATATTGTGGGCCTGCCCCCCAAGGCTATTCTGGAGAAGGGCATCTCCATGTCCTTTATCCCCGAGGACCGGCTGGGAATGGGCCTGGCCCCCTCCATGTCCATTACGGACAATATGCTCCTGAAAAATTATGGTGAGAACAAGGGTCCCTTTGTGGATCGGAAGGCGGGCCGGGCCGCCGCCCAGCAGGTGATTGAGCAGCTGGGCGTGGTCACTCCCTCAACAGAAACCCCGGTACGCCGGTTGTCGGGCGGAAATGTGCAGAAGGTGCTGCTGGGCCGGGAGATTAAGGCGGGCCCCAATGTCCTGATAACCGCCTATCCGGTCCGTGGTCTGGACATCAATTCGTCCTACGCCATCTATCACATCCTGAACCAGCAGAAACAGGATGGGGTAGGCATCCTGTTCGTGGGCGAGGATCTGGATGTGATGCTGGCCCTGTGCGACAAGATCATGGTACTGTGCCACGGTAAGGTCATGGGCGTGGTCCACGCTCACAAGACGACCAAGGAGGAGCTGGGTCTGATGATGACTGGCGCCCTGGACCTGACCAATAAGTATGAGGATAAGCCCGCCGGTATTGCCCGGGACACCAACATCACCGACCAGGAGTTGCGTGAGCTGGAGGCCCAGGAGGACGGCGGCCGGAGGAAGGAGGACTGACCATGCGTTTTCATATCGTCAAGCGGGATCACTGTCCCCTCTGGAAAAAGCTGTGCCTTTATCTGCTTGCGGTGGGCGCCGCCCTGGCGGTGGGCGGTCTGCTGCTGCTGGCCATGGGAGTGGACCCAGTCGCCTATTACAGCCGGATGTTCACCATGGGCATGGTGGGCAACAAGATTGCCTACAAGACCTTTGAGAACTATCTGAAGGTCTTTGTTCCCCTGGCGCTCACCTCTGTAGCCCTGTCCCTGGCCTTTAAGATGCGGTTTTGGAACATCGGGGGCGAGGGTCAGTTCATCCTGGGGGCTGTGGCCGCCGCCACAGTGGCCTTTAAGGCCGGCCCTATGCTTCCGACTCCGCTGACTTTGGTGCTGATGTGTCTGGCAGGAATGGCAGCCGCCGGTCTGTATGGCGCCTTCGTAGCTGTGCTGAAGGTAAAGTTCGGCACCAATGAGACCCTGATGACCCTGATGCTCAACTATGTGGCCCTATATTTCCTGGTATTTTTGGGAGAAACCCAAGCGTCCTGGAACTTCTTTCTGGACACCTCGTCCGTCCGGCCTGTCTTTGCTAACTTCAGCAAGATGGTGTCCTTCCCCACCATTCCCATCGGGAAATTTTCCCTGAATATCTGTGTTCCCCTCACATTGCTCATCGGCGTCTTGGTCTATATCTACCAGAGATACTCCAAACAGGGGTATGAGATCGCTGTGGTGGGGGACAGCGCCGGCACCGCCCACTATGCGGGCATGAAGGTGAACGCCATCGTGCTGCGCACCGTATTCCTGTCCGCCTGTCTTATCGGCCTGGCTGCCTCCTTCAAGGTGGGCACCTCCGGCATCCTCTCCACCTCCTTTACCGACGATGTGGGCTGGACGGGCGTTATTGTGGCCTGGCTGTCCCAGCTGAACACCGCTGTGATCTTTGTGGTGGCCGCTCTGATCTCCATGCTGCAGCACGGCTCCACCATTGCCGCCGCCACCTTCTCCAAGGTGGACTCCAGCTTTGCCGATATGCTTCAGGGGGTCATTCTGTTCCTGGTACTGGCGGCGGACTTCTTCATCCGCTTTAAGCTTGTGCGTTCTCAGAAAGGGGGCAGCACCTAATGGAAATGGATAAACTGGGCGTGGTCACCACCTTTGTCCACAACATCGTGGTGTACAACATTCCTCTGCTCTACGGCACGGTGGGCGAGATCGTGGTGGAAAAGTCAGGCAGCCTGAACCTGGGCGTGGAGGGCATTATGGCCGTGGGAGCCATCTTTGGCTATATTGTGGGCTGCTACGCCAACAGCCTGGGGGTGGGCATTTTGGTGTCCTTCCTGGCCGGCGCCCTGTGCGGCCTGCTCTTTGCCCTGCTGACTGTTTCCCTCCAGGCGAACCAGAACATCACCGGCCTGACCCTGACCACCTTCGGCCTGGGCGTCTACTTCTTTGTGGGCAACGGCGTCAAGGCGGTCAGCTGGCCCGCCATGAATGACTACGCCAACATCAAGGAGGGCTTTTCCGATCTGGCTATTCCCGGCCTGTCCCAACTGCCCGTTGTCGGCCGGGGCCTGTTTGACCACAATATTATGGTCTATCTGGCGGTGGCCATTGCTCTGCTCATGTGGTGCTATCTGAACCGTACCGCACCCGGCCTGCGTTTGAGGGCGGTAGGGGAAAATCCCGGCGCCGCCGACTCTGTGGGTATCAATGTAAAGCGGTACAAATATATCCACATCTGCCTGGGCTGCGGCATCATGGGGATCGGCGGTTACTATATGGGGCTGAATATGTCTGGCTCCTTCAACAGCAGCTGCTGGATCAACGGCTACGGCTGGATTGCGGTGGCACTGGTCATCTTTGCCAACTGGAATCCTGCCCTGGCCATCCTGGGCACCTTCGTTTTCGGCTTTTTCAATACCCTGCGAGTTTCAGGCTCCAGTCTGGCCGCCGCCTTCCCCGATACGCTTGGGTGGCTGGCTGCCGTCCCAACCCAGCTGTACCAGGCCCTGCCCTTCCTCATCACCGCCATTGTGCTGGTGGCTACCTCCGTCCGCAAGCGTGAGGGCTCCGGCCTGCCCGCCTCCCTGGGGCTCAATTATTTTCGGGAAGAGCGGTGACCTGCCAAGAAAAAGACCTGACCGGATCCATCACAATAGTTTTTTGCCGCTGTCTTCTGAGGAAGACAGCGGCATTTTCTATATATTTTATGTACCGTTTCCACATTTTTCAGGCTTTGATGCTTTCCACAATGCGTCCATCCTGACCTTTGATGGTCACCACCTCCTGCTTCATATTCAAGTCGATCTCACGATACATCATGCCGTAACGTTTTGGGGTTACTCCCGTAAGCTTTTTAAAGGTACGGATAAAATGTTCGTTGCTTTGGAAACCGGACCGTTCTCCCGCTTCCTGTACCCGCATTCCCTGTCGCAGCAGTCCCCGCGCCTTGAGAACTCTGCAGTTAATGACATAGTCAATTAAGCTAAAGCCAGTGTGCTCCTTAAATAGGTGGCACAGATAATGCTTGCTCATATAAAAGGCTTCCGCGATACTTGCGGTAGTCAGCGGCTCATCCAAATGGTCCTGGATATATTCTAAAATCGGGGTCACTTTTTCTAGTCCCGGATTGGTGCGCGCCTGGGGTTTTCCGGCTTTGGCAAAGTGGGAAAAGCACTCCACCAAAAAGTTGATGACCTCTGCAACTCTGTTCAAATCGGCGCCAAACCCGATCTCTTTTGGGGCCATCAGGCCGGAAAACAGTGTTTCCAGCCTGTTGATATCGTCTCCAGTGAGGGTCACCGCCTGCCCGATCCCGCAGCAGTATGTGCTGAACTGGGTATAGGGGCTGCTGAGGACCTGGAGCATCTGGGGGGACACATGAAATACCATACACCGGTACTCCTCATTCGCCACGCTGCGATGCAGGACCGAGCTATTAATGAAAAATAGCTGTCCCCGGTGCAGCGGAAACACAGTGTTTCCAATAAACAAAAGCCCTTCTCCAGACACACACAGAACAATCTCCACATCCTCATGGAAGTGAGGCTTATCCATAGAATAGGTGTCATTTTTACTGATGTGTACTTCATATCGGCACTGCAGCATACGGGCGCTGTTCTCTCCTTTCTCAAGTCGGGCGTTTCCCAGGGAGCGCCTGTGTTCTCTCAAATGTAGCATGGACGGAAACGCTTCTCAAAGCATTTTGCTTTTTTGAACAAGATAGATCAATAAAATAACAAGGTACCTACCAGAAATTTCGACATGACCCCATTTTATGTGTTTGATCCGAATTATTTAATATTTCTGGAAATAAATCCATTTTTTGTTTTATTCAATTTGTTTATTTGCTTTACCGTCATTTTCACTTTTTTGGTGTTTTCATCCTGCTATTAGCAAGATACGTCAATTTAATCCTCGTTGAGTGCAGGAAAACGTCCTTATTCTCTGACATAATTCAAGGCAGAAAAGCCAATGCGCAGCGGCGATTCCCATCTGTCTCTGCCCGGCAGCCAAGAAAAACCTGCGGCACGGGCCTTATACCAGGCGCAGCCAGCGGGTTGGGCTGGGCACGAATGAAAAAGGAGCAACAACATAATGCTGCACAACTACGACGTGATCCACTTTGAGGCTTTGGGCGAGGAAGCTCACCACCTTCGTGAGGAGACGGAGGCAGCGCAGGCCAAGGGGCTGCTGCCCAGGGATCTGCGTTATCTGATTGTTCCCGATGCACTGCAGGATTTTCTTGCACAGCACCCAGACGAAACGCTTCCTCCCCTCATTACGATTAAGACCCACTCTGTTCCTCCCCAGGACTACCTTGCCAGCGATCCCAAAAAGAGCATCATTACCAGAAGTGCCGGCTATGATCATCTGGAGAGTCTGGCTGATGTTTCCAACATCACCTCTTTGCGCAACTACTGCGTCAACGCGGTTGCGCAGACCGCCATCAAATTCCTGTACGCGACTGCCGGACTGCTAAACCAATACACAGTGAATACTGCTACGTTTGAGCGCAACAAGACTGACTCCTTCATGGAGCTGGCCGCCAACCGGGTCGTGACAGTATTTGGTCTTGGCAATATTGGAAAGCGCGCATTTGATCTGGCTCGTGCCAACGGTCTGACAGTACAGGCTGTGGACATCCGCGCCCGGGAGCTGTCCCAGCGATACGGTGACGACGTGAAATTTGTCACCAAGGATGAGGCCATTGAGACCAGCGACGTGATCATCAACGCCATGAATCTGACCCGGATCAAGGGGAGCCCTTATTACAACGAGAACTACTTCTCCTACGACTATCTCAGCCGTGCCAAGAAGGGGTTGATCTTCATCAATGTGACTCGTGGCGAGATCGCGCCGGAGCCTGTGCTGCTGAAGCTCTACGATCAGGGTGTGCTGGGCGGCATCGGCCTGGATGTGTTCTCCAATGAGCATGATTTTTCATTGGCTGTTCAGAAGGGGCAGGTTGAGACTGTGAACAACCGGGTAGCTGCGGCGCTGGTGCTGCTCCAGATGGCGGAGAGCCGGATGGGCAACATTTATGTGCAGCCCCACCAGGGCTTCAACTCTGATTTGGCTGTGGAGTCCAAGGCAGCTGACACAATTTCCCACATGATCAGCTGGTATCAAAACGGGAAGAAACGTTTTGATGAACAGCTGCCCTATTACCAGGATGTGATCTGACTTTCTGCGCGTCAGGGCTTTCTGGAGCAACTGATAAAGGAGGAAAGTGTTTACAATGGAACTCACAATGTCTTCTGCTATCTGGCAAGTCATGGTCGATATTTCGATCATGGGCGCACTGCTACTGATCGGTGAATTTCTGCGTGCCAAGGTAAAACTGATTCAAAAGGTGCTGATTCCTCCCGCGGTTATCGCTGGTTTTCTGGCTCTTCTGTTCGGTCCACAAAGTCCTGTGGAGCAGCTGAAGATCCTGCCTCTGTCTACCTCATTCGGGACCTATGCCAGCGTGCTGATTGTGGTGATCTTTGCCGCCACCCCCATCGGGGACAAGCCCCAGAAAGGGGCCGCGTCGGGCCCCAAGATCAGCGGTATGTTCTTTAACGTGTCGGGTATTGCCGTACTGCAGTACGCCGTAGGCATGCTGGTCACACTGGTGCTGCTGGTCAAACTCTATCCCACTCTGGACGAGAACTTTGGTCTGATGATGGCTACTGGCTTCTACGGCGGCCACGGCACCGCTGCGGCGGTAGGCTCCGCTCTGAGTGAGCTGGGCGTGCCTAACATGACGGATCTGGGCAACACCTGCGCCACCATTGGCATCGTAGGCGGCATCATTAGCGGCATGATCATTATCAACTGGGGCACCCGTAAGGGCTACACCCACTACGTGGAGAATCCCAAGGAGCTCCCTCAGGAAATGCGTACCGGCCTGGTCCCTGCCAATAAGCAGAAGTCTTCTTCGAAAGGCACTGTAGCCTCCATCTGCCTGGATCCTCTGGGCTTCCATCTGGGCATTGTGATGCTGGCCTGCTGGGTGGGCTATATCGCCTCCAAGTGGTTTGCCAACTGGACGCTGGCTACCTTTGATTTCAAGATCTCTATTCCTGAGTTCTGCCTGTCTCTCATTGCCGGAATCATCCTCAATGGCCTTCTGAACAAGACGGGTGCGGATCAGTATGTGGACCGGGGTACGGTACAGCGTATCCAGGGCACCGCCACCGACTTCCTGATGATTTCCGGTATCGGCTCGCTGAACCTGAGTGTCGTAATGGAATTTGCGGTTCCCCTCATCGTGGTGTGCGCCGCTGGCTTCCTCATCAACTGGTTCTGGTTCATCATCGTGGGCGGAAAATCCTCCGACGAGGATTGGTTCGAGCGCAACATGATGGTCTGGGGTCACGCCACCGGCGTGGCGGCCACCGGCGTGCTGCTGCAGCGCGTGGTTGACCCGGAACTGAAGAGCCGCGGTATTGAGGACTCCGGCATCGCCGATGTGTTCAACCGTCCCATCATCATTGGCCTTCAGGTAATTCCTCCCATTCTTATCGTCAACATGGGTACGACCGGAAGCTGGATCGTCACTGGCGCTTGCTTTGCCATTGTGGCTGTTATGTGGATCTTCGCCTACTTCACTAAGGGCTGGGTCCCCGGACGTCGTCTGAAGACATATCGATAATTTACCCATTTTTCATCTTCTTCTACATACACCGTCTCTTGGTCCTCCCCAGGGAGCCAGGAGGCGGTGTGTGCCGCTATATACCCAGATCGGAGTGCCCCATATACCAGTCAGGTCTTTTTTGCCCAGGAAATAAGGGGCAGAAAGTCATATAGGAGCTGGCTCCCGCATATCTTCCTGATACGAACCATACAGAGGATAAGGGGTGGTAATGTGGATAAGAGAGATCAAATCGGACGGGCCCTGCGCCGTGGAGTGGCCCTGGGGCTTGTGTTGGTGGCCTGCTGGGGGCTGTCCCTGATGGCCGATTTATCCGGGGTAAAGGAACGGCTGGCCGCGCTGGGGCAGGAGCCCGGCCTGTCCGTGTCCCTGTTGTCCAGCCAGCTGGGGGAGCTGCCCCGGCAGACCGCTTCCGCAGAGCTGACCGGATGGGGCAGGCTGCTGTTGAGTCACAGCGCCCTGCTGGCTGCCGGAGAGGAAGCGGTAGCGGAAGTCCGAGATGGGGCCGACCCGATGGAGGATTTGGGCTCAAAGGAAGAATTGGTGGATGAGGAGGAGCAGGGGGAACCCGACCTGAAGCCTCCCACAGAGGACGAGGGCATCCTGGAGATGACGGCGAAGGGCAAAGAGGGGGGGAAGTACCTCCACGACCAGGGAGTTTATGTCTATGACCGGACCGACCTGGGGCTGGACGCCTCGGTGCTGGAGGAGGGCACGGTGGACGTTCCACTGGGAGAGGGACCGCAGATCCTGATCCTGCACACCCATGGCAGTGAGGCATACTCCCAGTCGGACGGGAGGTCCTATGAGGAGAGCGATCCCTACCGGACCACCGACTGTAACCACAACATGGTCCGGGTGGGGGAGGAGATGGCCACGGTTTTCCGGGCCCACGGCCTTCAGGTGGTCCATGATACCAACCTCTATGACTATCCGGCCTATAATGGGGCCTATGACCGGTCCAAGGCGGCGGTGGAGCAGTGGCTGAAGCAGTATCCCACCATCAAAGTGGTGCTGGATGTCCACCGGGACGCCCTGGTGGGAAACGAGGGGGAGATCTATAAGCTGGTTTCAGAGGAGGCCGGGGAGAAGGTGGCCCAGGTCATGCTGGTGGTGGGCACCGACGGCTCTGGCGCCGCCCACCCCCGCTGGAGGGACAATTTGGCCTTTGGAATCAAGCTGCAAAAAAACCTGGTCACAGGGTACTCCAGCCTGGCCCGGCCCATCGTCCTGCGCAACAGCCGGTATAACCAGCAGCTCTCGCCCGGCTACCTCCTGGTGGAGGTGGGAGGCCATGGAAATACTCTCACCGAGGCCCTGGCCGGTGCCCGCCTGTGGGCGGACAACGTGGCCCGCACCCTGCTGGCCATGAAGGAGGGGTAGGAAGTCCGAGAAAAGAGCGGTTGCGAAAACCACCCCCCTGGTGTAAACTGGGGAAAAGGGGTGAAACGGATGAAGCAATACGAATATAAAATAGCTGATATCAGGGCATCTATGGGGTTTGACGAGAAGAAAAAGGTGAGAGAAGCGGAGGAGCAGTGGAATGCGCTGGGCCGGGCAGGCTGGCAGTTTTGCGCACAGGTGAATGGGGGACTGGTGTTCATGCGGGAGATTCAGGATGAATCATGAACAGTATATGCGCCGGGCTCTGGAGCTGGCGATGGAGGCCCAGGCAGAGGGGGATGTGCCCGTAGGCTGTGTTATTGTTCGGAACGGAGAAATCGTTGGCGAGGGGCGCAACCGGCGGGAGGAACGGGGAGACGCCACCGCCCACGCGGAGCTGGAGGCCATACGGGACGCATGCGCCAGGACCGGAAGCTGGCGTCTTCACGGCTGTACCCTCTATGTAACGTTGGAGCCATGCCCCATGTGCGCCGGAGGGATCATCAACGCCCGCATTGACCGAATCTACTACGGAGCGGGAGATGAGAAGGCGGGCTGCTGCGGCTCGGTTCTCAATCTGTTCGAGGAACGCTTCAACCACCATCCCCGCATCTATCGGGGTCCCCTGCGGGAGGAGTGTGAAGCGGTCCTTCAGAAGTTTTTTGAGGCGCTGCGCTGAAAAGATTTAAAGGTTTTGTAACAACTGCGGATAACTTTTGTAATAACCCTTGGGTATACTGATACTCGCAAGGCAAGAGCATCTTTTCATTCTATCCTCCAATTTTTTTTGGAAGACCGGCGGTTTGACCGCTGGTCTTTCCCCCTTTTTGGGCAAAATTTTTGGATCCAGGAGAGATTTAAAACTTATGTAACAACTTGCGTTGGAATTGTTAATAAGTTTCTCTTATCATAAAATCTGCAAGAGACAGTTCGTTTCATTTTGATCCTCTTTTTCAACGGAAGCCCCCGGACGCCTTGGAGCAGGCGTCCGGGGGCTTTCGTCAGCGGCCCCGCAGAAAAAGAAAAGGCAGGCCTGTTCCAACTACAGGCCTGCCTTTTGATTTTTATGGGGAGGGGATACTTGTGTCAGCATTTCCCTGAACTTTCTTTTTCCGCATCAGCAGCAGGGTCATCAGCCCATGAAACAGCTTGCTTACAGGCAGCAGCAGGGAAATAAAGGTTACCTCCCCAAAATAGAAAAACCGCCACCACAGAAACCCCGCGGCCGCGAAGAAGCATACCGCATTACAGACAACGGAATTTTCCGCTGGCCGTATGGAGCACAGCGCCGTCCGGCCCAGGACCAGCAGCAATACAAGGATAAAGGCGGCAATGCCGGTCCCAAGGTCAAGGAGTAGGTATACAAGCTGATAGGTGCTCTGTGCCTTTTCCTGAAAGCCGGAGCAAGCCACATGACTCAGGAAAATAACAAGAAAAATGCCGCAGTAATAGAGAAGCTGTTTCTATATCTTGTTCATCTGTTTCCTCCCTCGATCATTGGATGGACCCTTTGACCGATTTGTTTCACTCTGCCTTTGAGTACCTTATTTTTCCCCTTGTTTCAATCTATCACCAGAATTTTCGTAAAAAAGACGAAAAGGCCCAAGGACCTCGGAAATTCCCGCTTTCTTGGGGGGAGACTCACAGGACAAAAGGAGCGGAGCCCTGGGGATGTCCCGGAGCTCCGCTCGATACTATATTGTGATCCTTCCAAAATCACAGGCCGCTTTTCCAAAGGGGAGAAGAGAAAATCAGCACTTCTCAAAGATGGTGGCAACGCCCTGGCCGCCGCCGATGCACAGGGTGGCAAGGCCCTTCTTGGCGTCGTCGCGCTTCTGCATCTCATGGAGCAGAGTGACAATAATGCGCGCGCCGGAGGCTCCCACGGGGTGACCCAGAGCGATAGCGCCGCCGTTGACGTTGACCTTGCTCATGTCGAAGCCCAGCTCGCGGGCCACGGCGATGGACTGGGCGGCAAAGGCCTCGTTGGCCTCCACCAAATCCATGTCCTCGATTTTCAGGCCGGCCTTGGCCATGGCCTGACGGGAGGCGGGCACGGGGCCCACGCCCATGATCTTGGGATCCACGCCGCCCTGGCCCCAGGAGACCAGCTTGGCCATGGGCTTCAGGCCGTACTTCTCCACGGCCTCGCCGGAGGCCAGGATGATAGCGGCGGCGCCGTCGTTGATGCCGGAGGCGTTGGCGGCGGTGACGCGCTGCTGGCCCTTGTCAGCGGACTCCTTGATGCCGGTGGGCTCGAAGGTGTGCTCCACGGCGGGGGCGGGGGATTCAGGCCCCACAGGGAAGGCGCCCTTCAGCTTGGAGATACCCTCGGCGGTGACGCCGGCGCGGGGGAACTCGTCCACTTTAAACTCCACCATCTGCTTCTTCTGCTTGACCATCACGGGGACGATCTCGTCGTCAAAGCGGCCGGAGTTGATGGCGGCCTCAGCCTTGTTCTGGGAGGAGGCGGCAAACTCGTCCAGTTCCTGGCGAGTGATGCCCCACACGTCGCAGATGTTCTCGGCGGTGGTACCCATGTGGTAGTTATTAAAGGCATCCCACAGGCCATCCTTGATCATGGTGTCTACCACCTTCTTGTCACCCATGCGGGCGCCCCAGCGCTCGGCAGGCAGGGCGTAGGGGGCGGCGGACATATTCTCGGTGCCGCCGGCCACAATGATGTCGGCGTCGCCGGCCATGATGGTACGGGCGGCCTCGATGACGGACTTCATACCGGAGCCGCACACCATGCCCACGGTGTAGGCGGGGACGGAGGTGGGCACACCGGCCTTGATGGCAGCCTGACGGGCCACATTCTGGCCCAGGCCAGCGGTGAGGATGCAGCCAAACATGACTTCGTCCACCTGCTCAGGCTTGACGCCGGCGCGGGACAGGGCCTCCTTGATGACGGTAGCGCCCAGATCAGCGGCGGGGATATCCTTCAGGGAGCCGCCGAAGGAGCCGATGGCGGTGCGGCAGCAGTTGACAACGTAGATGTCTTTCATAGCTTCTGTTACCTCCAAAATTTATTTGGCGTCCAGAGGGACGCCCACGATTTCCGCTCTTGTTCTGATTATATCGGAGGAAAGGGGAAAAAGCAATCAATTTTTCTGTCCAAGGGTGCCTCTTTCCTGCCTGTGATTGACAAAATCGCAAAAATTATATCAGCGGAAGGGCAAAAATTATGTAATATAGTGAATTTTTTAACAAAATCCCCCGGCTCTATTTTAAGCCGGGGGAGGGAAGAAGGCTTCAGTCCGCAAGGACGGCCTCCTGGTAGGGGGCCGCCACAGAGGTATCTCCGGTAGAAACGCTTCCGACAGCCGTTTCCTCATCGTGGAGGACCAGCTCATACTGGGAGCCCAGGCCGCTGAACGTCCGAAGCCATTCCAGTGTTCGGCTGGCGTTGGGCGTCAGGGTGATGCTGAGGGAGGAGGAATAAGTCTGGCCGACGGGACTGCTCTCTGCGGCGGGGGCATACTGGCCGCCGCGGCCGAACTGCTCCTCAAGGGGCAGCTCCCATTGGAAACGCAGGTCGGTGCGGTAGGTGTTTCGCAACCGCTCCTCGTCGCTGAAGAGATAGCGTACGCCGATGCTGCCATCAGCAAAGTCAGCCTTGACCGCTTCCCACAGGCCCTCCAGGTCCTCCCCGGCGGCGCCGTCCAGATACAGGGTGCTCCGATCTTCCCCCTCCGGGGACAGGGAATTGGGCAGCATCCGGACATCGGTGAGATAGGCCTCCACCAGCCGGCCCTGTTCCTCGAAAGAGGCAAAATTATACACCATGGAGATCAGGCCGCGGTTCTGGATCAACTGGTCGGCCAGCTGAGTGACAGAGCCCTCCTTGTCCAACTCATCCAGGAAGATGGGGACGCTGGAATATTCACGGGACAGGGTGGACCCATCCTTCAGCGTATAGGTCACATAGAAAAAGATGTAGTCATCACCGTATATGCTGTAATTGTCAGCTCCATTCCGGTCCCTCTCATTGATGATGGCCTGGTGGAGGTCCAAGACCTGCTGGATCTGGCCGGGCTCGGTGATCTGGGACAGATGGAAGCCGCTGATATCCATGGGGTATCCCATGTCTGCCGATAGATTGATGGAAGCGACTTGGCCGGCATCGGGAATCCGGCTCTCCACGCCAAAGAGATCATAGACACAGGCGGCGCATAACAGAGCCATGGCGGCCGCCACCGCCGCGCAGCCTTTCCAGGCGTTTAGCACCCGGAAGGATTTTTTTAGCAGCATCTCAGCGGTAAAATAGCCCGCTACGGTCCAAAACAGCACACAGGCGGTGAGGAATACGGCGTCTGCCTGCCAGCCCAAAAAAGTGCTGGTAAAGGTGCCAAAGCACAGTCCGGCGCAGAAGGAGACCCCATATTTAAAAATAGGCCGGACCAGGGGGATGGACACTACATCCCCGGCGGATTCCACATGACGGTGGCGGTAGACCAGCAGGGCTAAAAGGGCAAAAACCAGTCCGGCCACGGCGTAGATGGCCACGGTGGAGGGGGAGGCGAGACCCCACTCCCTAGTCACAGCGACCCCGCTCTCCCCCGTCTGGACCACATTCCAGTTACAGGCCTGGGACAGCAGATAGACGGGGGTACACCACTCTACCAGTCTGCCCCCCACCCAGCCCCGGCCGGGGAAGCCGTAGAAAAAGCGGTTCATCAGCTCCGCCAGCAGGGTGGAGATCACCATGACCAGAAAATTCAGAATGACATAGAAGGCGGGCAGGGCCAGGATGTGGCCGGTAAACATGGCGCAGAAGGCGGCAAAGGAGAAGAAAAACAGAGCGGTGCCGCTCTGAACCAGCAGCCAGACAGCCAGGGCGGCCAGCGCCTCTCCCCAGCACTCCATAGGCAGAAAGGCCAGTTCGGCGGCCGCCGTCACCAGAGCCACCGCCAGATGGGGCAGCAGCAGGCAGGACAGACCGGCCAGATACTGGGTGGTGAACAAGGCCTCCCGCCGCAGGGGCAGCGCGTGCATCATGGCGGCGGACCGGTTATTGTATAGATAGCCGAAGGAGGCCATGGCGGCCAGCGCCCCAAAGACCAGAGAGAGGGCCACTCCCATAGTCAGGAGATAGGGGATGTCCAGGGCGGCGGAGGTCAGCATGGACTGAAGGTCCAGCTCTCCCTGATATCGCTCCTGAAGCCAGAAAAACTGATTGAGCAGGTTCAGAGGGATCAGAAAGGCCCAAATCACCCCATACAGGGCCCAAAGGGGCCAGAAGCGGGTCATAGTTTTGCGGTAGAGGGTGGAATTAAAGCACGATGTCGCGGACCCCATAGTCCTCACCTCCCATTTCATAGATAAAGATTTCCTCCAGGGACAGGGGCAGTGCCTCCATCAGAATGGGGGAATACACCGCCATCCTGGTCTTGATGTCCGCTGGGCTGCCCCGGACAATCAGAGTGAACACCCGACCTACCTGGGTGGTGTGGAGGACGTTCATATCCTGGGGCAGTTGGGGCAGCTGCCCGTCCTGGAAGGCCACCTGGAGCTTGACCACGTTATCCTGAAGGTCGGTGAGGGACCGTTCCAGAAGTACCTTGCCATGGGACAGGATGCCCACATGGTCGCACACGTCCTCCAGCTCCCGCAGGTTGTGGGAGGACACCAGCACCGTGGTCCCCCGCTGGGCCACGTCACCCATCAGCAGGGACCAGACCTGACGGCGCATCACCGGGTCTAACCCGTCTACCGGCTCATCCAGCACCAGTACCTCCGGCTGGCAGCACAGGGCCAGCCAGAAGGCGGACTGCTTCTGCATCCCTTTGGACAGGCGGCGGATGGGCTGCTTCTCATCCACCTCGGGGAAGGCATCCTTCAGCGCCTCATATCGCTTGGCGTCAAATTGGGGGTACATCCCCCGGTAGAACCGCATCATGTCCCGGGTGGAGGCGGAGGCGAAATAATACAGCTCATCCGGAATGGTGGCGATCTTGGCCTTCACAGCGGGATTTTCATAGACCGGCTGGCCGTCAACCAAGACGCTGCCGGAATCGGGGCGGTAGACGCCAATGATGTGGCGCAGGATGGTGGATTTTCCGGCGCCGTTGGGGCCCACCAGGCCGTAGATAGAGCCCTTTTCCGCCGTCATGGTCAGACCGTCCAGGGCCCGGAAGCCCTCGAAGGTCTTGACTACGTTGTTTACCTTTATCATGGTTCCTCTCCTCCTTCCAGAGCCCGGACGCGGGCCCATAACTCCTCGCCGTTGACCCCTAGAAACAGCAGCTCCGCCGCTGTCTGGTCAAAGGTCTGGAACAGGGCGTCCCGCCGCCCGGTGTCCACCCCGCTGTTGGGGGCGGCAAAGGAGCCTTTGCCTGGCACGGAGCAGAGATAGCCCTCGGACTCCAGAGCGTCGTAAGCCCGCTGGATGGTATTGGGATTGATGGCCAGGGAGCTGGCCATGGTACGGACAGAAGGGAGCTTTTCTCCCTCCTGAATGACTCCGGATACCATCAGCTTCCGCAGGCCGTCCTTCACCTGTTCATAGATGGGACGGGAATCCCGAAAGTCTAGGTTGAGCAAAGCGATTCCTCCTCTCTCGGCGGGACGCCGCCGGATCTGGTCTGTAGATATTTACTGTAGTTCGGCCTGAAAGCCTGTTGCCTCGTCCCCGGAGAGTATCACAGTGTAACACGCTCCATACTGGGCGGGGATAGATACCTGGTCCGTAGTGCCTAAGGGGATGATCCTGCCCTCCGCATAGGGGGAAAAATCGATGGAGAAGCCAATCGGATCTGCACCGTCTAGGTAGGCACGGGAGAAACAGGGGACAAGTTCGCTTTCCGCTGTCAACTCTTCTCCGTCCAAGTCGGCCATTCCCCCAGAACCATAAAAGACTCCATCCAGATAGCAGCTCCAGAAGATCTGCTGTATGCCGGAACTCTTGCAGATAATCTGGACCTGAAAGGCGTCTTGCTCCGCAGCGGCGCAACTGGTCAACCCCAAACACAGCAGGCAGGCACCCAGGAAACAGAGGCTTTTTTTCATCCCGCGCATCGCGACCTCCCACACTCAAAACTGTATTAATTGTATTAGTACACATAGTATATCGAAGAGAGCGGGAAAAAACAATTAAGAACTTCTTAAATTTTTGAAAAAGGAAAGTGCTGATATACCAGCACTTTCCTGACTTTTGTTACTAACCGTGTTACTAACCCGTTACTAACGCCTGGTTTTTGGTGATTATTTTTTATGCGATTTTTGCCATCTCGGTGGCAAGCCAGGAGGGATCTGGGTGGGTGTATTGTGCGGTGATATTGCCACGTTGCGAGTGCCCAACAATGAACTTTAGGGCCATCTCATCCACCCCAGCTATCTTAGCTCTGGTTACGAAAGTGTGGCGGCACCAGTGTGGTGTAGCACCAGTTACACCTAGAGCGTCCATGACACCTTTGAATGCTGATGCTCGATACCACCTGTCTGATATGGGATTTCCGTCCTGATGGATAATAGTATCTGCCTGATCTGCCATCCAGCGGTCAAAGTATGAGCGGATTTTTGGATGAACAGGAACGGTCCTACCCTTCCCAGCTTCAGTTTTGCTGCCGCCAGTTAAGCATCCTGTGTCTGGATCAAAGTTGAATGGAGTGAGGGACAAAAACTCGTTGATGCGGAGGCCGGTATAGCAGAGCATGAGCACCGTGTCAGCCCATGGGAATCCTTCTTTAGCCAACTTCTCCAGTCTTGCCATCTGTAGGTCGTCAAAGGCACCTTTGGTATGCTTCGGACCGACCTTCGGGACCTGAATAAAAGCGGAGTAGTCCTTCGCAACAATGTCACGTTCCATTAAAAATTTAAACAGAGCTTTGATAAGGATGCAGTCGTTATTAATGGACGAGCTAGACATACCATCCGCCGCATCCTGGTCAATGATAGCCTGGAGATCATCAATAGTAATACTCCTGGCCTTCCGGTCAGCTAGAGCCCCTACACGGCTCCAGGAGGCTTTATAGGATGCCACGGAGGCAGGTCCAGCTATCCTGTACTTTCGAGCGGACCATATCTCATAAGCCTGCCCCCATGTCGTATTGATTGTATCGGCGCTGATATGATTCCCAGCTTGGATTTTCTTGACTAATTCATCCAAGGCGGCCTGTGCCTCGGCGGCCTTCGCATGGTAACTGACGGCTGTTTGGATTACATATCCACGCTTATCTCGCTGGGATATTCTGACACAGTATGGACGGCTCCGGTTACCGGATAGTTTGACCACAGTTCCGGTCCCATTTGCTCGCTTCATGGTGCTCCTCCTTTTTATGGTTGCACCCGTGGTCCCAGTATGATACAATAAAAGGGCGCAAAGGTGCCTTGGATTTATCGGTTTGGGGTGCTTTGCTTCCCGTTGATGTTGGTAGCATCTACGGCCCGCCCTCGGTGTTGGTAGCACCGGGGGCTTTTATTTTTTAAGAAAAATCTGCATAGTCTGTAAAATGCCAACTACAATCGTATAAAGTAAACAGCTTTCTATCCTGCCCTAAAGTATTAATTTTTGAAATTAAAAAAGTTCTTTCTTTTCCGTATTTTTCAATCTCTGATGTTCTTTCTTTATCTTGTTGTATTTCTTTTATGTCATCACTAAAAGCTTCTTGCTCATAATATATCCGATTTAACTCTTTCGTTTCATGCAAATAAGAACGAAAACGACCGAGAATATTTTTCACGAGGAACTCTCCCTTGCTCTTATACCTAAAAATACAACTCCGTCGCCAAATTCCCGTAGGTATACCAACAGACGGCCTTTCGCATGAAGTCCTCAGTTACTCCAAAATACTCAGCTAGATCCCAAATTTCTGTATGACCTTCTGCCACAGCATCGTCTAGTTCATCGACTGACAGCGCCCGTTCGACAGCCCATTTGTCTGCTTTGTATTCATGCTTCGCAACAAGATCGAACGGACTGTTTACTTCATGGGTGGCTCCCGTTGCATAGTGCCCACACTCATGAAGCACAGCGGATTTTTCCTCTGCCTTTGTTTTCAACCTTTTCTTGTCAAGAAATATGCCCCAAGTTTCATAAGGAGGCTTTAGCTTTAGAGTGGTCGCTTTAGAATCCTTTTTGCTGAACGGGAGCCTCCTATCAAATACAAAGACTCCCTCTAGGTCTAACCATTTATATAGGCTATTTAGATTCTCCATTTCTCTTCTTCCTTGCATCATTAAGCTGTTTTGCCATTGATAGAAGGATTTGCTTATCTGCCTCGGTCAAGTCTTTGCTTTCGTTTTGCATCGCAAAAGTAAAATCATCAAAAGTTATCTCGCGCTCATCCTCTTGGGTGGGCGCTTTTTTTGTTTCTTCTCCATATACCTCATCCAGAGTAATTCCCAGAATATCTGCGAATTTTTGGGCGTTTGGTTTGGAAAGGTCTTTGCTTCTCCCATTATTTAATTCCGACATCGTGGAACGGGGAACCCCGGCAGCCTTACAGAGAACAGTCATGTTCTTATAACCGTGTTCCCTTCCAAGTCCTTCTATATGCTTGTACAAATCTTCCATAATTCCTCCCGGCATTTGTGCAAAAAGGCAAAATTACAGATGACCGTACTTTTTACTTGACTTTTACAGCGAACAGTAATATTATAGTCACATGAAGTACGGACGGCTGTATTTATTATCTGTGGCAAGATAAGTATATTACAACTTTCCGTAATTGTCAACAACACGATATAGGGAGGTGAGCAATGGAATGGCACAACTTACGGCGTTCGGCAAGGACATCGGGAAGCGGCTGATTGACTTAGACAAACCGCAGACCTGGTTAATTGAGGAAGTTCGAAACAGGACTGGCTTGTATTTTGATGATTCTTATATGTACAAGATCAAGACCGGCCAGCTCTCCACCCCCAAGGTTGTTCAGGCTATCCGGGAAATTTTGGAAATCCAGAAGTGCGATCATGATAGCACGGGAACTGTCCAATAAAAAGGACTGAATGGGGAGGGGGTGAGAGGGATGGAGAAATTTAAGGAGTGGCTTTATGACTTTCCAGAAAGGCATCCTTATCTTCCGCTTGGCCTGTCTATTGTAGCCCTAATAACTTCAATAGCCATACCAATCCTGCGGAAATTTCTGGCATGAAGGATTTGACCAAAGCAATCACAGCAATCAAAGTTGTTATCCAGTATCTCCGCGAATTTTTTCTGGAATTTGCTTTTGACCGTCTGGAAAACATCAAGAAGTCTTTGCCGCGGTCTGATAAGCGAGCGCCAAAATGCGGCTCATTATTCCACCTGGTGTAATATTTTTCAGCCAACCCAAGACGAATCAACCGATTAAGGGCGTTCTTTGATTTATCATCAAGCAAGATATTTTTAGATTGAAGAAGCTTGAGGGCTTTTGCTTCATCTCTTGAAAGAACGATTTTTTCAAATTCAATCAAATCTATTTTCTCTATCATTTGTAAGCCTCCCTTCTCCGCCAGTATATCACGACAGGGAACGGAGGTAAATATGAAGGAAGCGGCCAATAAAATGACCAGAAAGGAGGAAACCATGAAGAAGCAAGAGACCCCACCTATCGGGGAGAAGGAGATCCTATCACATTCCAATGTGCCAGTTTATTTGGCGGCTCAGTTCATCGGATGGTCCACACCCACGCTGTACCGGGCGCTCCAGGAGCAGAGGGCACCCTTTGGCTTTGGAGTACAGAATCAGGAAACTGGAAGCTGGGCCTATAACATCTCGCCGGGGCTTCTGGTGAAGTACAAACGGGGCGACCTGCCTACTTACAGGCTGCGGGAGGTCGAGGAGCTGGCGGTGGATGGGATTGAGCGAATCGTAAACGAAAGACTATCCGGCTTACAGACTATTTTGAGTGCGGCTTTGTCAGCAACAAAATAATTGCCCCCACCCGTGGTAGCGCACGGATGAGGGCGAAAGAACAGGACAAGTCCTTGCACCTTGTATTTTAGCATGGTGCGGGACGGAATACAAGGAGGAAAAGTGAGACAGTTAAATATTGATCCCGAATTTCGGGATAAGATACCGCCTCTGTCAGCAGACGAGTTCTCCAAACTGGAAGAGAATATCGTTGCTGACGGAGAAGTGCGGGAGCCGCTGGTTGTGTGGCACAACACTATCATTGACGGCCACCACCGTTACAAAATTATCCAGAAGCATCCTGAAATCCCTTTCAGAGTGAAGCAGATGGACTTCCCTGATAAGTGGGCGGCTATTGTTTGGATGTGCCGGAACCAGTTGGGACGGCGGAATATCACTGATGAGCAAAAGACCACACTGATTGGTGAGGCATACAAGGCGCAGAAGATGTCTATGGGGGCATCTGATGGGTTTCGAGGAAATCAATACACAAAGACAGAGGTAAGTCTTCAAAGTGAAGACCTACCAAAACAAGGAAAGACAAAAGATGTAATTGCAAAGCAATTCGGCGTTGGTGGATCTACAGTTGAGCGAGCGGAACATTTCGTAGACGGATTAAACGAAGCAGAAAAGATCTCTCCCGGTATCAAAGAGGCCGTCCTGTCCGGTTCTGTGAAAGCCCCCAGGTCCGTTATCTCTGAAATCCGAAACGCCCCGGAGGAAAAGAAACGCGAGGCCGTGGAGGCTATCAAGAATGGCGACACGGACACCGCGAAGGCGATTCTCCGCCCTATCCCAAAGGTTGAGCCGGAAGTCCCTCCTGCTCCATTTACCGTGTCGGAGTTTCAGGAGCTCATTCATACTGCTATCAAGGCCCTGGATGCTTCTTTGAAACAGCATATGGTTCTTGTCCACCGAGAAATGCTTGATATTCCTGCTGGGCGTGACGCCGCTATGAAAGAACTGGACAGAGGCGTTGAGGTCATCGAAAAGTACAAAAACATGGTAAGGATGGTGAGAGAGAATGGCACAGAAAATTGAAGTCCAGCTTTTAGACCTCAACACAAAGGACATCCTGATTGATGACCTTGGCCAGAGGGACGTAAACCGGCGTAGGGCGCAGTTCAACAAGATCATGCGGACATTCGACCCGAACCTCGTTCAGCCTATCAGCGTAGCCCTGATTGATGGAAAGTATTACTGCTTTGATGGGCAGATGACAATGAAGGTCTTAAAGGCCAGAAACGCCGGTCGTGACCTCTGCGTAAAGTGTCGGGTCTATAACGGAATGACAAAAATGGACGCAGCTAATATGTTCATTAATCAGAGAGGGACAACGAGCCGCGTCACACTGACCGACAAAATACGGGTCCTTGGAAACTATGGAGATAAACAGTCAATCGATTTCCAGATGGTTACAGAGGCTAACGGCCTCGAAATTTCGTGGACCGGAAACAAGGCTAAAAACGCTGTCGTAGCAGTCAGCACTCTATGGAACGAGTTTCTTGCAATTAACGACAACGAACTGTATGCGATGTATATCCGCGTTATAAAAGGCGCGTGGAACGGGGACCCGGCTGGCGCACAGGCGCAAATCTTGAAGGGGCTTGGCCTTTTCCTTCGGACGTACAAAGAACAGGCGAAAGAGGACATATTGATCCAAAAACTAAGCAGGAAGCATCCAAATGACTTAATTAGAGACGCACAGGTGGATAGGTCATCCGGTGCCAGAAAGTACGCTGTACAAATTTTGCTGGCATATAACTATGGGCAGAGAGAAGAAAACCGATTACCAAACCTGTTATAAAAATCGCCCCATCAGGTGCTGGACACACCTGACGAGGCTGGCAAACCTAACTGAGTAGGCAATTAGGCTTGATAGATACATCATACTAGAACATCCGTTCTCTGTCAAGCCGGAAAGGAAAATTTTATGAAAAAAACGCTTGAAGAGAACGACAGCATTAAGGACCTTGGGACGCAGAGCCGGAATTCTAGGATGCACATGAACAATCTGGAACGGGATCATTATGGAGTTGATGTGCCGGAGCTGCTTAAAACGGTTCGGAATTTAGCCGAAGTCATGGCGAGAATCCTAGACCGGGAGGAGAGAAATGAAAACTCCAAATGAGACAGTCCGCCGTATCACCCAGCGGGCTATGGAGCGGCATAGGCTCTCACAAAGGGGCATTGCCCATGAGATCGGATGCGGCGATGGCTCTATCGCAAAGCTCCTGGACGAGCAGGAGGTACGCCTTACTCAAGAGCAGTGGTTCTATTTGATGACACTGGGAGGAATCAGAATTGTTTGAGTTTTTATCCGTGGTGTGCATGGTGTGCATTGTAATCTGTACCGCCCTCGCTGTGGCGGAATTTATGGAAAAGAGGCGGAAGAAGTGAAAAAGTATGAGTTGACATCTGAAACGAAGGTCTTCCTTGGGAAAACCTTATACCGCATCAAAGCTCTGGTTCAGTTTGGAAATGTAAATGCTGGCGATCTAGGTGGCTGGATTGAGAAGGAGGAAAATTTGAGTCAGTCCGGCAACGCCAGGGTGTCCGGCAACGCCGAGGTGTACGGCAATGCCGAGGTGTCCGGCAACGCCAGGGTGTCCGGCAACGCCGAGGTGTGTAAGATAGGTACTGTCTTTTGGATCGGAGCTATTGGCTCTCGCAACGGAACCACAACCTTTTTTCGATGTAAAGACGGAAAGATCTATGTTTCCTGTGGGTGCTTTTTGGGGGATCTGGAGGAGTTTTCCGACAAGGTAAAACAGACCCACGGAGACAACGAACATGGACGAGTTTATATGCTTGCTATTGAGATGGCAAAGGCCAGGATTGTGGAGGAAAAGAATGAAGTACATTGAGGACGGACGCTCTCTGGTGGAGCGAAACCACGACGCTAGAGAATATTGCTATCAGTGCCGCCGGGAGCGTGAGGCACGCATGAACCGCATTGTGAGGCAGTGCCTGGTGGTGTCTAGCATGATCTTTATGTGCTCTCTGCTGGTGGGGTGGGCGCTGTGAGAGATCCGCAGGATGCATCTCCTGCATGGTACTGCTCCAAATGTGGGGCAGAGCAGTACGAGACAGACCCCATTATCCTGGAGGATGGACGGAGGATGTGCGCCAACTGTTTCCAGGATCGGGTAAAAGAACTGCTCCGGGTCAGCCCCGCAATCGTGGCTGACTGTCTTGGTATGAGATATGAGGAGGCGATTTGATGGAAAACAAGTTTTTAGAACGTGTAGGCCAGCTCCAAGCGGAGCTTAAGGCACCAAAGGGGCAGACCAACAAGTTTGGCGGATACAAATACCGCTCCTGTGAGGACATTTTGGAGGCGGTGAAGCCCCTGCTCCAGAAGCACCGATTGGTACTGACGGTGGGAGACGAGCTGATGAACTGCGGGGACCGCTACTACGTTTGTGCCACCGCCACCCTGAGGGATATGGATGGGGATGACTTTATGACCAACAGTGCCTATGCCAGAGAGGCGTCAGAAAAGAAGGGGATGGACGAGGCCCAAGTCACTGGCACAGCCTCTTCCTACGCCCGGAAGTACGCCCTAAACGGCCTATTCTGCATTGATGATACAAAAGACCCGGATACAAACGAGTACACGGAGCGGACTAGGGATCATAGCAGAAAGCGTGAGACACCTCTATACTGCTCTGATTGCCGGACGCAACTGGTAGACGGGGTGAAGCGAGATGGAACCCCTTGGCCAGTGGCGGACATCATAGCCTATTCCACTGGGCGGTTTGGGCGGCAGCTCTGCCCGGTATGCCAGAAAAAAGCGTTTGCGGCTGAAAAGGCGGCGGGACAATGACCCTCACGTTTACAGAGGCCCGTATCCAGATGGACAGCGGGGTTTGGCTGTGCCTAAAGGTCAATGAGCCCGCTCCAGCCAGAACTTTCATTCTGGACAAGCAAAACCGCATCTATGACTGCGAAATCAAGGAGCACCGGGAAAAGCGGAGTCTAGACGCCAATGCCTACTGCTGGGTCCTTTTAGACAAGCTGGCGGACGCTATCCGCTCTACGAAGGAGGAAATCTATCTCCAGAAAGTGCGGGAAATCGGGATTTTCCGGGACTTCATTCTGGAGGCGGCGGCGGTCAAGACTTTCCGCACGGTGTGGGAAAGGCAGGGGACGGGATGGCCCACGGAGATCGTGGATTATTCCAGGTCCGGGGATCGTCAGGTAGTCCGGGCGTACTACGGCTCCAGCCAATATAACACAAAGCAAATGTCCCGGCTCATTGACAGCATCGTGCAAGACTGCAAGGACCTTGGCATTGAGACATTGCCGCCTGAGAAGCTGGCGGCCATGAAGGAGGAGTGGGGCCGTGCATAAACAGACCAAGCAAACAGCCATATCAGCCAGTGTCAAGGCCGCTGTGGCCGCGCGGGACTGCACCCACGGCCCCGCAACCTGTATCCTCTGCGGAGCTCCGGGAGGCCCCCACTGTCATGTGGTACGCCGCTCCCAGGGCGGCATGGGGGTGGTGGAGAACATCGTTACCCTGTGCGGCCCCTGCCACTACGCTTTTGACGAGGGGCTGTTTATGGATCGGCTGCGGCCTCTGGGATTCCATTCTCAGGCGGACATCAGGGCATACATCATCAACTATCTCAGAGGCTTTTATCCTGACTGGACCGAGGAGAAAGTGAGGTATCACAAATGGGACAGTGTGAGCGAGTCCTCCAGTACATAAAGGATTTTGGTTCTATCAACCCGGCACAGGCATTTTTGGATCTGGGTTGCTACCGACTGGGAGCGAGGATATATGACCTCAGGCATAAGCATGGGTATTCAATCAAGAAAACAACTGTCAGCGCAAAGAACCGATACGGCGAGGCAGTGAGCTACGCCGAATACAGATTGGAGGATAACAATGCTGAATAAAATCGTGCTGCAAGGAAGACTCTCGAAAAATCCGGAGCTTCGCCACACTCAGGGAGGAAATCCCGTGGCCTCCTTCCGCCTGGCGGTGGATCGGGACTTTAAGGACAAGCAGACTGGCGAGAAAGCCACCGACTGGATAGACGTGGTGGCCTGGCGGAACACAGCGGAGTTTGTCAGCCGATATTTTACTAAGGGACGTATGGCTGTTGTGGAGGGCCGGCTCCAGATGCGTGACTGGACGGACAAGGACGGCAACAAGCGCACCAGCGCTGAGGTGGTAGCCGACCATATCTACTTCGGGGACTCTCAGCGGAGCGGGGACACCTCCAACACCAGCGGGGACTACGGAGCGCCGGAGCCCCAGCAGGACGGCTTTTCTGAACTGGCCGACGATGACGGCAAACTCCCGTTTTAAGGGGATGAGATAAGATGGCAAAGAACAAAGACCCCGCCGTTTTGTTCTATACATCCGATTTCCTGGGCGGGGCGGCTCTGATGAATATGAAGGAGCGTGGCCAGTACATCACCCTTCTGTGCCTCCAGAGGGAGCGGGGGCACATGACGGAGGGGGAGGTAGCCCGTGCGGTCGGGAGGCTGTCTGAGGAGGTCCGGGGGAAGTTCGAGACGGACGAGGACGGCAAGCTGTTCAACCGCCGAATGGAGGAGGAGATCAAAAAAAGGGAGGCTCACTCTCAACGGCAAAGAGAGAATGTGGCAAAGCGGTGGAATAAACAAAAGGATGACGATGGTATGTCCAGTGGTAATACCATGGTATTACCTTTAGGAAATGGAACATCATCATCGTATATAGATAACTTATCGTTAGAACAGGAAACATCCTCCGCACGCACGCGCGAAGCCATCGCCACCGTCATGTCTGCGTACCTGGATAAAATCAACGCCAATCCGTCACAACAGAGCCTTGATGAGCTAAAGGGCTATGTGGAGCAGATGGGGCCGGAGTGCTGTCAAAGGGCGTTTGATATTGCCCTGGATGAGAAAAAAACGT
>NZ_JBHEVC010000008.1:0-114230 GCF_041925235.1 Flintibacter sp. P01028
AGATCGGCACTTATGCCGACAACGCTGACGACTCCATGGTCATCAACAAGACCCTGAGCGCCCAGGCGATTCTGGTCACCGACAGCGACTATTTTGATTATAACCGCAAGGATCTGGCCTCCGATGGCGAGCTGAACCTGTACATCAACGGCGACGCCGCCTTTGAGAATGGGGACTATGACGACCTAGCCAATGTGACCCTGTTCGCCGGCGACCAGGTGGAGCTGTTTGAGAACGACGACAAGGAAGTGGACACCATCGCCGTGATCCGCTACTCCCTGGCCAAGATCGACACCATCGAGGACAACCTGTCCAGCACCTACACCAACAAGGGCGCCTCCTACGCCATTGATCTGGAGGACCTGAACGAGAGTTCCGTCGGTTCCGGCACCTACTATGACGTGTACGACGGCGATTCCTCTAAGGAACTGCCCGGCTTCAACGCTGAAACCTATGAAGAGGGAACCGTTCTGGCCGTGGCTCTGAACAACGACGGTGACGTGTTCGCCTCTCATGTGGCCAAGACCGCCGAGGGCACCATCACTACCTATAACAGCGGCTCTAAGGCCTACGTGACCATCGACAGCGCCAACTATCCCCTCCACGCCGTGGTGTTTACCTCCAGCCAGAGCCCCGCTCTGGATGAGGAGAACCGCAAGTCCCTGGCCTTCAACATGGACGACAGCATCTACACTGTTTACACCGACGCCAACGGCTATGTGGTGGGTATCGATGAGACCGAGTCCGTGAAGATTGAGGATGTGTACTATGTCTCCGGCATCCTGAAGGATACTAGCCGTTACACCACCTACTACGCCCAGGCCGTGTCCGTGTCCGACGGCACTATCACCGAGTTTAAGCTGGATCCCACCGACACCGGATTTGGTGGTACTCCTGCAACTCTGATTGGTGGAGGCAACTTTGCCAAGATTCAGGGCCTGTATACCTTCGACAAGGACGGCAGCAACTACGATGCCAAGCCCTACACCAGCGCCTCCGACAACACCTACTATGTATTCGGCGCTCCCACTAAGGCCAACGCCACCGACACCAACATGGCCGACAAGCTGGCCCGGGACGACACCAGCATGAAGCTGACCGGCGTCAGCCGCACCCTGTACCTGAACGACCGGACCAACTATGTGAAGGTTGAGGACGACCAGGCAGACATCGACGTGTCCTTCGTCACCGGCGGCACCTCCGTGGCCAATACCTGGACCTCTGGCGGTACCACCTACGGCACTGACGCCATCGTGATTGCCACCAAGACCGGCAACAACTATGTAGCTTCCTATGTGGTCCTGGTCAGCGACAAGTTCAACAACGCCGGCAGCGACGACGTGGTCTTCGTACACGAGCGTTCCAGCTCCTCCGTCAGCTACACTGACGCCGACGGCGAGAGCCAGAGCGGCTGGGCCACTGAGCTGTGGTTCCTGGATGGCTCCGGCAACAAGGAGACTGTGACCGTTACTACCCGTGTGGACGCCGGCTTCTACACCTGGGAGCTGAACGATGACGGCGTGTACGAGCTGAGCAATGGCAAGACCTATAATGCTCTGACCCTGGCCGCTGACTACAAGGATGAGACCGGCCACGCTGGCTTCACCGCCTCCGGCAACGACATCGACCTCACCGCCGGTGTCACTCTGGACAGCATCTACAACAACGGTCTGACCGTTAAGAACGTGTACAGCACCCACGACGCTGACGATGTGGCCTTCGCCGAGAATGTCATCATCGCCGACGACCGCAGCAAGGCTGTCCGCGACAACGATCCTTACACCAGCGCGATCACAAACGCCAGCCAGCTGAAGTCCGCGATTGACAAGGCTAACAGCGATGTTCAGGCCATCGTGTACTACGATGACGAGGAAGTCATCATGGTCTATGTTCTGAAGATGGTCGCCACCGCCGACAGCAATGTCGCTGAGATCAACTCCGTCACCCTGAATGGCGACGAGGTCAGCGTGTATACCACTTCCGCCGCTGCCGCTGCCAAGCCCATCACTGTGCCTGTCAGCAGCACTATGACGGTTGCGGCTGACGGTCTGGGCAACATGACCTATAAGCTGCAGCGCGACTACACTTCCGGCGATTTCAGTGGTAATACAATCAACCAGGGCAGCAGCCAGTTCTCTGGTACCGCTAACAAGGTGGATGTGATTGAGGTCACCGCTACCTCCGGTGACGGCAGCAAGACCGTATCCCGCTACTTCGCCGTGAAGACCGCAGTGGACTACACCATCAGCAACGTTGGCATGACCGCTACTACCGGCACCGCCACTGTGACCTTTGATGTGGCCACCGCTCTGACTGCCAGCCACAAGATCCAGGTCAAGCTGTACAGCAAGACCTATGAGGGAACTCTGGCTGCTGACTCCGGCGCGGTTGCCGCCAGCGCTGCTACTAGCCAGAGCGTTACTGGCTTGACTGTCCCCGTCACCGGCACCTATTTCGGCACCATTACCGTGTACGACACTGATGGGACCACCGTTCTGTACACTGCAGAGATTGCTGATCAGCTGCTGAGTGCAACCTAAATAGTATTTTCTGCTCACTCAACTCAAGTCGAGCAAAATACAAAGCAGAGCCCCGGGATTCTTCCCGGGGCTCCCCTTTTTACCGTTTCAGCCCATAGAGAACAATATGTCCTCCGGTCAGGATATCAGGCGCTCCCCCTCCCCGGCCCCAGCCTACCAGATTCAGGGTGTGCAGGTCGGACGGATCCAACTGTACCCCTCCCGGAGTCCATTGGGAGTCGCTGTATCTGTTGTTTCCCCAGCACCAGCCGCGTCCGGTGGCGCCAATCATCCCCGGGGCCAAATAAAGGCTTACCAAACTGCTTCCGTAGCTGCCATCCGGGATCATCGTGAAGTTGCACAGTGCGTCCATCCACTGGTTGTCAATTCCGGACCAGCGGTAGACGTTTTCCATGCCGTTGCACCGCAAGGCTATCCGCTCGCCGGGGGAGGCCACATTCAGGGACGCGTAGATATCGAGTCTGCGGTACTGGTTAAGGTCCAGGCCAGTCAGGTCAATATTTACTTTGGGCGAGCGTTTCTCAACGGACAGCTCCATGATTGGGACATAAAGAGTTGCCCACTCTGCCGCCTCCAATCGTGTTTTTAATGCGGCTATTTCCTGAAACATCGCAGCAGTTTCTGCCTTGCCTGCCAGACCCTCTGCCAAGTTAGTCAAAGCATCTTCTAACCTCTGGTTATCCTCGTTAAACTCCGTGCGGAGCACCTTATCCTCCGCCTCCCATTGGTTAAGCTGGTAGTGTTGGGTCTTGTTGGTTGACATGATGGTTCCTCCTTTAATGAGTAAGGTTAAGGGTGTGGCTTTTGCGGGGTACGCCTTTTTTATACACTTTGACAGGATTGTCTGAAGGGGCCTGTAAAATACGGCACGCCTAGTTGTCACACCCTGCATGACCGGTTAGTCGGGCCGGAGCCGTAGCGTGACCCCTTCTATCTAACATAAGAAACCGCCCCGGAGTGGGACGGTTTCATACATTTTTTGGAAATTATAATACAATTCTGTTCAAGGAGACTCTGCCATCGGGTCTCTTCCCATAAAAGGGACCTGGAGGCCACGCCCCCAGGTCCTTGCCCTTTATTTCTCCATATCCATGATTTGGGACACGCGGCGGGCGTGGCGCCCTCCCTCAAAGTCCGTGGTCAAAAACACATCTACGATGCGCTCGGCCAGGTTGGGCCCGATCATCCCCGCGCCCATCGCCAGCATATTGGCGTTGTTGTGGCGGCGGGTCAACTCGGCGGACAGGGGATCGGCGCACAGGGCGCAGCGGATACCCTTCACCTTGTTGGCGGTGATGGAGATGCCGATGCCGGTGGTGCAGATGACAATCCCCTTCTCACAGGCGCCGGAAGCCACAGCTTCGGCAGCCGCCTTGCCAAATACAGGGTAGTCACAGCTGGCGGTACTGTCTGTACCGAAGTCCTGGCAGGAGATGCCCTTGGCTACCAGATAGGCCTTGATATGCTCCTTCAAATTATAGCCGCCATGGTCAGATGCGATTGCGATCATAATAAATATCCTCCAATTCTTATAGTTTGATCCATTCAGGCCGCCGCTTCCGATAGACGGCAAAGCGATGGAATCCTGTTTCACGAAGGAGGGCCACAGCCTGGGAGATGCCGCGTCCCACATTTCCGGGGGAGTGGGCGTCAGAGCCGGTAGTGACCAACTCGCCCCCCAACTGATGGTAGTGTCTAAGGATGGGGCGCCAATCCTCCACCTCCCGGCCGCCGTGGGTGTTGACCTCGATTGCCTTCCCGTTTTGGATGACGGCACGGAGCAACTGGTCCAGCTGGTCCCCATACCGGTCCAAGGTGATGTGCCAGCCTGCTCTGCCGTTCATATAGCGGAGGGGATAGATAATATGGCCCAGGGCGTCGTAGCAGTCCAGCCGGGTCAGAGCCAGCATACTGGCGAAATAGTCATCCAGCGTGGTGTAGCACGCCTCCTCGGAGCGGTAGTCCAAATAGAAAAAATCTCGACCTCCCGCCTCTGGGCTCAGATTGTGGATGGAGCCGATGACAAAATCCAGGGGTGCGGCGGCCACAAGAGCCTCAGCCCGGCCGGGGTCCGTATAGGCCCCGCCCAGCTCGAGGCCCAGCAGCACCTTCACCTCGCTGCCGCCTTTGTCACGGGCCCGCCAGTATTGGTCCAAGATGGGCGTCCAGTCCCAGCCGCCCAGAGGAGCTCCGTTTTCGTCCTGCAGGTCACAGTGGTCGGTGGTGCACAGCTCCCGGAGGCCGGCCCTGCGTGCCGCCCGGACCATGTCCTCCAGCCGGGCGGTGCTGTCCGGTGAACAGCAGGAGTGCGTGTGGTAGTCTGTAAGATACATGGCCCACCTCCTTCTTCCCTATTGTAGTGCCTTTCCCCTGTTTTTGCAAGGGGGAAGGATGGAAAAGCGGGCCCTCCGGGCCCGCTTTTCCCATTATTTTCGGACAGGAACATGCCAGATCTCTCTGGCGTAGTCGCTGATTGACCTGTCGGCAGCAAAGAGGCCGGAACGGGCGATGTTGATGAGGGACATCTGATTCCATCGCTGGCGGTCGGCATAGGCCTCCAGCGCCCGCTTGTGAGCCTGGCAGTAGCTAGAGAAATCGGCCAGCAGCATATATTCATCCGCCATAGAGCCCCCAACGCCAAAGAGGAGGCGGTCGGTGATGCTGCTATACGACACATGGTCGTCAAAGCCGGCGGCGATCTGGTCAATGACCCGCTTCAGCCCATGGTCCCGCTGGTAGAGGTCCAGGGAGCGGTAGCCCTCCCGCTTGCGCTGGTTCACCTGCTCGGCGGTCAGGCCGAAGAGGAAAATATTTTCGTCCCCCAACTGCTGGTGCATCTCCACATTGGCGCCATCCAGAGTACCGATGGTCAGCGCGCCGTTCATCATGAATTTCATGTTGCCGGTGCCGCTGGCCTCCTTACCGGCGGTGGAGATCTGCTCGGACAGCTCACTGGCGGGCATCAGCTTCTCCGCCAGGGACACCCGGTAGTTCTCCAGGAAAACCACCTGAAGCTTATCCTTGCAGACCGGGTCCCTGCTGATTTGGGCTGCCAGGGAGTTGATGAGCTGGATGATCTCTTTGGCCACATGGTAGCCGGGAGCCGCCTTGGCGCCAAAGAGAAAGGTCTGGGGGGTGAAATCCATGTTGGGATTATCCCGCAACTGCTGATACAGATAGACGATGTGGAGGACATTGAGCAGTTGTCGCTTATACTCGTGGAGGCGCTTGACCTGGACATCGAAGATGGCGTCGGTGTTCAGGATAACGCCAGATTCCCGGGCCACATAGGCGGCAAAGCGGCGTTTGTTCTCCCCTTTGATGGCCTCCAGCTGCTTCAGCACGGACTTGTCGTCCTTGCAGTTCTCCAGCTTCCGAATGGCCTCCGGGTGGATGAGGTACTCGTCTCCTCCGGAGCAGTCCCGGATCAGGGCGTCCAACTTGGGGTTAATTTGAGACAGCCAGCGGCGGTGGTCAATGCCGTTGGTCACATTCTTGAACTTACCCGGGGCGGCCAGATAGGCGTCATGGAATACCTCCCGTTTCAGGATATCGGAGTGGAGGGCGGAAACGCCGTTGATATACTGGCAGGCACAGACGCACAGGTTGGCCATGCGCACCTCGCCCCCCCAGATGATGGCCATGTGGGCGATCTTGCCCTGGTCGCTGCCGTAGCGCCGCTCCAGCTCCCCCTGGTAGCGGTGGGCGATCTCCTTCAGGATCTGCCACACACGGGGGAGCAGGCTCTCAATCAAGGCCTGGGGCCACCGCTCCAGAGCTTCGGCCAAGACGGTATGGTTGGTGTAGCACACGGTATGGGTGACAATATGCCATGCCTCGTCCCAGGAATAGCCCTCCTGGTCCAACAGGATGCGCATTAGCTCCGGGATGACCAGGGTGGGATGGGTGTCGTTGATCTGGATGACATGCTTTTCATGGAAATTGTGGAGGGTGCCATACTGGGCCCGGTGCTTGCGGACAATGGACTGGACCGTGGCGGATACAAAGAAATACTGCTGCTTCAGGCGCAGGGATTTCCCCTCGTAGTGGTTGTCGTCGGGGTAGAGGACCTTAGCGATGACCTCCGCCATGGCCTGCTGCTCCACAGCCTTGAGATACTCGCCCCGGGAGTAGAGGGACATATCCACCGGGACCGGACTCTTGGCGTCCCACAGGCGCAGGGTGTTGGTATGCCGGGTCTGGTAGCCGGCGATCTCCATGTCCCGGGGAATGGCCAGCACGGCGGTATAGCCCACATGCTCAGGGTGGTTGACGCCGTTTTCATCCCATCGGTCCTCAATCTTTCCGCCGAAGCGGACCTCCTCCGTCTCATCCAGCTTGGGGATGAGCCAGGCGTCCCCCAGACCTAGCCAGTTGTCCGCCAGCTCTACCTGCTTGCCGTCGATGATCTTCTGCTTGAAGATGCCCAGCTCGTAGCAGATGGAGTAGCCGGTGGCGGGGATCTCCAGGGTGGTCATGGAGTCCAGGTAGCAGGCGGCCAGACGGCCCAGGCCGCCGTTGCCCAGGCCGGCATCGGGTTCCTGCTCAAATAGATCGGCGGCGGAGAAGCCCAGTCCCTCCAGCGTCTCCTTGAGTGTATTCAGCAGCCCCAAGTTATAGGCGTTCTTCTCCAGAGAGCGGCCCATGAGGAACTCCAGGGACAGGTAGTGGACCTGACGCCGCTGCCCCTCCCACACCTGGTTGCCCGTTTCGATTTGATGGCGGGACATGATGTCCCGGAGGACTAGGGCACAGGCCTTGAACATATGGTTGGGGGTGGCCTCTTCCACAGTGCGGCCGAAGTTGCGCTGGAGCTTACCGATAATCATCTCGGTGAGCTGGGCCTTGGTATATTCTGCCATAGAGAGCCTCCTGTAATATCAAAATCGGTGCTTCCGCACGCAGGAAAAATTGCAAAAAGCGGTCTTTGCCCAGCCATTGTATCAGGTTTGGGCAGGAGCGTCAATGGGCAGAAACGCCCAAGATATGGGCGTTTCCGGGGATTTCTCAACATTT
The DNA here is from genome assembly GCF_041925235.1 of Flintibacter sp. P01028. NCBI lineage: Bacteria > Bacillati > Bacillota > Clostridia > Eubacteriales > Flintibacter > Flintibacter sp. P01028. The sequence continues at coordinate 7,557 of NZ_JBHEVC010000008.1, forward strand.
TTCATAAGAAAAGATGCCTTGTAAAAATCGATGGGCCCCGGACGCTATACACATCGTCCGGGGCCCTCTGATTATGTCAGACAGAGCTGTCAGCCGAGGATGCGCTGATAGATGTCCAGATACTGCCTGGCCGAGTTGTCCCAGGAGAAGTCGGCAGTCATTCCCTCTCTTTGCAGAGCCCGCCAGGCCTTTTTGTTGCTGTGGTAGAGGTCTACGGCCTCCCGCAGCACCCAGACCATGTCCCCCGCGTTGATGTTGGCAAAAGTGAAGCCACGGCCGGTCCCATCAAACTTATTGTAGGGGACAACGGTGTCCTTCAGGCCGCCAGTCTCCCGAACCACAGGGATGGTGCCGAAGCGCATGGCGATCATCTGAGACAGGCCGCAGGGTTCGGAGACCGAGGGCATCAGGAACAGGTCGGCTCCGGCATAGATCATGGTGGACAGAGGGGCGGAATAGGTCAGTTGGGCGGCGAAGCGGCCGGGGTACTGACTCTGAGCGTGGCGGAACGCCTCCTCATACTGCCAGTCGCCGGTGCCAAGCACCACCATCTGCACGTCCAGGCCCATGATCTCCTGAAGGGAGTCTGTCACCAGGGAGAAGCCCTTGTGGCCAACCAGACGGGACACGCAGGCGATGATGGGCACATCAGGATTCTCCTGAAGGCCAACGGCCTGCTGCAGGGCCTGCTTACACTGGTTCTTGCCCTTGACCAAGGCGCGGGGGGTAAAGTTGGCGGCAAGGCCAGGGTTGGTGGCTGGATCGTAGAGGTCCACATCGATGCCGTTTAGAATGCCCTCCAGCTTGCCGCTCTGTTGATTGATGACCCCGTCCAGCCCATGGGCGTAGAAGGGAGTGCGCAGCTCCTGGGCATAGGTGGGGGATACCGTAGTGACGAAGTTGGAGGCCATAATAGCGCCCTTCATCAGGTTCACGTCCCGATGGTAGGCCAGCATCCCCTCGTTGAGATAGCTCTTGTCCAGACCGATGACATCCTGAAGGACCTGGTCGCCGTAGCGGCCCTGGTACTCGATGTTGTGAATGGTAAAGACGCTCTTGGTCCCTCCCAGTTGAGGGATGCGGTATTTCTCCTCCAGCAGATAGACGGGGACGAGGGCGGTCTGCCAGTCGTTGCAGTGGATGATATCTGGGGCCCAGTCCAGCTGTCCCGGAGTTTCGATGATAGCCCTGGAGAAGAAGGCGAACCGCTCGCAGTCGTCGAAATGTCCATAGAGCTGCCAACGCTTGAAGTAGTATTCGTTGTCTACAAACCAGTAGGCGACCCCCTCCCGCTCCAGATGGAAGATGCCACAGTAGACCTGCCGCCAGGACAGGGTGACATTGAAGTATTTGAGAAAGGTCATCTGTTCCCGCCACTCCTGGCCGATGCCCTCGTACAGAGGAAGGATGACCTTGACCTCGTGGCCCTCCCGAGCCAGAGCCTGGGGCAGGGAGCCGGCCACATCGGCCAGTCCGCCGGTCTTAATAAAGGGAGCAACCTCGGAGGAGGCAAATAGGATCTTCATAGACGATTCCTCTTTTCAAAAGATTCAAACTGGAGTGGATGAAAGAGACGGTCATACCACCGAATTTTTGGCGATGGCCAGGGGATATGTAGCGTGGCCCATGAGCATCCGGTCCTCATTAATCACCACGTTTTTGTCCGCGATGACATAGGCCAGAGAAGCTCCGGCTTTGACCACCGTACCCTGCATCAATACGCTGTTGGACACCTTGGCGCCCTTTTCTACAATGACGCCGCGGGAGAGGATGGAGTTTTCCACCACGCCCTCAATATAGCAGCCGTCGGCTACCAGGGACTGGACCGCCACCGCGTCGGGCCCGTAGTAGGTGGAGGGGTTGGACTGATCCTTGGTGCGGATGGGGCGGCTGATGTTGAACAAGTCAGCGCGGACCTTGGGATCCAGAAGATCCATGGAGTGTTGGAAGTAGTCGCTTACAGACTGGAAGCGGGCCACATAGCCCTGGTGGATGTAAGGCATCATCTTCAAGCTCTTGAGCCGGGGGCGCAGGACACCTCGGCTGAAGCTGTGGATATCGTGCGCGGAACAGTACTCTACCATATCCAGCAGCAGCTGCTTGGACAGGATGTACACCTCCAGGGACTCCAGGGCCTGGTCCGCAGTAGTGGGATGGATGGACAGATCCGTGATCCGGCCCTCCCCGCTGACCTCCACATACTCCGAAAACTGAGGAGCCCCTTTCAGGGTGGGGGTACACACCATAGTCACGTCGGCCCCGGAGGCGATGTGCTGCTCCAGTACCTGGGCCACGGGCAGGTTAACAGCGATATCGCCCCAGCCCATGATAACATAGTCCTGGCGGATATTCTGAAGATATCCGGCTACGCCGGCCAGAGCCTCCATGTTGCCCCGATACTCGCCGCCTCCCTTGCCCTGATATCCGAAGGGGGGCAGGATGCGCAGGCCGCCGTGTTTGCGGGACAGGTCCCAGTCCTTCCCGGTTCCAAGGTGATCCAGCAGAGATTGATAGCTCTCATGGACCACCAGCCCCACGTCGGTGATACCCGCGTTGACATAGCTGGACAACATGAAATCGATCAGGCGGTACCGCCCGCCAAAGGGCAGGGAGCAGGTGTTGCGGGGCCTGGTCAGCTCTCCCAGATTGGCGTTAGAGCGATAGGCGAAGAGAATGCCGTGGAGATCATTCATGCCCGATCACCTCCCTTCACTGCTTCCCGAACCATGGCGCCGGGGGACACCACAGCCTGTTCCCCTACGGTGACGCCGCTGGCCACCACGGCGATGCCCCATTTGGGATCATCGTTGGGAGCGGAGCCCACTACGGCGCCCGCCTCAATGACGGCGGCCTCTGCCACAATGGCGTAAGACACCTGGGCTCCGGCTCGGACCACCGCCCCTGGCATGAGGATGGAGTACTGAACGCTGGCTCCTTCCTCTACAGTGACAGAGTGAAACAGTACAGAGTTCTCCACCGTCCCGTCCACCCGACTGCCGCCGGTCACCAGAGAGTGGGAGATGTGGGCGTTGGGGCCTGTGACATGGGGAGGTTTAACGGGAGTTCTGGCGTAAATGGGCCAGTCTGGGTCATACAGGTCGATGCTGTTCCGGGGGGCCAGCATATCCATGTTAGCGTCCCACAGAGAATTGATGGTGCCAACATCCTTCCAGTAGCCGTGGAAGCGGTAGGCCATCATCACCTCGTTGGCGGCGAGCATGTTGGGGATGATGTTCTTCCCGAAGTCGTTGGTAGAGGCCGGATCAGCTTCGTCGTCAATGAGGTACTGCCGGAGCTTGGACCAGGTGAACACATAAATGCCCATGGAGGCCAGATTGCTCTTGGGTTGGGCCGGCTTCTCCTCAAACTCGTAGATCCGGTCGTTTTCGTCCACATTCATGATGCCGAAGCGGGTGGCCTCCTCCATCGTGACCTCCAGGACGGAAATGGTGCAGGCCGCCCCGGACTTCTTATGCAGGTCCACCATGTCGGCGTAGTTCATTTTATAGATGTGGTCACCGGACAGGATGACCACATACTCCGGGTCATACAGGTCCAGAAAGCCAATGTTCTGGTAAATGGCGTTTGCCGTACCCTTGTACCAGGTGCCCTGGTCGCCCTCCCTCATATAGGGGGGGAGGATGTGTACGCCGCCGTCAGACCGGTCCAGGTCCCAGGGCTGCCCGTTGCCGATGTAGCTGTTCAGCTCCAGGGGACGGTACTGGGTCAGGACACCGACGGTATCAATGCCGGAGTTGACACAGTTGGACAGGGGAAAATCAATGATGCGGTACTTGCCCCCAAAGGGGACGGCAGGTTTGGCTACATGGCTGGTCAGAGCGTAGAGGCGGCTGCCCTGGCCGCCGGCCAGCAACATGGCCACAACTTCTTTCTTCATGCTGTTCACCTCTTGTCTGTTTCGAGCGCGGGGGAAGGAAAACGTGAAATCAGGGCGCAGAGCTCTGGAATTTCCAATCAGTGCTTAGGGCTTTTCCCGGCAGGGGTCTTTTTCCCCCTGGTGGGAGCCTTTTTTTCTTTGGCTGGCGCTTTTTTGCCTTTGACAGGGGCCGCCTTCTCAGCCTTTGCCCCCTCCTCTTTGTCTGCCTTGGACCTGCGTGCCGGATTTTTCCGCACACAGCGGTAAATGACCGCCGACATGGGAGGCAGGTCGATAACCAGGGACTGCTGCTGGTCATGGCAGGGGACCTTCTCAGTTTTAAGCGGCTCCTTGTCCCCCAGTCCCTGGCCGCCGAACTGCTGGTCGTCGGTGTTGAGGACCACGGCCCACCGCCCGCCGAAGGGGGCGCCTACCCGATAGCCGTCCCGGTGCTCTGGGGAGAAGTTGCACACCACAATCAAAGGGTTGCCCTTTTTGTCCCACCGGAGGAAGGAAATGGTGTCGGCTTGATTATCATCGGCACATAGCCACTGGAAGCCCTGCCAGGAGTCGTCCTGCTCCCAAAGGGGGGGCTGGGAGAGGTAAAAGTTGTTGGCCGTTTTGAAAAATGCCTGGGTCTGGCGGTGGGGCTCGTACTGGAGCAGGTGCCAGTCCAGGGAGTACTCGTAGTGCCACTCGTTCCATTGAGCCAGCTCTGCCCCCATGAAGGTAAGCTTTTTCCCCGGATGGGTCAGCATATAGGTATAGAAGGCCCGGACTCCGGCGAATTTCATGGGGTTGTCCCCCGGCATCTTGCCAAAGAAGGAGCCCTTCATATGGACCACCTCGTCGTGGGACAGGGGAAGGATGTAATTCTCAGAAAAGGCGTACATCAGGGAGAAGGTGATATCCCGGTGATTGTACTGCCGGAAATAGGGGTCCAGCTTGATGTAATGGCAGATGTCGTTCATCCAGCCCATGTTCCACTTGAAGTTGAACCCCAGACCCCCGTCATGGACGGGCTTGGTCACCTTGGGCCAGGCGGTGGATTCCTCGGCGATCATCAGCACATCGGGATGGGCGGCAAAGACGGCGGTGTTCAGCTGCTGGAAAAACTCGATGGCCTCCAGGTTCTCCTTGCCGCCGTGGATGTTGGGCATCCAGGCCCCGTCCTGTCGGCCGTAGTCCAGATAGAGCATGGAGGACACCGCGTCTACCCGCAGGCCGTCCATGTGGTACTCCTCCAGCCAGAACATGGCCGAGGAGAACAGGAAGGAGCGGACCTCGTTTCGCCCATAGTCAAAGACCTGGGTGCCCCAGTCCGGGTGCTCCCCCTTCCTGGGGTCGGCATACTCATAGGTGGGGGTGCCGTCAAAGTGATATAGCCCAAAGGCATCCCGTGGGAAGTGGGCCGGGACCCAGTCCATGATGACCCCGATACCCGCCTGGTGGAGTTGGTCAATGAGATACTTGAGATCGTCAGGGGTGCCGAAGCGGCTGGTAGCGGCAAAGTATCCGGTGCATTGATAGCCCCAGGAGGCATCCAGGGGGTGCTCGGTGACCGGCAGGAGCTCCACATGGGTGAACCCCATCTCCTTTACATAGGGTACCAGATAGGAGGCGATATCCCGATAGCTGAGGAACTCCCCCTCGCCGGTGCGCCGCCAGGAGCCCAGGTGACATTCATAAATATTCATCGGGCCGGTATAGGGGACATATTTGGACCGATACTCCAGCCAGGACTGGTCGCCCCACTGGTAGGCGTTCTCCCACAGATCATAGATCTTGGTAGACACATCGGGCCGGGTAGCGGCGTGGAAGCCATAGGGATCGGCTTTGCCCACGAAGGAGCCGTCCTCTTTATGTATGGCATACTGATAGGCGTCATAGCGGCGCAGCCCTGGGACAAACGCCTCCCAGATGCCGCCCTCCAGCTTAGTCATGGGGGTGGCTTCCAGGTCCCAGCCGTTGAAGTCGCCGATGATGGTGACCTTAGGGGCGTTGGGGGCCCACACCCGGAACAGATAGCCCTCTCTGCCGGCCTCGTCCTCCGCTGGGTGGGCGCCGAAACACCGCCACGCATGGGTGGAACGTCCCTCTGAAAATGCCTCCAATTCCAAAAACAAGTCAAAAGAAGACAAACTTCCCTGATATTTCAACATTTTTTCACCTCAAAAATAAGTGCTTCCGCCGCCTATCGGCCAAAGTAACAATATTAAACGGATAGTTTGATAGTATATTTATATAAATTATACAACGGCGGTGGTGCCACGTCAAGTAAAATAGAGGTAAAGCCTCCCATTTTCTTTCAATATTCTCGCCGCTATGTAGGGTCGGGCAAATAAGCCCGGCCTGGTTCAGCGCGCCATGAGCAACTGCCGTAGCAGCTGGCCAAAGATGCCAGGGACAGTAAGCCTGTCCACCTGTTGCGCGGAGACGATGGGAATGGTGTCCCGAAGCTCCCCGCCCACATAGACCTCCATCTGCCCCAGAATCTGACCCTGGTCCACAGGGGCTTCCACGTCCTGAGCCACGGTCAGCTGGGTGGTCACCTGACTCTCCTCCCCCTTGCGGACCAGCAGGCGGCAGTCACGATTGAGCTGCGGCTGGACCTGCTCCACTGTACCCAGGAGCACATCTACCGGAGCCAGGGGGGCGTCCGGGTACACATCCACCAGGGCATAGTTGGCAAAGCCATAGTCCAGCAGGGCCTTGGCGTCGTCAAAGCGCTGGGCGGTGGTGGGGGCCTTCATGACCACGGCGATGAGCTCCATGCCATCCCGCTCCGCGGTAGCGGACATACAGTACAACGCTGAGTCGGTGGAGCCGGTCTTCAGGCCGGTGGCTCCCTGGTAAAAGCGGATGAGGCGGTTGGTGTTAGTCAGGCCGAAGGCGCCGTTTCGGATGGAGTCCATCCAGATGGTGGTGTACTCCCGGATGGAGGGATGGTTCAGAATGAGCTCCCGAGACATGAGAGCGATATCATGGGCGGAGGTCTGATGTCCCTGGGCGGGCAGCCCGGTGCAGTTGAGGAAGGTAGTGTCCGCCATCCCCAGCTCCTGGGCCCGCTGGTTCATCAGGGAAACAAAGGCCCCCTCACTGCCGGCCAGATGCTCGGCCAGAGCCACAGCACAGTCGTTGCCGGACACCACGGTGACACATTTGATCATCTCGGCCACCGACATCTGCTCCCCTTCCTTTAGATAGACTTGGGAGCCGCCCATTCCAGCGGCATAGGCGGAAACGGTGACGGTGTCGTCCAGGGCAATCCTGCCGCTGTCTACCGCCTCCATCACCAGCAGAAGGGTCATGATCTTGGTGACACTGGCGGGTTCCAGCTTCTGGTGGGCATCTTGCTCATAGAGGATGGTCCCGGTCTCCTTCTCCATCAGGATGGCCGAGGGGCAGGACAGGGATAGTCCCGCATCCTCCCCCACAGCAGCCGCGGGAAACAGGCCGGCGAGCAGCAGGACAGCCAGAAAAATCGTGGACAAGCGTTTCATAAAAGGTTCCTCCTGATCCTTCATTTGTCGGTAAGGTCAGGATATGGAGAGAGAAACTTTTCTATACAGAGAGAAACTGCGGTATTTTTTTCTGGCTGTTCACTTATTACCATAGCGCATAGAGACGGCAAGATGTGTCGAAGGCGGGCGAAAGGAGCCTAGAATGGTAAATTTTGGATTTTATTGCCTCTGCCACTTGTCCACACGCTTCTGCGGATCAAAATTTTTCTCCCCCATTTGCATTTTCGCTCACATTCGATATAATACTGATGAGAAAGAGGGAGGGACGCCCCATGTTTGGAAAAAAGAAAGAAACCCAACCCAAGGCCCCCACAGGGGACAGTCTTGGCATTTACATCCACATCCCTTTTTGCCGCAGCAGATGTGACTACTGCGACTTCTACTCTGTGGCCGGTCGAGAGGACCGGATGGACAGCTATCAGAAGGCACTGCTGGCCCACATCAAAGAGACAGCTCCCCTGGCCCAGGGGATCCCGGTGGACACGGTCTATTTCGGCGGCGGTACCCCCAGCTTCTTTGGGGATAAGCGGCTGCGGGAACTGCTGGGAGCCATTCAAAAGCAGTTCCAGCTTACCCAGGACGCGGAAATCACTTTGGAGGCCAATCCGGACAGCGTGGATGTCCGGGCCCTGCGCCGCCTCCGCAAGGCAGGCTTCAACCGACTTTCCTTAGGGATGCAGTCCGCCTGCCCCGCGGAGCTGGAATCGGTCCACCGCCCCCATACCGTCCAGCAGGTAGACCAGGCGGTGGCCGCGGCTAGGAAAGCTAAATTTAAAAACCTGTCCTTGGACCTGATCTACGGATTGCCGGGCCAGACCATGGACAGCTGGAAGGCCACAGTGGAACACGCCCTGTCCCTCATTCCCCAGCACCTGTCCTGCTATGGGCTGAAGGTGGAGGAGGGCACGCGGCTGGCCGCCCGGGTGGCGGCGGGGGAGCAGCTGCCCGACGACGACGCCCAGGCGGACCTGTACCTGTGGACCGTGGGCCGCCTGGAGCGGGCCGGTCTGCCCCAATATGAGATCTCCAATTTTGCCAAGCCCGGTATGGAGTCCCGGCACAACCTGCGCTACTGGCTCACCCGGCCCTATATCGGATTTGGGCCCGGGGCCCACTCCGACTTCGGCGGACGGCGCTACTCCTTTGTCCGGGACCTGGACGGATATATTGATGGTGTGCTCCGCGGGGGCAGCCTCATCGACAGCGAGGAGCTGATTCCCCGCCGGGAGCGGAGCGGGGAGTATCTGATGCTCCGCCTGCGTACCGCCCAGGGCATCGAGGAGTGGGAATACCGGGGAACCTATTTTATGGATTTCGCCCCCCTGGAGGCCCGGTTGGAGCAGTTTTGTGATAAGGGCTGGGCGGAGCGGACGGCGGAGGGCCGCTGGCGGTTGACACCCCAGGGCTTTCTGCTGTCTAACCAGCTCATCGGTGATTTGTTGGAGCGGCAGGAGCAGTCCGAACTGTCTGACCTGCTGCCTCGGGCCCGACAGCAGTTTACCAAGCGAAAGGGGGAGTAAGGACCCAAGTTCGTCAAAAACAGACCGTTTTTTTTGCGCCATCAGACAGCCCAAAGGCCATTTTATGAGACCGCTCTGTATTTTTTTACAATTCGAGGCCGGCTATGTAAAATCTGTTGCTACTCGGATATAATAGTGCTATAATATATTTGTTTTATAGCGCCCTGGTGAAGATACAGGGCTTTTTTTGACTTACATATGGCCGTTTTGGCCGTATAATCCATAAATTCCACCATTTGGAGCAAAAGAGGGTGCAATATTTGACCAAGTATCAGATCCGTGGCGGAAGGCCCCTGCACGGTACTATCGAAATCAGCGGCGCCAAAAATGCCGCTGTGGCTATCATCCCCGCCGCTCTGCTGGTAGATGGGGTGTGCCGCATTGAGAATATCCCTCAAATCAGCGATGTGACCCTGATCCTCCAGATCCTGCGGGAGCTGGGGGCGGATATAAAGACTGTCAACCGCACGACTGTGGATGTGGACTGCTCCCACATCCGCAACCGTCAGGTCCCCTATGAGCTGGCGCGGAAGATCCGGGCCAGCTATTATCTGGTCGGGGCTCTCCTGGGCCGCTTTGGCTGGGCGGAGGTACCTCTGCCCGGCGGCTGCGATCTGGGCGGCCGTCCCATTGATCAGCACATCAAAGGCTTTGTCTCCATGGGGGCCGAGGTGGACGTGCGCAACGGCCTGATCTACGCCCAGGTGCCCGGCGGCGGCCGTCTGGCTGGGGGACAGGTGTACCTAGATATGGTGTCCGTGGGCGCGACCATGAATATTATGCTGGCTGCGGTCCTTTCCGCCGGCATGACTGTGATTGAGAACGCCGCAAAGGAGCCCCATATTGTAGACCTGGCCAACTTTCTCAACTCCATGGGCGCCGACATCATGGGCGCCGGTACTGATGTCATCAAGATCCGGGGTGTGGAGCGGCTGCGGGGTGGCTCCTATTCCATCATTCCCGACCAAATTGAGGCGGGCACCTATATGGCCGCAGTAGCTGCCGCTGGGGGCGAGGTTTTGATCAAAAACGTCATCCCCAAGCACCTGGACTGCATCACCGCCAAGCTGGTGGAGATGGGGGTAGAGGTGGAGGAGCAGGACGACGCGCTGCTCATCCGCCGGAATGGCCCCATCAGCCGGGTCAATGTGAAGACCATGCCCTATCCTGGCTTTCCCACTGACATGCAGCCTCAAATCGCCGCAGTCCTGTGCCTGGCACGGGGGACCAGCGTTTTGACAGAAGGAGTATGGGAAAACCGCTACCGCTATGTGGATGAGTTCCGCCGCATGGGCGCCCAGATCCAGGTGGATGGAAAAGTAGCCGTTATTGAAGGGGTGGAGGCACTGACCGGGGCGCCGGTCCATGCCTGCGACCTGCGGGCGGGGGCCGCCATGGTCATTGCCGGACTGGCCGCACAGGGGGTCACGGAGATCGACAGCATCCATCATATCGAGCGGGGCTATGAAACTCTTGTGGAGAAACTGGCCGCTGTGGGCGCCGAGATCCAGACCGTCACCGTGCCTGACGAGGAGAGCCAGCCACAGGTAGGATAAGCAGCACCGCATCAGGAATTAGGAGTTAGAAATCAGGAACCGGTCTATGGTCCCATTCCTGATTCCTCATTTCTAATTCCTGATTTTTTGAGAGGGATCTGATTTGCTTACATTTACAACACTGGCCAGCGGCTCCAGCGGCAACGCCGCCCTGGTATCCTGTGGAAATACCCATGTACTGCTGGACGCCGGGATATCGGCCAAGCGCATCACCGCCGGGCTAAAGTCATTGGGCATAGCGCCCGAAGCTCTGGCCGCCGTCCTGATCACCCATGAGCACCACGACCACATCAGCGGGCTCCAGGTGCTGACCAAGCGGTTCCGGCTCCCCGTTGTCGCCTCCGGCCCCACCGGACGGCAGCTTTGCTACCGTGTCCCATTCATGGACGACCTGATCCGACAGCAGGAGCCTGGAACCGGCATCCAGCTAGGGGATCTGTGGATAGAGTCCTTCCCCACGCCCCATGACGCGGCGGGCAGCGTAGGATACTCTATCACCGGCGGCGGCCATCGGGTGGTACTCTGCACCGACCTTGGCTATGTCACCGACCAGGTGAAACAGGCCGTCCGGGGCTGCGATCTGTTAGTGTGCGAGGCCAATCACGACGAGGACTGGGTCCGCTCAGGCCCGTATCCTTACCACTTGAAGGCCCGCATCCTGGGGGACCGGGGCCATCTGTCCAACGAGGCGGGGGCGGAACTGGCTGCTCTGGCCGTGGAGTCTGGCACCCGGCAGGTGGCGTTGGCCCACTTGTCCGCCGAGAATAACACTCCCTCCCGAGCCCGGCAGACGGTCTGCCGCCGCCTGTCCGCCATGGGCTGTGACCCGGAGCGGGACATCGCCCTGTGGGTGGCCCCCCGGAGCGAAATGGGGCCGGTGTGCCAGATGAACCGGGAGGAGGCTGTCCTGTGCTGAGTATATATCTAGTCTGTGTAGGCAGGCTGAAGGAGAGGTTCTACCAGGATGCCTGCGCTGAGTACTTAAAGCGGCTGTCCCCATACTGCAAGCTGACTTTATTGGAGCTGCCGGAGGAGCGACTGCCACAGACCCCATCCCAGGGGCAGATCGATGCCGCCTTGGAGAAGGAGGGACAGGCCATCCGCTCCAAGCTCCCCCCCAACACCAGCCTCGTCTGCCTGTGTGTGGAGGGCAGGCTTCGGTCCAGCGAGGAACTGGCCTCCCTGGTCCAAACCTGGGAGCACAACAGCGCCAAGCATCTGGCCTTTGTCATCGGAGGGTCCTTTGGGCTGGCGGAGAGCCTGAAGGCGGAGGCTTGGGTGCGCCTGTCCATGTCCCCCATGACCTTTCCCCACCATTTGGCACGGGTTATGGTGCTGGAGCAGCTCTACCGGGCCTTTAAAATCAATGAGGGTTCCAACTATCATAAATAAAAGAGAGGGAGGCGCTGCCGTTGGGCAGCGCCTCCCTCTTTCTTAATATTTGAATCGAATCTCTGAAGCCACTGTGCCGCTTCCCCCAGTGTCAAGCCGGAGGCCTTGTCCGCGGCCGTGGGACCGCCGATCAAATACCGGCGCTTCATGGCAGCTATGGCAGCCTGAGCTGCTGACCCACATAGATACGGTGGGGATTGGAGAGGATGTCCCGATTCCGGTCATAGATCTCCTGCCAGCGGCGGCCGTCCCCCAACTGCCGCGCGGCGATGCTCCACAGGCAGTCCCCTTTCTGCACCGTATAAGTCCGGTCCTGGGGCTGTGTTCCTGTCACTGGCTCTGGTTCCGACACATCGGACAAGATGGTAATGCGGTCCTGTCCGGCGGGGTCCTGATAGGCCGCGCCTACCAGCCCGTCCAGCTCCTCTGCCACATAGCTGATAAGGGCTTGGTTGTCCAGCATGGTACAGTCCTTCAGCAGTCGGTCGTCCTGGAACATGGAAAAGCCGTCTCCTCCAGACTTGATCATATAGTTGTGGGAGGCCACAGTATATACCTGGTCCAGCACCAGGGGCTGGCCGCCCACCTTTACGTCGGATACCCGGTAGGATCCCTCCACCCGCTGAAACATACCCTTGTCTGACAGAACCACCGAGGAGGGAGTGGAGGGATCCAGGGTATAGGTCAGGCCGGACACCTGAAGGAAGCCGCCGCTGCTTTCCGGATAGCGGCTGGCCCCCAGCTCCAGGGCATCCAGAATGTCCTGCCCGGTGGTCTCGACCAGGCACAGCTCGTTCCCATAGGGCTGGACGGAGATCAGCGACCCATAGGTGATATCGCCAGCCGTGACATTGGCCCGGATGCCGCCCCCGTTAGCAAAGCCTATATCGGCGCCCATCATCGTCCGGTAGGCGTCGGCCACCAGGTCCCCCAGATTGGTTTCCCGGACACGGACAGCCCAGTTCCACTGGTCAGCCTCGGTGGCCATCAGATCCGCGGCCGCAGTGCCGACCACCCGATTCAGCTGGACCTGGAACTGGCTGCTCAACTGGTCCAGATAGATCTGTGTCTCCTGGTCTGCCGGGACGCCCTCCCCCTCCAAGGGCAGAAGCTGGGTGGAGATCTCCCCAGTATCTGGGTCCAGGATCAGACAGCCCAGGCTGGCCAGCTTTGTTCCGGTCTGAGTCAGAGGGATAAGCTGGCCGTCCCTGTTGGCCGCCTGCTGCTGGTATACCTCGTGGGAGTGCCCGTCGATGACCGCGTCGATACCAGTGGTGCTGGCGATCAGGGCGGCGGAGGTCCACTCCTCAGTAATACCCTCTATGCCCAAGTGGGCCAGCAGGATCACATAGTCCGCTCCGCCGGCGGTCCGCAGGGAATCCACGGTCTGCTGGATATCCTCATAGAGCGCCAGGCCGCCGTCCCCTTCTGAAAATGTGTAGACATAGTTTCCCTCTCCGTCCTGAAAGTGGGTGGGATCGGATTTGGTCAGGGTCTCCGGTGTGGTGACTCCAACGAAGGCGATGCTTGTATCCCCACATCTGGCCATATAAGCTCCGGGCAGCACAGTGGTCCATCCGGCGTACGCATCTCTTCCCTTCCAATTTTCCGACAGGTAGAGATACTCCGCCTGATTTTGCGCCAGGTCCAGAAACACGTCCATGCCATAGTCAAACTCATGGTTGCCTGGGATGGCCAGATCATAGCCCACGAAGTTCATCATGTCCACTACACTAGCCCCCTGGGTCAGTGTGGCGATGGGGCCGCCCTGAATGGCATCGCCAGCATCCACCAGAAACACCCGGTCGGCGCCGTACTCCGCCTCAAGCCGCTTCTTATAGCCGGCCACCGCGGGGTAGTGGTCCAGGCTGGCATGGACATCGTTGGTATGGAGGATTACAATGGGTCCCTCCTTGTCAGGCCCAGCCGCCAGGGAAGGGACGACCAGCCCCAGCAGCAGAACGGCAAGCAGACAAAACCGGCACAGCTTCTTCATAGGATGCTCCTTTCTCTTATCATATCCCCGTCAGGTCAAAGGGCGGGGTGTATTCTTCCTTAGCCGAGGTTCGCTCCTGGGTAAAGCCCGCCAGACCTAGATTTTCCATATATTCCAGAGCTGCCCGCATCTCGCTGGTCCGTAGCCGACGGCTGATCTCTGGATAGCGTTCCAGATCCCCCCAGGGAGTATACTGGCTCATCAACGAGAAAAGCACCGTCCCCGGCGCAAATTCCGCAGATATCCAGTCCATAACCGCCTTGGCTTCGCCCACCTGACCGGGCAGGATGAGGTGGCGGATAATCGTCCCACTTTTCAGCAGGCCATCCCCGTCAAATTGACAGGGACCCGTCTGCCTTACCATTTCCCGGAGGGCAGCGACAGCTGCTTCGGGATAGTCCGGCGCCCCGGAATACCGGGCGGCCACTCCGCTGTCCAAATATTTCAAATCGGGCAGGTAGATGTTTACCAACCCCTCTAGGGAACGGAGTGTATCCACCTGGTCATACCCTCCGGAGTTCCAAACCACGGGAATGGGCGGCCGCCAGTTTTCCAGCAGCTCCCGCAGCGTATGGGCGTAGTGGGTGGGGTTGACAAAGTTCAAATTGTGTGCCCCCTGGTCCGCCAACTCCTGACAGATGTCCCGCAGGCGGGCCATCGTCACCGGCTTTCCGAAATCTTGATGGCTGATTTTCTCATTTTGGCAGAACACACAGCCCAGGGAGCAGCCGGAGAAAAAGATGGTCCCCGATCCTCTGGTGCCGGAGATCGGGGGCTCCTCCCAGTGGTGGAGAGCCGCCCGAGCCAAAACCGGCAGAGCAGGCATCCGACACAGTCCGTCTCCCCGTGTGTCTGTACGGAGCGCCCCGCAGCTCCGGGGGCATTGGGTGCAGAGCATAGAACGCCTTCTTTCTCAAAATCAAGGGTTGAGCTTCCGCCCAAATTCAAAACCGGCCCAACTGGTCAGCCACGACCTGGGCAAAGCTTTGAAACGCATTGGGGATGGCGTAGATATCCCGCAGTTCCCGCCGGTCGGCCCAAACCCAGCCTTCCGGCAGATCGGCGCTGCCCAGCTCCCCACCCATGGCGGTCATATGCCACTCGATGTGGGTAAAGATGTGCTTTCCAGCGCCCAGCCGCTCCAACGGCACCGTATCCAGGCCCCAGGAGGCTGGCCAGTCCGTGCCGTCCGCCAGCTCGTTGGGATATTCCCACAATCCGGCCAACAGTCCTCTTGGCCCTCGGCGGCGAAGGGCCACCCGGCCCTGGCAGAACAGGAGATAGACAGTCCGTACCTCCACCTTCCGTGCCTTCTTTGCGGCTTTGACGGGCAGCTCCCCTGTCCTCCCCTCCTGAAAAGCACGACAGAAGGGGGCGGCGGGGCACCGCTCGCACAGTGGCGCGCCGTTGGGCAGACAGACCGTGGCCCCCAGCTCCATCATGGCCTGGTTAAAATCTCCCGGTGCCTCCAGAGGAATGATTTGGGCCAGCGCCTGTGTCACCTTCCTCTTCATGGCGGGCGTGGTAATGTCGCTGCTATCTCCACAAACGCGGGCTGCCACCCGCAGTACGTTGCCGTCCACCGCGGGTACAGGCAGGTGAAAGGCAATGGATGAGATGGCTCCTGCCGTATAATCCCCAACTCCGGACAGGGCCCGGATTTCCTCATAAGTATTTGGGAATACCCCGCCATGAGTCTCCATGATCTGGCGGGCGGCCTTTTGTAAATTTCTGGCCCGGCTATAATAGCCCAGTCCCTGCCACAGCTTCATCAGCTGATCCTCCGGCATGGCGGCCAGGTCGGCCACAGCAGGGGCGGCCTCCAAAAAACGGCGATAGTAGTCCAATACCGCGGCCACCCTGGTCTGCTGGAGCATAATCTCTGAGATCCAGACCCCGTAGGGGGTGGGATCACTTCGCCAGGGCAGGACCCTGGCGTTTTCCCGGTACCACACCAGCAGCGGGATAACAAGCTGTTCCAATTCCTTCAAAGCAGACCTCCTGGCGCAAGATTTCTCCCCCTGATTATACTCCGGTTTTTGGATGCGGGCAACGGGAGAAATTATAACCTTTTCGTAATGTTGAGTATAACGGATTTGGGGATGGCAATTTCCAGGGCCCAGTGGTAAATTAATTGCAGGACAAGGGTTAAAAATTTAACGATATTCGGTGGCCGCTCTTCCGAATGTCGGGAAAGTCCTTTCGTCCTAACATTCCTTTTTCATCCATCCTTCCAGATCAAACCACAGAGGGACGCCTGTATGGGCGTCCCTCTGTGGTTTGATCGTTCATTTCTGGGCAGTCAATTGGTCCAGAGCGGCAGCGGTCTCCAGGACCAGGTCGTTGCAGAAGTCCTTGCGGTCCTGGCTGTCTGGATCAGAAAATCCGCTGATCAGCACACCGCAGGCGGTGTCCCCGCGGCGCTTCTGAAATTGTTGGATAAACGCTGCGGCCTCCTCCTCGCTAAATCCCATGGCACCCAGCACCAGCAGGGCGCCGGATAGGGCCCCGCAGGTGCCGCCGTGGCGCATTCCCTTCCCAAGGTGGGCCCCCAGGGCATAGGCCTGCTCCTCAGTCATGCCCAGCTCCTTACAGAAGGGAACCAGGATAGACTGACCGCAGTTGTAGTGGGGCTCCACAATGGCCCGCACCTCTTTCACTCGCTCTATGTGGCTCATTTCTATCTCCCTTTCTCTTTTATTTGATCTTATCCAGTACCATCTGGTCATACCGCAGATACTGGTATCCGCTCTTCTCATATAACCGGATAGCCCCCTGGTTGATCTGGGTCACCTCCAGGCGGAAACGCCGGGCAGCGGGGTATTCCCGCTCCAGCCAGGCCATAATCTCCCTGCCTAACCCCTGTCCCCGGAAGGGGGCGGCTAAAAATATCTCCTCGATAAAAACGCACCTGCCCCCCACCTCGGCGGAGTAGCACTGGGTCACATAAATATATCCTGCCGGCTCCTGGCCCTGGTACACCAGGATTCCCCGGAGCAGGGGTTCGCTGGGGTCCACAGCGGCCTGGAAGGACCGCTCCAGGATCTCCCGTTCCACGGGGTGATCCACCGCGTCCGATTGATAGAAGGTCTCCACCATGGGCAGGACCAGGTCCCGGTCCTGTATGGTCATGTTACGAAAAGTCAGCATAGTATCTCTCCTAGTTGAAAATATCAGGGGTAGCGGCAAAGAGCTGCCGCACCCGCTCCAGCACAGGCCGGTCCTCCGGAGCAGACAGCTCCGGGTCCTCCTCCAGCAGCTGCTTCGCCGCCTCCTGGGCCAGATTCAGCAGCCTCATATCCCCAGCCAGGTCAGCAATCTTCATCTGGGGCAGGCCATGCTGCCGGTTGCCGAAGAAGTCGCCCGGCCCCCTGGCCTTCAGGTCTTCCTCCGCGATCTTAAACCCATCTGTGGTGGAGGCCAGCGTCCGCAGCCGGGCCATGGACTCCGGATTACGGGTAGCGGTGATGAGGACGCAGTAGGACTGGTGCCTGCCGCGGCCCACCCGGCCCCGCAGCTGGTGGAGCTGACTGAGGCCGAAGCGGTCAGCATTCTCCACAATGATGAGAGAGGCGTTGGGCACGTCCACCCCCACCTCGACTACGGTGGTGGATACCAGCACCTGGGTATCTCCTCGGTGGAAGGCGGCCATCACGGCCTCCTTTTCCCGGGACTTCATCCTGCCGTGAAGGAAGTCCACCTTCAGATTGGGGAACACCTGCTCCTGGAGCTGGACAGCGTAGGTCTTTACCGCCTTCAGGTCCATGGGCGGCGAGGCTCCCTCACGGGCGGCGAGGGCCAGCTCCTCTTCAGATCGCTCCTCTACCGCCGGACAGATGATATAGACCTGCCGGCCTTCCTGGACTTGCTTGCGGACAAATCCATACATCCGCTGGCGCTTATCCTCACGAACCACAAAGGTCTCCACCGGAGTCCGTCCTGGCGGCAACTGGTCAATAACAGATATGTCCAGATCCCCATATACGATCAGAGCGAGGGTACGGGGAATGGGTGTGGCGGACATGACCAGCACATGGGGGGGCCTGTCCCCTTTGGCTGCCAGCGCAGCTCTCTGAGCGACGCCGAACCGATGCTGCTCGTCAGCCACCATCAGCGCCAGGTCCCGAAACTCCACCCCGTCCGAGATCAGGGCGTGGGTACCCACCACAAAGTCGATGTCACCAGAAGCCAGTGCTGTCCGGACCCGTTTTTTCTCCGCCGCCCCCATGGAGCCGGTGAGCAGAGCCACTTGGACTCCGGCCGGGGAGAGCAGGCTGGACAGGGATTTGGCGTGCTGCTCGGCCAGTACCTCTGTGGGGGCCATCAGGGCGGCCTGGTGACCATTTTTCACTGTCAGCCAGGCCGCATAGGCGGCCACCACTGTCTTCCCGGAGCCCACATCCCCCTGGACCAGCCGGTTCATAGGGCGGCCTGCGGCCATGTCGTCGGCCATTTCTTCCATCACCCGGCGCTGGGCCTGGGTGAGTTCAAAGGGGAGCAGGGCCCGAAACTCCTCCAAAGGGCGGGGCAGGATGGAGCAGCCGGAACAGTCCCCCTCCCGTCGCCCCTTCAGGAAAGACAGCCCCACGGAGAAATAAAACAGTTCCTCAAAGGTGAGCCGTTTCCGGGCCAGCTCCAGGGCCTCCTCGTCAGCGGGGAAATGGATATTCTGGACAGCAAATTGGGTGGAGGCCAGCCCCTGCTCCTGGCGGATGCGCTGGGGCAGGGTATCCGCCAGGCCGTCGGCGCACGGGAGGACCTGCCGTATCAGGGAGGCCATCAGGTGATTGGAGATCCCCGCAGTCAGCCGGTAGATGGGCATGATGCGGCCGGTAAAGGACTGGCTGTCCGCCCGCTCGAAGATGGGATTGACCATGGCGCGGCGGCGGCCCTGCTCCTCGACAGTGCCGAAGAAGATATATTCTTCCCCGGCCCGGAGGGCTTTCTCTACATATCCCTGGTTAAAGAAGGTGAGATGAAGGGCTCCGGTGTGGTCCACCACCTTCAGCTGGACCAGCTCCAGCCCCTGGCGGATGCGGGCCTTCCGCGGGTGCTCCGCCGCCATGGCGGCCACACATACCCGCTGTCCCACAGGGGCCTCCCGCAGAGCATATATCTTCCTCCGATCCTCATAGTCCCTGGGATAGTAGGTCAACAGGTCGGCGGCCTGGGCCAGCCCCAGCTTGGCCAGCTTTTTCGCCCGCGCCTCTCCCACGCCGGCTAACTGGGTAATGGGTGTATCCGGACCGACGGCCATCTCTGTCCCCCCTTTTCCGGAATATTCTAACAAATTATTTTATCATAGAACACGATGGGAGTAAAGGCGAAGAATGTCTTTTGTCCCGTCTTGCGGCGGGGGACAGAGTGTGGTATGATGAATGTAATTCTTCTAAAATCGTTTTATCTTCCCTCTAAGGAGAGAATACTATGTCTGAATATATCCTAAACCTCCTTCCGGTTACAGAGGCAGAAAAGGCGGAGTTTGAGGCCATCGCACCAGATGCCGTTCATGTCTATGCTGGCCGAAGGACGCTCACCTCGGAGCAGATTGCCCAGGCTACCGTTATCCTGGGCTGGCCCAGGCCCAAGGACATAAAGGGGGCGGCCCGCCTCAAATGGTTCCAGACCATGTGGGCCGGCACCGACGAGTACGAGGGGGAGGGCATCCTGCCCTCCGGAGTCATCTTCACCTCCTCCAGCGGCTCCAACCGCCAGTCGGTGGCCGAGCATATCCTTTCCTTCACCCTGGCCCTCTGCCGCCGCCTGCCCACCTACCGGGACGCCCAGAGGGACCACCGCTGGGAGGACCACGGGGCTATGAAGACCATCTTTGGCGCCAACGTCCTGGTGGTAGGGGCTGGAAACATCGGCGCTACCTACGCCGCGATGTGCCGGGGGCTGGGGGCTCATACCATCGGCTTGAAGCGTACAGTGAACGGCCCCATTGCCGGATTTGATGAGGTATTTTCCATCGACCACTTGGACGACCTGCTGCCCCAGGCGGACGTGGTGGTGCTGGTCCTGCCCCACAGCGCTCAGACTGTCGGGCTTATGGATGAGGGCCGCCTGTCCCTGATGAAGGAGGACGCTATTCTCATCAGCAGCGGGCGGGGCTCTGTGCTGGACCAGGAGGCCCTGGCTCGGACCATGAAGGGAGGCAGGCTATGGGGTGCTGCCCTGGACGTGACCGAGCCCGAACCCCTTCCCACCGACAGCCCACTGTGGGATATTCCTAATCTAATCATCACCCCCCATGTGGCCGGAGGGATGCGTCTGGAGTTGACCCGCCGCGTTTGTATCCAGATGGCCCAGGATAACCTACGGCGCTATCTGGCGGGAGAACCGCTGAAAAACCGAGTCCGATGAATATAGAAAAGGGGCCCAACTCCCAGGAGTTGGGCCCCTTTTCTATATTACACAAGTCTCCAGACCAGACCAGGTCAGGTCCCGGTCCTCGATATCCCGCCAACAGGAGAACTTATCCTCCAACTCCGCCCAGGTTAAATACCAGAAGTGGTACTGAATATCTAGGTGAGGGGGAAGGATGTCCTCAATGATCCGCTTCAGCTCCCCGAAGCCAGGGGGCTCTCCCGCCACTCCGGGGAAGGACACCGCCACCGCGGCGGCCCCCAGCTCCTCCACTTTGGCGGGGATGCCGCAGCCCAGGATGGTGTCGTTGATCGCCTCGAGGGTAAAGCTGTCCCCGCCGATGCGCAGCAGTGCAGCCAAGGCATCTGCCAACGGGCGGGGCTGGGTGGCTACTGGCCGCCGGAGAAACAGCCGGGCCACCTGTTCCAGTCCCCAGCTCTCTGCCGTGGTCAGGCTGCTCTCCCGCTGGATCTCCTCCAGGGCGGCCATAGCCCTGTCCAGAGCCTCCCCCTGGGCATCCAGCTCACCGCCGTTGAAGGGTGCCTCTAGGTCATAGATCCCCAGGGGACGCAGCAGATCTCGGAGGTATTGGCTGTGGCTCATGGCATCTCCTCCACAGTTAGAGCATCCAGAACGGGCAGCACATCCTGCTCCACCTCCACGTCAGCGGTGGGGGAGAGGATGGCGTAGTTTGCCACGCCATCACAGCCGTAGATCAGGCTGCCCAACTGGGCCAGCAATACATCATGCCCCAGGCGCTGTCCGGTAAACCAGCCCCGGACCGCATCTTCTACTTCCTCCAACACCTGCTCCGCCCGGTATTCGGAGTGGGGCGCCACCTGGACGGCCACCTGGACAGCCTGTGTCTGGGGCGCCCGCACCTGGACCTCCACAGCAATCTCTCGGCGGCGCTGAAAATACTTGGCCAGTTCATCCAACAGGTCCCGGTCTGGAAGCCCCTGGTGGGTGGCCACCACCACATCCAGCGTCCCTGTTCCCCTGGGCTTGGGTACTACCACTGCCGCCGCCACCGGGTCAAAGGACAGGGCCCCCTGCTGATAAAAGGCGGCGTTGGCCCCGTTGGGCAGCCGCTGGAAGGTATCCAGCACCCG
The DNA here is from genome assembly GCF_041925235.1 of Flintibacter sp. P01028. Lineage (NCBI taxonomy): Bacteria > Bacillati > Bacillota > Clostridia > Eubacteriales > Flintibacter > Flintibacter sp. P01028. The sequence goes on from NZ_JBHEVC010000008.1 coordinate 28,903, forward strand.
CTGACGCAGCTGCTCATCCCCCTCCCGGTCCACTCCCCCTTGGCAGGGCGACGGGTTGGAGCAGGCGGATATTCCAGCGGGCGCTACCGCCATGGACAGGATGGTTCCTGCTGCCACATTCCCAGAAATGCCGGGGACCAGAGCCTGGACCGGGACATCCACGTGGGCCTGTCCAGCGGCTAGCAGACCATCCTCGATCGTTTCAAAGCGGATCAGGCCGGCTGTCATACAGACCGTCCCCACTGGAATGGGCCGGTCCGTATTCTCTGAAATTTCGCCAGAAAAACGGACTACGCCCCGCGCCGCCACCGGCTCCTTCCGCTCCAGCCCCCGGAGCTGGGCGTGGCGGTCCAGATACTCCCCCTCCGCCGTCTGGGGAAAAGCCTGCCGTGCCACCCAGCCAGCCTGGACATAAAGGGAAAAGACCTGAGCGGCGCAGGCATACAGGCGGGCGGACAAATCACACCCCTCTGCCGGGGCCACCCCTGTCTTCTCTCCATAGGCGGAAAGCATCTCCTGATAGATCTCCTCCACAGTCTTCACCATGTCACCTCCACCGCTTCACGGGGGGACAGCTCCAGGTCCAGGGAGAGCGGCTGACCCTGCCATTCCAATTGTACCCGAAGCTCCGCTCTGTCTCCTGTCTGTGCCAGGGCTACGTCTTTGACCTTCAATTCCCGCTCTCCTTCTAAGGCCTGGGCCACATACCGGGCAGCCAAGGACTGCCGGACCGATGGCTTCTCCCGCGGCACCTGGTAGAGCCGGCTGCCCAGCTCAGGCAGAAAGGGCAGCCCGCCCCGCCGGGCGGTGAGCCTGTACAACGCCCGGGCCAGTACCTCCTCGCTGCCGGTGAGGGTGGTCAGTCCTCCCGCCCCGTCGGGCACATAGTCCCCCTCAATCAGCTTTCGTTCCATATCTTCCTCCTCACCCCAGCATCTCGGCCACAATTTTTTGGATATATGCCTCCAGAGTCTGGCCGTTGAGATAGACCGTCCCCTCCAGCTCCACTCTGCCCTGGTCCAGCCCAAGGGCGCTGCCTGGGCCGAACAGACGGATCGGTCCCGCCTCCTCAACATTCTCCTGGATCTTTCCCAGGATATAGGGGCTCTCCCGTTCCACGCCCGCCTTGAGTACCAGCACCTTGTCCCCGGCGCCGGGCTGCCAGGAATAGCCGCCTGGGGCGCAGACCGGCAGCCACCGCCGCTCTCCCCCTAACTCCACGGCGGCAGGATCTCCTCCCAGCGTGACTACGCCTACCTCTGCCGCCGGCTCCTGGCTCTGGGGCAGGCGGCCTCGCTCCGATGTCCACATATTCCATCACCTCAGACCACAAAATCCGGGAGCGCCAGTTCCAGCCTGGTCCATGCGCCCTCCATACCCATCCCTGTGGCAGACTGGAGTACCCGGTATCGCCCGTTCCAGTCCCACTTGCTCCGCCGGATGGAGACCAGGTCTCCAGGCCAGGCGCAGAAGGGCTGGGCGATGGTCAGTTCCACCCGCTCCTGTTCCGAGGCGGACCGGTCCAGCTGAAACTGGCCGTTGTACCGCATCGTTTTATAGTTGCTCCGGCCTGGCATAGTCAGCACTCTCCGAGCACTGCCTCCCTGGGACAGAAAATCCCCGTTATCCACCCGCTGTACCGCCCCGGACCACCGGTCCCGGACCAGCACTCGGGATAGAACCCCATACCGCCGGTCCCGGCGGACCAGAGTGGTTACCGGAGTTCCATCCTCTACGAGCCGCTCCTGGCTGTCCTGCCAGCCAGACAGGACCAGACGGCCCAGGCGGTCAAACCGGGGACATACGCCGCCGTAATAGCGGGCGAAATCATAGACCACCGACCACTCACTGCTTCCTGTGGCCACGGAGAAGCGGGTTACAGCGGGCAGCGCCGCCCCTGGAGCGGTCTGGATGCCGTAGGGCGTCACATGGTCCCGGAGGATGTCCGCCAGGGTGGCGGTGCCGTAGTCCTGCCCAATGGCCTCGTTGTCCAGCAGCAGGGCCGCCAGCCCCCGGCCGCTGATCTCCAGCTGGCAGCCTCCCTGGTCCAGCGTGACCTGGCACTCGTCCACCACTCCGTTGAACATATCTTTTCCCTGGTACCGGGCGGAAAAGCGGACCCAGTCTCCAGGGGCGGTCTCTCCCCCCATCTCCCAAGGACAGCGAAAAGTAAAGCTGTCACAGGGCACCCCGGCAGTATACTCCAGCTCCCACTGAGTGGGATAGGGCAGCAGCCACTCCCTGCCCCGCCAGTCTGTCACATAGCCTCTCACCGCACTCGAACCTCCTCGCCCACCCGGATAAGATTCGGGTTTTTGATCTGGGGATTGAGGGCTACCAGCTCGTCCAGGGACAGGCCGTACTGTCCCGCCAGCGCCCACAGGGTGTCCCCCGACACCACCCGGTGGTAGACGGCGGACGGCTCCCACTCCTGGGCGGTCTGGCCGCCCGCTCCGCCCTGGTTCTGCCGGACCGCCAGGCCGGTGTACCAACTGTCGTCCTCCCAAAAGGTGAAGGAATAGCGCACAAAGTCAGGCCGGGGCTCTTGTTCCAGCCGCAAAGACACGAAATAGGCGTTGGCCGCCTGCCACAGCGGGTGGATCAGCAGTCCCGGACCGCCGTTGTAGAACATATTGGCCAACTGCCCAAACTGGCTGTATGCGTCCGGGCCCACAAATTCCCCCTCCCCCTCCATGATCCGGTTGGTCCGCCCCAGGTCCTGGAGGCGGAACAGGCCGAAGGGTGTCTTGTGAACGGCCATCTTTCTCTCATAGTCGATGGAGTACACCCTGGGGTTGTGGGGCCAGGTGTAGCTCTTGTAACGCATGGGTGACAGGTCCATTCTGCATACCTCCTTCTGTGGCGGCGGGCCTGACTGCCCGCTCAATAGAGGAAAAAGCCCCCGTCATAGCGGCGGCTGTCCCGGCGAAAGGCCTGGTCCATCTGCCGAATGGACGGCCCGGAGGAACTCTCCGCCTCTCTCGCCCAGTCCGGCTCCGGTCTTCGGCTGTCTGGGCCCATTCCCAGCCCGCCAACTTGGGAAAATGGCCTGTGGAGCGGGATAGGCCCAGCTTCTAGGCCTCCTCCGGACCGGCGCATACCGGAAGCCTCCTGGGCGGTTCTGATTTCATTCAGGGCCGCCGCTGCCCGTTCCCGCTCCAGGAGGACGGAGAGCAGCGGGAGGGCGTCCTCCCCATCCTCCCTTCCCCCTCTGATGAGCGGGGCCTCCGCCCCGGTGGAAGAACCTGGGGCGTCCTCCCGGTCCGGCTCCCGCCGATCCGCCGGGGAAACGAAACTGCCCTGTATACAAAGATCCGTGGCAGGGAGGGAGGTGCCCCCATCCGCCTCCGCCGTCCGGCCGTCCGGGACCGGGATCCACAGGACCATCGCCTCCAGCGCTTGGAGCAGCGCCTCCCCCTGGCCGGGCCCTTCTTCCAAATAGTCGGTCATGGCTTCCCAGCTCCCTGTTCAAATTTCTCCATGTCAAAGGAGATGTTTACGCTCCCCTCCGCCCAGCTGGAGGCCGGCCGGCCGCACACAGGGCAGCGCTCCTCCGCTCCCCGGCTCCTGCACTCTGGGCAAAAACGCTCCAGCTCATCCTCCCGGTCCAGCAGAGTATGGACTAGGCACCAGAGATAGTCCCTTCCCTTCATCTCCCTGGCCCGCTCCTCGGTGGGCAGGGCGTGAAATTCCTTCAGCACCCGCCATCGGAGTCGTTCAGCGGGGGCCCCGCGAAGTTTTTTTTTAGTTCCTCCAACTCCGTTTGGCTCACATCCAGTCCAGGATCGGATCGGCGGCGCAGCTGGGCCCACCGGGCGGCCAGCGCCCCAATTTCCTCCACCGTCAGTCCGGCCAACACGCTCTGCCCATCTGGAAAGACGGGGGTGTGGTTCTCTGTCCGCTCCAGGGCCCTGGCCAGCAGGCAGGCGTTGGAGCACAGGGCCCGCTCCCGGTCCTCACAGGCCAGCTCCCCGGCCTCCCGTCTGGCCTGGAGCACCTCCAGAGCGGACAATAGCCGCAAATCCATCCCGTTATCTAGGTGGACGCAGTCCTGCCGTGCCAAAATAGAACTGTCCACCCCTATACCCCCGTTTCGATGCGCCGGGAGGCTACCAGGGTTACCTTCTCCAACACCATGGAGCCTAGAGTGGCGCTCTCCTGAATGGCGCTCCACTGGCAGTCGGAGTAGATGATTTTTTTATCCGGCTTACAGATCACCAGGGAGAAACCGGACAGCTTGTAAAAGTCAATGCCGTCCCGGACGGCCTCATCCGTGGCGTACAGCCGAGTCAGCTCCACCACGTGGGTGGCTTGTCCGGGGACGGTGGCCACCGGCTCCGATTCCCCAAAGGCCTCCACGGCGGTGCTGGATTTGGTAGCCCGTGCGGTGTAGCTCTGGACTACCGCGACCCGGGTGCCATCCACTTCCAGATAGATGTCACTGCTGGTGGGAAAGCCAGCGATACTCATATCAATACCCCCTTCTCGCTCTTGTGCCCCAGTCTTTTTTCAGCGGGGCCATTATACCGTGATGTGGGCGGTCAGCCAAATCTGGTTGAGACCGTGGGCCACTGTAAAGGAGAAGTCCACTAGGCATCGGGTGGGCTCCTCAGGGTCAGCGCTCACCGCCACATCCTCATAGCCGGTGATAATCTCCCTGGACAGCTTTTGCTCCAACTCCAGCACTACCTGGGCTCGGATCGCGCCGCGGCTCTGGGGTGTGTTTTTGGCTCTTCGAAACTTGGCCGCCAGCGCTTGGCGCAGGGATGGGATTACGTCGTCCACCACCCGAATGGTGGCCAGGTCCCGCCAGGTGGGGTCCGCCGCAGCCCCAGTGGCAGTCCGGGTGGTCACACCCCGTACCACGCTGACTGTGCCGCCTACCTGCTCTACCGGGGTAACGCCCCCCAGGATAAGCCGGTCCAGGTCCTTTTCTCCATAGCGGCCCTCCAGGCCGTACAGTCCAAGCAGTTCCGCTCCGCCCAGAGGGACTGCCGGATCCGATTCCCCCGCCAGGGCTCCAGCCACCGCCGCCGCCACGGTCAGCCCGGAAATGTCCTCTCCCTCCTGGTCCAATCCACCGGGGGCCACCAGGACCGCCCGCTCCGAGTTCAGTCCCTTTGCTCGGTCGATCAGGTCGTCCACACTCTCCCCCTTGGCTCCAGCCAACAGGGCAAGGCGCTCCCGGCGGTCCGCCGAGGCCGCTTTCACGCTGTCCAGCAGCAGCTTCTGTATCTCTGTGTCGGTGCTGTCACAGAGGACTACGGCGATATCCTCCACCTCTGACAGCTGCGCGAAGGCGGCCTTATAGCCCGCCTCGTCCGCTGTCGCCACAGCGGCCACACCGGAGGCTCCGTTTTTCAGGGCTAGCCGAATCAGCTCCGCCATGCCCTCCGCCCCTTCCGAGCCAAAGGCGGCCACCGCCCTGTCATAGCTGGTGATAATATGCGTCTCTCCGGGAGCGGCTACGGTATTGACTGCCGCCAGTCCCACCAGCCGTCCGCTTCCCCGGCCGCTGACCAGGGATGAGGCATCGTAGGAGGAGTAGACCCCCGGACGCTCATGTACTGTTATGCTCATGGTTTGATTCCACCTCTCAGTTCAAAGTCGGTAAAGAGCCCTCCGGGCTGGGCCGCGGCGTAGAGATAGGCCTGGCATACCACCTGGGCGGGCCGCTTCATCCGCTTGGCCTGACCGTCGTAGACTGTCTCTCCGCAGGCCACCTCCTGAACGGCCAGCCCCTGGGGAGCGCCCTGTGCGAAAGCCTGGACCACCTGGTCAAAGGCCGTCTGAATGCCCACATCCCCCTGTCCCCGAGGGGCGTACAAGTCCAGTCCAAATGTCAGGGCGGCCTTTCGGCCGTACAGCTCCTGCCACAGGCCGGTCCTCTCGTCATACCGCTCTCCCAGGTAGTGCTGAAAGCCGGCGGGACCGGCCTGACATCCCCGGAGGGACACCACGACCAGTGCTCCTTCTTGAACTGGGCGCTCCCCGGCGGGCCAGGCGGCGAACGCCTGAACTCCCCGCTCTTTCAGGTAATCCACCATCTGTTCCCGGATGTTTTCCAGTCCTCCGCTCATGTTGCCTCCCTGTCCCTGGGCCGCAGCAGGGCCCACCAGTGGCTGTCCCCCACCAGATGGGCCGACTGCACCTCAAAGGCCCGGTCCTTCCACTCCACTTGGCTCCGCCCTGCCTCCAGCGGGATGTCGGCAGGTCCTAGATATAGATACCGGTCCTCCGGACGCTGGCCCAGGGGAGAAGGGAGGCGTTGCTCCCTCTCCCGGTCCAGCACTGGCTGGAGGAAAGCCCGCAGAGGCCGGTCCTCCATCCCTTCCAAGCGCAGTGTCACCTCCTGGCCGTACATGGCCAGAAGGGAGCGCCACTCCCGCTCCATCATCCCCGCACCCCCCGAAAGGCAAAGCCGGTCTCTCCCAGCCAGGGGGCCAGCAGCCGTTCCGCCGTAGCGGTCAGGCCGCCCTCTCCGGCCGTTCCCCCCATACGGATGGACACTTCTCCGGCGGTGAAGGAGGACACTCGGCCACTTCCCACGGCCCGCTCCAGCCCATCCATAGCCAGCATGGCGGCAGCCAGAGGGAAGGCGGGACCACACAAGCCGGGGGAGGTCCCCGGCTTCAGCCGCCGCTCCAAAGCCTGCGCACTGGCCTGAGCCAAGGGGAGCAACAGCCCCTCCTGGTCCTCGGTGGCTCCCATGGCTCGGCACAGAGCCATGATCTCCTCCGTCATGTCACACCTCCAGTACCCGGCTGGCTCCCTGGAAGATCTTGGCGAAGCCGCAGATCGTGGTGATGGCGGCCCGCTCTAGCTGCCGGTCGATAAGTTTGTCATACTCCACCATTACGTCGCTCCCCTGGACCATCTCCAGGGCAAATCGCTTGTCCAGCCCGATAGCGGTGCCGCTAGGCAGGACCGAGGTACGCAGCAGCTGGGCGCCCAGGGGGGTGGTCAGCTTGCCCGTCCCCTGGAAATTCAGGCCGGTAAGAGGGTTCTGGAACTCCGTCAGCTTGAGCAGCTTGACCATAACATCCCCGGACACTAACAGGGCGTTCATCTCATAGGGGTCAAATTTGGCCCAGAAGTCCACCAGGTCCTCATACGTCAGAGTGCCGGTTGACTTAACCTGGTCCGCCTCGGCCCCATTGTCGTTGCCGTCCCCATGGATAAGCACTTCCACGCCGTCGGCCAACAGTGTCCGGGCGATGTGGGCCCCCATCTGACGCAGAGTGACCGAGAACAGGTCCAACTTTTGATAGCGCACCGCCTCATAGCTGGCTACCAGCATCCGTCCTCTCTTGTGGAGCCGGACCAGGTTGGACTGGACCTGCACTGTGGTGGCGGGGATGGAGGCGCCCTCCTCCACGTGGCGCAGCTCCTTACTGTCCCCTCCCGCCTCGGCAGTGATGGAGCGGTAGTCCATGCCGTCAAAACGGGTCACAGCGGCGGTGATGTGGGGGAGAATGTCGCTCTCCTCCATACCCTGCCGGACCGACCGGGCGATGTACTCTGGAAAGAGGACGGCGGAATCGGCGGTTCGGAAAAACTTTTCCACTACGTCGCTGCCAGCTCCCTTTACCCGGATATCAAACCGCTTGAGCTGCCGCTGGAAAGCGTCCAGCCCCTCCAGGCTGGTTCCCTTGTACTGGTCGCTGGGGTCCTGGCGCTCTAGCACCTGGGTGAAGGTACTGCCCGCCTCCTGATACATCCCCTTGTCCAGCTTCAGATTATCGTAACAAAACGCCATGCTCACACGCTCCTTTCCAAATTACAGGCAGAGGACAGCAGTGCCGTCCTCTGCCGTGCTGACCACCAGGGCCCTGACCCCGGCGGGGGAGGGCAGTGTGACCGCTCCGCTTTCCACAGTCACCGAAGGGGCTTCGGCCGCCTTTACGCCTCCCTGCCCGTCCGCCACCAGCTCCACCCAGCCCAGGTTCAGCTGCCCAGTGCGGGACACTTTTGTAAAGCCCTTCACCTGGACGGCCGCCGCCCCATTTCTGGGCTCCAGAGCCACGCCGCAGAAGGCGTCCCCATCCGCGCAGGGACCAACTGTGCCATCCTCTGTCACCTTGACCACCTGGCCGCCCTTCATGCCGGTGTCGGCGGCAAAGCTGACCGTCACCGCTCCCATCTCTTCAAAGGAAAATTTGCTCATCCTCATGTCCTCCTCTGTTTATTTGGCAGGGCGGGGCAAATCCCCCGCCGCTGTCCTCAGATCAAAAACGCCCTGTCCCTGTCCCGCTCTGGGGCCTGGTCCTGCTGATATTGGAGCTGGGGGAGCAGCGGATACCGCTCCGCCGCCCGGCGACGGCAGCCATCTTCCATCGCCAGCAACTCCTCCCAGGACAGCTTGGCCGCCACACCTTTTAAGGTGTCCCGGTCCAGTCCTATCTGGGCTAGCATGCCAAGCCGGACTACCTCCTCCCGTAGCCGGGAGAGATAGCGCCGCCCTGTTTCAGCCTCCTCCTCCAGCCGCTCCAGCTCCAGGGCACAGCCGGGGGCCTGACGGACCAGCTCCTTCAGGCTGGTATGCCGCCCCGCCCCTTTGACCACCCCGGCCAGGGGCTGGGCGGGTACCGCTACGAAGGAAAACTCATAGGCGTCGCTCGCCCCTTCCAGACTGGCGAAACAAAGCCTTCCGCCGTATTCCTGGCCCTTCCGGTGGCCGCAGTCCCCAGTCCGCAGGTCCCCGCCGCAGATGGAACACACCGCCCGCTCCACGGCGCAGCCCACGCTGACCTCCCGCTTGATCCCCCCTTCGATCTCCGCGATCAGGTCCCGGCCGCTCTCGGTCCGCACCATGTAGGCGTAGCCCTTCAGCCAGCAGTAACCGTCCCCGGCCAGAGTGATTTTTTCCGGCTCCCGGATCACCTCCGTCTTATAGATCCGGGCCGACTGCCCCCGGGCGGACCACTGGTGGTCAAAAATTCCGCTCTTGCCCACAAACAGTCCGGCCAGCTCCTCCAAAGTCTGTGGAGAAAACCGCTCAAAGTCCCGGTCCACCTGGTCGTCACACAGTCGAACGGAAAAGGTGTACACCTCCTCCGCCGTCAGCTCTTTGCGGGCCAGCTGGTTGATCAGGGCCAGGTCCTCCGAACTCACCTCTGTTCCCTGCCCCCCCTGGCTCTCTTTTATGATCTTCATGCCATTTCCTCCCTCAACTTGTCCGCTTGGGCCCGGTACAGCTCGGCCCGAGCTTCTTCCACCATATCCTGCAGGTCGATGTCCTCCCACTCCAGCTCCACCCGGTCGTCAAAGCCGTGGAGCCGCAGCCACAGCTCCGCCACACGGAGCAGGGCCGGCTCCACCGTCCGGCGGATGGCTGTGATCTCACTGGTCAGCAGGTCGGCCTGCTGGGCGCTCATCCGCTCCGTGGCCGACCAGGACAGGCCCAGCATGAAGGGCGGGATGCCTGTCCGGGCCACTAATTGTTCCAGAATCTGCCGCACGGGTACTTGGCTGTCCAGCACCGGACTGTCCGCCCCGATGACCTTGATGTCCACGTCCCCCACCGCTACAAAGTCACGCACCTGACCCTCCCGGCCGGCGGCCATGGCGGAGGACCACTCCTGGACGATCTGGCCGCACCGCTCCTGGGCAAAGGGCTCCTCGCCCTGGCCCGGCCTGCATACCACCGCAAAGCGGAGGTTACCTGCCCGCTCCCAGTTCTGGCCGGTGGCCTGAAAAATCTTCAGCAGGATGCCTGCCAGAAAGGGCATGGAGCGCAGCAGGGATACCCCGCAGGGGGCGTCTCCTGTGGGCTGGAATGGTGTAAACAGGAGCAGCTCCTGCCACGGCAGCTCCCGGACTGCCCCCGCCTCTCTTCGGCACAGGAGGAAGTCCATGGGGCTGTCCCCCAGCCGCGCCTCTACCTGCTCTGGATCGGCACAGAGCAGGGCGGCGATATCCCTGCCGTCGCCGGACAGCACCATCTCCCCCAGACCGTGGCCGCAGGTGAACAGGTCGTCCAGATACCGGTCCAAGAAGGATTGGACGCCCCGCTGCCCCCAGCCCGTGTCCACAGTTCGCCAAAAGCGATCCAGACCCGCCTGAGCCCTGCCGTCTCCACACCGGGGAGTCGTCCCGCCACACAGCCGTACCAGCTTCCAGATGGCGGCGTCCACTAGGGGGACCCCCTCCCGGATTGCCCGGTACAGCTCCACCTCACCGGAGCTCAGGGGCACATAACGGTCCAGCGCCCCGAAGGGCTGTCCCTTTCCCTGACGTACCTGGACCACCGGGGCGGGAGGCTCCCGCCGCTTTCGTTCCCACCATTTCATGCTGTTTGCTCCTTTCTATGGATTATCTGAGAGTACCAGCCTCTATTGGTAATCAGGGTCTGATCTCCCGCCGCAAAAATAAGGGAGAACTATGTCTTTAAAACCCGCTCCGCTCTACCACTCCGGCGTAGAGACCGCCTCGGCTCTCCTCTCGGGCGGCTACCGTGGCAGCGAAATACCGGATTTCGTCCATAGCGTGGTCGTGCTCCTTTTTTACCTGGTCCCGCCCCTGGCAGTCCGGGTCCCAGTGGTAAAGGGAAAACTCCCGGATGGCGGCCGTGCATCCCGCGCAGACGACTAGCTTTCCAGCCTTTAGCAGCCTGGCGGTGAGACGAATACCTGATAGGACCCGGTTGTCAGCCGGCAGCACCCGCCATCCCCTGCGGCGCAGAGTTTCCAGGAAGCTGGCCGCAGCCGGGTCTACCACTACGCCCTGGATGGACCGTCCACCCGCCAGAGCCGCTAGGTCGTCGGCGTACTCCTCGTCGGTCTTTTGCCGGTGTTCCTCTCTTGAGTTGTAGTAATACTCCTTTACCCGATACCAGATTCCATCTCGCTGTCCCCACAACCCCATAGAGGTGGGGTTGGCCGTTCCATAGTCCACAGAGATGTGCCACCGCTCCAATCCGTTCTCCGGGGGCTCTTTCCAAAAGCTCTCGTCCAGAAAGTCGTAGACCAGCCCTTCGGCGGCTACCCACTCTCCCAGAACGAACCGCCGGTAAAAGGTCCCCTGAAACATGGTACGGTATCTCTCACGTACCTCAGGGGTCAGCCCAGGATTGTCCTCCATAGAAAAAGGGAGGCGCAGGACTTTCTTCTCCTCCGCCTTTCGTACCCACTCCTGATAAAACCAGTGGGCTGGAGACTCCGGGTTGCAGGAGAACCACAGTCTGCTGCCCGCCACCGAGCACCGGGCCACAGCCTGCTCCACAAAGGACCGAGGCATGAGCGCCACCTCATCTAGCAGGGCTCCCGCCAGCGTAACCCCCTGGATCAAAGCCGCTGAACCCTCGTCCCGCCCTCCAAACAGATAAAAGGTGTTGACCCGTCCCCCCAGTCGGACGGTGAGCAGGTTTTTGGACGTCCTTTTCTCGCACCGGAATCCCATATCATCCAGCAGAGGCAGCAGTTCCTCCAGCAGATTGCGGCCTATGGACTGGATGGTCTTGCCACACAGGGCAAAGTTCTTCCGGTGAAAGGACACCATGGCCCAGCAAAAAAAGGACAGGCCAGTACACAGTGTCTTGCCGCTTCGTACTGCCCCGTCGCAAAGAATAGCTTGCCTGTCCCGGTCCGGAGATCCTGGCCGCCACCAGGTCAGCACCCGCCGTTGTTTTGGGGAAAATACCAGCTCTCTCACTCCTGCCCCTCCATAGCCTGGAGGAACCGATCCACCTGTTCCTGACCGCTGTGTTCCGCCGCGTCCAGCAGCAGCTCCAGCAATCTGGCCCGGTCGGTAAACTTCAGCTCAATGACCCCATTCGCCCCCCGCTTAAATTCGGTGAGTCCGTCCAGCTCCAACTTCTCCAGCCGCCCCGGCTCCTCCTCCGGCCAGCAGGCCAGCCGTACCGCGTCCTCCACCCTGGCGTTAGCCAGCTTCCACATCCGTTCTAAAATATCCTCCCTCCCAGGGAGCTTTTTCTTTGCCACCCTATCCCTCCTCACCCTCTGCCCTCCCGCCCCAAAAGTTGTATCTTCCCGTCCATGCAGGACCAAAAATGAAAATTTTTTCTAAATAGTAAAGTCAGCTTGACACAAAATGTTAAGTGTGCTATACTTTTTGTTGTAAAGTGCGCTTTACATCTCGAAAGGAGGTGTCTGGGTGACCAACCGCATCGCGGAGCTCCGGAAGGAGCGCCGTATCTCTCAGGCGGAGCTGGCGGACGAGGTGGACGTCACCCGTCAGACCATTATTTCCCTGGAGAACGGCCGGTACAATGCCTCGCTTCTCCTGGCCCACCGCATTTCCAAATACTTTGGGTTGACCATCGAGGAAGTCTTTTTGTTTGAGGAGGATGAGCCATGAAAAAATTTCCACCAAAAAATTTTTTCCCTGGGATCGGTCTGGGGATCGCCGTTGGACTTGGCGTAGCGGCGGTTATTTTGGGGGACCGCCTCACGGCCCCTATCAGTGGGCTGTGCTTTGGCCTGGCCGGAGCTTTGGGCGGTCTCTCCGGCAGCCGGCTCCTCATGGCCCACTTTGACCGGACCTGGACCCCGGAGGAGCGGAAGGAGTTTGAGCGAGCGGAGCGTGACGAACGCAACGTATCCATCCGGGAAAAGGCGGCCTATTCCAGCTGGTACTGGACGTTATATCTTCTGTGGGCGGTATTTTTTCTTACGTTGGTGCTGGGCAGCGGATTTCCCACCGCTCTAGTGGCGGTCGTCATCACCCTCCACTGTGTGTTCTACATGGTCAATGTGAACCGCTGGACCAAAAAGCTGTGAGCCGCCGGTTGGAGTTGTCCATTTCCCCGGAGCTGGAGGGGAGCAAAGTGGACACTATTTTAAAAAAGCGGCTGGGACTGTCGGGCACGGTGGTCCGCCGGATTAAGTGGTGGCCGGACGGCATTCTTCTGGATGGACAGCGGGTTCAAACTGATGCCCGCCCCCAGGTGGGCCAGCTTCTCTCCGTCCGGCTGGATGACCTGGAGCGGCGCAGCGGCATTGTCCCGGCCCCCGGCCCCTTGGACCTCGTCTACGAGGATGAAGACCTGATAGTAGTGAATAAGGCCCCCGGTGTCCCCGTCCATCCCGGTCCGGGGCATTATAATGATACTCTGGGTAATTTTTTACTCTGGCATTACGATTTGGAGGGAGATTCTGCGGACTTTCACCCGGTCCATCGGCTGGACCGTGGCACCTCCGGCCTGCTGGTGGCGGCCAAACACCCTCATGCCCAGGAGATTCTGAAACGCCAACTCCACGCAGAGGGATTCCGACGGACCTATCTGGCGGTCTGTGAAGGCAGGCCGGAGCCCCCCTCCGGCCTCATCAGCGCCCCTCTGGGGCCGAAGGACGGGTCTCTGGTGGAGCAGATGGTCCGCCCAGACGGCAAGCCGGCCCGCACGCGCTATCGAGTGCTGTCCGCCCACAGTGGCCGCTCCCTCCTCCGCCTGGAGCTGGATACCGGCCGAACCCACCAGATTCGGGTCCACATGGCCTATCTCGGCCACCCCCTTACCGGGGACTTCCTGTATGGGAGGGAAGACCGGACGCTGATCTCTCGCCCGGCCCTTCATTCGGCGGAGCTCTCCTTCCTTCACCCCCTGACTGGCCGCCTTCTGTCCTTCTCCCGCCCGATGCCAGGGGATATGGCCGCCCTGCTCTCTGATTAGAGGTGTTTTCCCCCAAATGCGGCTGGAAATTTCCCTTTTTCTGTGTTATACTGTGGGCGAAACCTGATCTTACCACCAGAGGAGGATTTTTCTATGTCCTATCAAGATAGATACCAGGAGTGGCTCCACAGCCCCGCCCTCTCCGCCGCGGAGAAGGCGGAGCTGGAGTCCATCCAGAACGACCCCAAGGAGATCGAATCCCGTTTCTTCGATCAGCTCTCCTTTGGCACCGCCGGCCTGCGGGGCACCATGGGGGTGGGACTGTACCGGATGAACGTCCATGTCATCCGCCACGCCACCCAGGCCTTTGCCCAGGTGATTCTGGAGGAGGGGCCCCAAGCTGCCGCCCGGGGGGTGGCGATCTGCTTTGACTGCCGGAACAATTCTGATATTTTTGCCAAAGAGGCCGCCTGTGTCATGGCCGCCAACGGCGTCCCTGTCCGTCTGTTCCAGGCGCTCCGCCCCACGCCGGAGCTTTCCTTTGCCGTTCGGGAGTATGGCTGCATCGCCGGCATCAATGTCACCGCCAGCCATAACCCCAAGGAGTATAACGGCTATAAGGTTTACTGGGAGGATGGGGCCCAGCTCCCTCCCAGGCACGCCGACGAGGTGGCCAAAAAGATGAAGGAGCTGGACGTGTTTGCCTGTGTAAAAACCATGGATTACGACCAGGCCGTAGCCAGCGGCCAGATCGTCCTCATGGGGGCGGAGACCGACGAGAAATTCCTGGCCAACGTCATGGAGCAGGTCAATGACAAAGCCGTGGTGGAGCAGGTGGCGGACACCTTTAAAATGGTGTATACCCCCTTCCACGGCACCGGCTACCAACTGATTCCCGAGGCCCTGCGCCGTCTGGGCATGAAGCACGTCATCTGCGTTCCGGAGCAGATGGTGGTGGACGGGAACTTCCCCACCGTGGTCTCCCCCAACCCGGAAAACCCAGAAGGCTTTGCCCTGGCGGTGGAGCTGGCGAAGCGGCATGGGGCGGACTTTATCCTGGGCTCCGACCCGGACGCGGACCGGGTGGGCATCATGGTCAGGACCGGGGACGGCAACTTTAAGGTCATTTCCGGCAACCAGACCGGCGTACTGCTGCTGGACTACCTGATCGGAGCCAAGCGCCGCACAGGCAGGATGCCGGACAAGCCCGTAGCTCTGAAAACCATCGTCACCACCGAGATGGCCCGTAAGGTGGCCGAGGTCAACGGCCTTCAGTGCTATGACACCTTCACTGGCTTCAAGTTCCTGGCCCAGAAGAAGGACCAGCTGGAGGAAAGCGGCCAGGGCAGCGTCATCATGTCCTACGAGGAGTCCTACGGTTATATGCTGGGTGACTATGTGCGGGACAAGGACGCTGTGTCCGCCAGTGTGGAGCTCACCGAGATGGCTGCCTGGTACGCCTCTCAGGGCATGACGCTCTACGATGCCCTCCAGGCGCTCTATCAAAAGTACGGCTGCTACGGGGAAAAGACCCTGAATCTGGTCATGCCTGGATTGGACGGGCTAAAGAAGATGGCCGCGCTCATGGCGTCCTTGCGCTCCCAGCCCCCGGTGGAGATTGCCGGTGTGGCGGTAAAGGAGCAGAAGGACTACCAGGATGGCTCCGTAGTCGCTGTGGCCGATGGTTCCAAATCCTTTATGGAGCTGTCCGGCTCCAATGTCCTGCGCTATGAGATGACCGACGGGACCAGCCTGATTGTCCGACCCTCCGGCACCGAACCCAAGGTCAAGGTCTATATCCTGGCCAATGGACAGACCCAGGCTGAGTGCGACGAAAAGGTGTCCAAATACTCCGTCTGGGCGGAGAGTCTCAAAGGCTGAACCTGTGAGTGAATCAAACAAGGCCCGCCGGTCCATGGGACCGGCGGGCCTTGTTTTGGACAAAATTGCCCTATGATTTCCAAAAAATGTATGCAGCCGTCCCACTCCGGGGCGTTTTTTTGTGTCGGGTAGAGGGCACTTCGGTGGAAGCCCATGGCTGACAGCCCCTCCAAAAAAAGAGAGCCAAAACAATAACTTTAATTAAAGGAGGAACTACCATGTCAACGAACAAGACACAACACTACCACCTCAACCAATGGGAGGCGGAGGACAAGGTGCTCCGTGCGGAGTTCAACCAGGACAACGCCAAGCTGGACAGCGCCATGGCCCAGGCGGCCCAGGAGCGGGCGGAGCTTCGCTCCGCCATCCCCAAAATTGTCACCGGGACCTATCAGGGGAATGGAGCGGCCAGCCAGACCATCCCCCTGGGCTTTGCTCCCAAGGCGGTCCTGACCATGACCCAGAGCGGCCTGATGTACAGCCCCAATTCCTCCGGCTATATGTTCGGCGGTCTGGCCCTCCCCGGCCATTCTGCCAGCCACCGATATCGCCGGTCAATTTCCTCCCCCTATGAGTATTACCCCGGTGTGGAGGTGACGGATACGGGCTTTACGGTGTACGAAACCAGAATAGGGGAGTACGCCGGGGTATCCTGCAATTCAGCGGATACCACCTATCACTATCTGGCTGTTGGATAAAAGGCTGGCACCCCCGGATTTCTCCGGGGGTGCCTCAGTGCTAGATTGGATTCAACTGTTTCTGGTTCAGCTCACAGTAACAGCCAAAGCCTGGTCGGCATCAGCGATTACTACCTGGAAAGAAGCCTCACCATTGGAGGGCAACTTAGCACCGGAATTACCGCTAGCGGCGCCAGTGTAATTGAAGGTGCGCTTGTCGCTTTCGCTGGAGCCAGTCCAAGTGGGGTGAGAAACATACACGTTGACGGTATCGCCATCAGCAGCGTACTTATCGCCCTTCAGGACCCATTCACCGCCCATGTTGTTGGTATAGGTGATGACCTTAGCTTCATTTCTGGTAATGGTAAAGTTATAGGTCACACCATCCTTAACAGCTCTCAGAGCAGTGTTGCTGGTAGCGGAGATGTCGGTATAATCCTGGGCCTTGAGGTAGTTGATGGCAACGCTCTGAACATTACCAGCGCTCTCAGAAGCCACAGCATTTACTGTAATCTCGGAACCATCGACCTTGGAAACATGGGTGGTGTAACCATCCACGGTGGGATCCGGAGGAGTGACAACGCTACCGTCTACCTTGGAGCAGGCAGTTACGACCACATAGACCCGGGCGGCCAGGTCGCTGTCGTTCTTGTCATCGTAGATGACATAGGCAGTACCAGTCACGGTGCGATCCTTGAACAGGTTGGCCAGGGAACGGGCAGCAATGCTCTCCACCACCTCATAGTCGGCGTTGTTGTCGTTCATGACTTCGCCGGACAGGGGGTAGCGGTCGCCCTTGTTGTCAGGAATCATAACCAAGGAAATCTTGGTATCCTCACCAATCACCAGGGGAGTGGTATCCAGGGTCAGGGTGTCGCCGCTCTGGTTAATCTTGTCGCCGCTCAGAGGGACAGCGTCCTTATCAACGTCGCTAACATCAAAGGCGGAGCCGGTCTCATAGTAGCCGTCGGCATCGATGGAGTAGTCCTCATACAGGGCCTTCGCAACCCAGGTTTCCTTGGTGTCAACCTTAGTCAGCTCGCCGTCCAGCACCACGATCCAGCGATTGATCCGCTCGTTGTTGTTGTTGTCCACGAAGGTGGTGTCCTTCTTGATGGTGTACAGCAGGCTGTCAACCACGCTCTTCACACGGCCGTTGGCACCGGTGTCCACAAAGACCAAAGAGGCGGCCTTGCTGCTGTTGTCCTTGTCCCGCATAAAGGCGATCTTGTGGTCGCTGTCAGCAGTCTTGAAGGTGATGTCTGGTACATTGGTGATGCCGGTGTAAACAGTGATGTCGTCGTTCTTGTCCTTCACGATGAACACGGTGTTGCTGTTGCCGGCAACTGCATTGCCATTGCTATCATTGAACATGGCTACCTTGTTGTTCTTGATGGCGGTGTAGGTAGAATCAATAACAACAGTAGCGGTGCCGGTGCCAGTGGTCGCGGCCTTGGTCAGAGTGTACTCGTCCTTGCTGTTCTTGCTGTAAGAGTACCAATGGCCCAAATCCAGAGCGGTGTTGCTACCAATGCTGTTGGCAACGGCGGTGCCTGGCTTCAAGGTGATGGTCTCGTTGGTGCCGTCGAAGAAGTAGGCGTCAGCGATAACCTTGGTGGACAGGTTGGTCTCCTTGGCGATACGGGAGATGTAGACATAGTTGCCCATGGACAGGGCAGCGTCGTCCACATACAGGGCGTAGCCATACTGATCCAGCACGATGGCGGCGCTGTTGCCTACGGAGAAGACGGTGCCGCAGCCGTGATCGGTGCTTACATCAGCGAACTTGGCGTAATCGTGCTTGGTGCCGTCGATGGTCACGTTGCCGCCGGCGTCGCCATAGGTCTTGGTAGCGTCGGAGTAAGCGGTGACCTCGCCGGTCAGGACCTCAGCCTTCACAGCGGACTGAACCTTGCCGCCAGCGTAGGTGTACAGGATGTAGTCGTCCTCGGCCATATCCTTGACGGAGTCGAAGTCGTCGTCAGCCAGGGAGTTGACGCTGTTGGTCAGACCGCCAATGGGAGTGGTCAGAGTGGTGACAGCCACAGTGCCCTTGCTCTCGTTGTAGTCGCCGGTGGCCTGCATCAGATAGGTGTTGGACACGGTGACGGTGACCAGTTCCTTGTCGGCGTCCGTATACACCTCGGTCAGCACGCCCTTGCCGCTCTGGCAGGAGGCGGAGGAGGAGTTGGCCTGAGCGTAGGTGGTGGTGATGGCGACCTCGTCGGCCACCTTCACACCGTCAACGAACAGATCCAGACGATAGTCGTCCACCACGTCCTTGCCCAGCAGGTCGTACAGGTCGTCCTTGCTCATCTTGGCGGTGTAGGTGGCGGCGGGGGTATCGGAGTAGGTGCCAATGGTAGTGGTCTTGTAGGTCCAGCGGGTGCCGGGACGGCCGAAGTCGTCGCTGCGATCCTCGTACATCTTCAGATCGCCCTGATACAGCTTCTCGCCCAGCTCCACGATTCGGGTGCCGGAGTTGACAACAGTGCCGGCGGTGGTCAGGCCCTTGATGGCGCCGGCATAGGACTCGCCGCTGGTGATGAAGTTGTAGCTGACCTTACCAGCCTCAACCTTGACGCCGTCGGCGTCGACCTTGATGGTGTCGTTGTCGGCCTCAACAGTGCCGGCCTTCAGGGTGTTCAGCACCAGTTGAGCCAAGTCGTTGCGGGTCATGGGCTCGATGACGCCGGACTCCACATCGATGAACAGGTCGATCTTGTTGGCCTGCTTGATGGTGGAGAACTGCCAGTCATTCTCAAAGTCGGACTGGAACTGGAAGTAACCCAGGGCCTTCATCAGCATCAGAGCGGCCTGGGCAGTGGTGACAGACTGGTCACCGCCGTAGGTGGTGGCGCTGACACCGGAAGTGATGCCGTTGGTGTAGCAGGCGGCTACATAGGGTTCAGCCCATGCGGGGACATCGGTAAAGGGGCTGGTGCCCTTGTAGTTGGCTACGCGGTAGTCCATCAGGTTGGACATGACCACGGCCATCTCATTACGGGTGACCAGTGCGTCGGGGTTGAAGTTGCCGTTCTCGTCGCCGGTCATAACACCGACTTCCTGGAGAACTTCGATGGCTTCCTGATTCTGCTTGGAAGACACATCGTCGTAGGCCGCGCCGGTGCCGACTACCATCAGGCCCATGACCATGACGGAAGCCAGAGCCAGGCTAAGGGCCCGCTTCAGGTTTCTCATTCGGGATTCCTCCTTAAATTTTTTGGCCCTCGGACCTGTGCAGCCTTTCGGACCATATCTCAACTGACCGCTTTTCGCCCCGGAACCCGAAACAGGCGGGAGAGCTGCCCCTTCCTGTGCCGACCGTCAGCAGAGGCCCTGTGGAGCGCTCCATGGCAACGTTCAGGGGCCGCCCTCCGACCTGTTTCGAGTAGAGAGCCATTATTTTACAGCGGTCATTGTTAGGGGAAAACGCCTGAATTTTCGCGCTTTTTTCGTTCAAAACAGGGGAGTTTTCGCCCAATAGTCGGCCCAGCGGAAGTATAACGCCCCTTGCACAGCAAAAAAGGTGAGGAAAACCCGCTAAGAGCAAATAAAAAAGGGCGCTTTTCCAAAGAAAAAGTACCCTTGGTAGACATCTGGTAGACACCCAGAAAATGGAAAAGCGGGAAAGCCCTGTTTCCCAGCGCTTTCCCGCTTTTTTTGGTAGACATTTGGTAGACATAGAAGAGAAAAATAATTTGGGATGTCTACCAAATAGGGCCTCAAAAAATTCACAAAATCGTAACAGGTCTTTGAGTTGACACAGGGGGAGATGGTGTGTATAATATGCGACAGGCTGTCATAAGCGACAGGTCGTCATAAGGGAGGACGCATATGCCAACCAGTACATTTTTTCGCCTGCCGGAAGAAAAACGGCTGCGGCTGATGGACGCCTGCTGGGAGGAATGTACCCGGGTCAGATTCACTGATGTATCTATCAACCGTATCATTGCGGCTGCCCACATTCCAAGGGGTAGCTTCTACCAATACTTTACCGATAAGGAGGACATGATCCGTTACTTACTAAAAGGTGTACGGGAATATTTTATCCAAAGCCTGCGGGATATTTTGCACACCCATGAAGGTGATTTATTATCCCTTCCTCTTGGGGCGTTTGACCGTTTAGTTCAACAAAGAGGAGTCGCTGACCCAGTGCTGGCACGTTTTATTCAGGTCCTGCGCCTCAATCCGGGGATAGAGACCCAGAGCTTTTTGACAGAACGACCAGGATTGATGCCAGAACCTTTATGGGATGAGACGGATATGACCGGGCTGCGGCAACAGAATAGAGAGTATGCGGAACATATCTTTTTCCTGGGCATGGCTATTTTAGGCGGTGCTGTCGTGGAAACTCTACAGGAATATAGTCAGCGGGAGATACAACGTGATATCCTGCAAGCAAGAATCGATTTGCTGCGCTATGGCTGCGCAGCCCGGACACATGAGGAGGAAACCACATGAAACATAGGACCATCGCGCTGCTGCTGGCGGCGGCGCTGGGGCTGTCCCTGATTGGCGGGGCGGCTCTGGCTGTGGAGGACGACGCCGTGTCCTCCGGGAGCACCGCTACCCAGACTGACGGGGCCCCAACCTCTGGAGAACCGGATGTTTCCCCGGAAAATACGGAAGGCGCCGAGGAGATGGAGAGCGCCGTCTATGGAGCGGACGCTGGGGAAGCGGAGGAGGAACAGGAGGAACAGCCGCCCGCGGAGGAATACATACCTGATCCGGTGGGCTCTATCAGTTTTACCAACTTGGAGCACCGCCTGCGGGAGAACAATCTGAATCTGTTAGCCTTGGAGGAGAGTATCCAGGCCATCGAGGCCATAGATTATGAAAAAATGACCGACGATATCCGCAAGCAGATTAACCAGATTGCCCAGGCCCAGTGGGGAATGATTGTCACAGGAGGTGCTGTGGGCTCTATCGCCGCCTCCTCTATGGATGCCGCCTACGATTCCCTGCGGGATACCTTTGACGATTTGAAAGATGGAAAGATCCAGGAGGACAACGCCGCTGTCATCCGCCAGCTGGAAAACGCCCAGGAGCAGATTATAATGGCAGCTGAATCCCTATATGTGGCTTTGGTGGATTTGGAGTTGAATGACAGCGCCCTGGACCGCCAGCTGACTGCCCTGGACCGCACTATCCAGGAAATGGAGCTGCGCTATGAGCTGGGCCATATTTCTTCCCAGACACTGCGTCAGACACAGGCCAGCCGCACGGCCCTGGTCAGCGGTCAGCAAACACTGGAGATGAATATCTCCAACTACAAGGCACAGCTTGAGATGCTGATCGGAGCGGAGCAGACCGGGAACATCCAGCTTCAGGGGCTGCCCCAGGTCACCAGCCAACAGCTGGAGGAAATGGACCTGGAGGCGGATTTGGCTGCCGCCAAGGAGGTCAGCTACGATCTGTTTGCCGCCCAGCGCACCTTGGAAGACGCCCAAGAGGACTTTAAGGACGCTGGAAAGGATTACAATTACAACGAGAAAAAGTATCAGTATGTTTCCGCCCAGCACACCTGGGAATCTGCCCAATATACTTATCAGGCGACATTACAGAGCTTTGAAAACAGCTTCCGCTCCCTGTACCTCCAAGTGAAGGACTATAAGCAGGTGCTGGACGCCGCCAGGACCGCCTTGGCGGTGGAGCAGGACAATTACTCCGTGGCCCAACTGAAGCATAGCCAGGGCAGCTTGTCCGACAACGGGCTGTTGGAGGCGGAGGACAAGGTGAAGAGCGCCCAGGAAACGGTGGAGGGCGCTGAGGTCGACCTGTTTACCGCTTATAACAATTACCGCTGGGCCGTGGACTACGGCATTTTGAATTGAAGGAGAGCACCATGAAGCACACTCGTACGATTTCCACTGTCCTGGCGGCCGCCATGATCTTGTCCCTTGCCGCCTGCCAGTCTGGGGAGGAGGACAGCTCCCAGACAGATGTCCCCGCCGGCGTGGCGGTTCAGGTGGAGGAGGTATCCCGCCAGACCATCTCCACAGAGAACAAGGTGTCTGGCAAGGTGGTCGCTGACGGACAAGAGTCCATTTTTGTGGCTGTCAATGCCCAGTGTACCGCTGTCTATGTGGAGGCGGGTGATACCGTATCTGCCGGGGAGAAAATCTGCACACTGGATATGGCGAGCACCCTCTCCTCTTACAACGCCGCCAATATTAGTTACAGTTCCGCTGTTCAAAGCTACCAGGATCAGAAGGCAGTCTTTGACAGCCAGATCGCCTTATATGAGAAAAACCTCAGCGACCTGAAGGCGCTGAAGGAGATTGGGGCGGCTTCTCAGCTGGAGATCGATCAGGCTGAACTCCAGCTGGAGAGCGCCGTTGCAACCCGCAACTCCACGCTCTCCCAGTTAGAGGCTGGGATGCAGAGCTATAAATCTAATGTGGAGCAGCTGGCCACTGTTTTAGAGAATGTAGACAGTGGTGGAAATGTGATTTCCCCCGTTGCCGGGACTGTGGTTACTTTAAATGCCACAGAGGGTGGCTATGTATCTGCCTCTATGCCGGTAGCCGTGGTGGAGGGAGTGGACACCATGAAGGTCCAGGTGTCTGTGTCGGAGGCTCTGGTACCCAAGCTTGGCCAGGGAGATGAAGCCGACGTGACCATCAGTTCCCTAGGCGTATCCACGGTGGGGACCATCCGGGGCATCGAAAAGGCGGCCAATGCGCAGACCAAGCTATATACCGTCACTGTAGCCTTGGACGAGGACATCGAGGGCCTGCTGTCTGGTATGTTCGCCGATGTGACCTTCCACACGGACACCTCTGCGGACGCTGTGGTAGTTCCCACTGAGGCCATCCTGACCAGCGGTTCGACCCAATATGCCTTTGTAGTGGAGGATGGCGTGGCCAAGTACACCGAGGTGACGATTGGGCTGACCGGAAACGGTGTAACCGAGGTGACCTCTGGCCTGAGCGAAGGGCAGCAGCTCGTAACTGTGGGCCAGTCCTATCTGGCTGACGGCACTGCGGTGCGGATCGTATCCGGGGAGGATTGAGCCCTGATGAATACTGCAAAAGCCTGTATCCGCCATAAAGTAGCGACATTGTTGGCAGTCATCATGGTGGTCATCTTCGGTGTCCTTTTCAGCGCCCGCCTGCAAATGGCTCTGATGCCTAATATGGAAATGCCCATGGCTGTGGTGATGACTACCTATGTGGGTGCCAACCCCAGCGACATTGAGGATCTGGTGACCGCTCCATTGGAATCCGCTATTATGTCGGTTTCCGGTGTGGATGAGATCCAATCCACTTCGTCAGAGAGCGTCAGTACCATTCAAATTACTTACGAGGAAGGAACCGACCTAGACATTGCGGCTACCAAGCTGCGGGAGAAATTTGACATGGTTTCCCTGCCGGAGGACGCCGCAGACCCCATGATCATCAACATCAACGCCAGTGAACTGATGCCCACAGCTATGATTGCCCTGATGGGCGAGGACCTGTCCCAGCTCCAGACTCTGGCGGAGGATGAGATTGCTCCCGCCCTGGAGCGCATCGACGGAGTGGCACAGGTATCCGTCGGCGGCGGAAACGCGCAACAGATCGCCGTGGAGATTGACCCGGCCAAGGCGGCGGGCTTTGGCCTGTCTAACAGCTATATCAGTCAGTTCTTGGCAGGACAGAACCTGCTGTACCCCGGCGGCGATCTACAGAGCGGCTCGAAGAAGCTGACGGTGTCCACCGACGCCAAATACACCTCACTGGAGGATGTTGCCAACACCCTGATTACGCTGCCGGCCGGCGGGACAGTCCGTCTGTCCGAGGTGGCCGATGTCAGGATGGAGGCGGAGGACCTGGACGCGGTCGCTAAAGTAGGGGGAACCTCCTGCGTTATTCTTCAGGTATCCAAGCAGGCGGGCGGAAATGAAATGGCCGTGGCGCGGGCTGTGGAAACACGGCTCCAGGAGCTGGCGGCGGAGAACCCAAATATTCGTTACTCTGTCCCCTATATCGCCAGTGATTACATTGACCAGTCGGTGAACTCTGCCTTCAGCAACATCTGGCAGGGCGTCCTGCTGGCCGCTGTCGTGGTGCTGCTGTTCCTGCGCCGGGGAGGCTCTACCCTAACTATTTGTATCTCCATGCCCGTGTGCATCCTGTCTGTGTTCGTTCTGATGAGCGTGCTGGACCTGACCTTAAACATGATGAGTCTGGGCGGCATCGCCATGGGCGTAGGTATGATTGTGGACAACTCCATCGTCGTACTGGAAAACATCAACCGTTTTTCTGACGAAGGACACAATCGGTTGAGTGCCTGTGTCGATGGAACCCAGGAGGTCACCTCCTCTGTGGTAGCCTCCACCCTCACCACTCTGGCCGTGTTCGTCCCCTTGGGACTGGTGGAAGGTATGGCGGGGGATATGTTCCGCGACTTCTGTCTGACCATCGCGTCGTTGATCGCGGCTTCTTTGATTATCTCTCTCACACTGGTGCCCCTTCTGTGCTACTTTACCCTGGATGAGGAGAAGGTCCGTCGCCGCAGGGAGAAGCAGGCCGCCCGGGCCCTGAAGAGGAGCGGTGGGGCTACCTTCTCCACCCGCCTGTTCCAGCGGATCTATCACGGCTATATGGGCCTTCTGGGCTATTTTGTCCGCCATCTGAAGATGGGAATGCTGGCCTCCCTTGGTCTGGTGGCAATATTTGTTCTCACCCTGGCCAACACCAAGATGGTCATGATCCCGGAAATGGATCAGAACAGCGTTTCCATCAGTATTGGAATGCCTATCGGCTCCTCTGTGGAGGAGGCCACCGCTATCTCCGATCGTGTCGCCGCCATTGTGGAGCGGGAGGTCCCGGAGATGGAAGATATGTATTACATCGCCCAGGGAGGCGGCTCCTCCATGATGTCCTCTGGAAACTCTGTGACCATGGGTGTCAACCTTGTGGGAAAGAGTGAGCGGGAGCGCAGCGCCTTTGATATTGAGGACGATCTGCGTCTGGCACTGCAGGATATCGCGGGCTGCGAGATCACGGTCAGCGCCTCCAGCTCCATGACTATGATGAGCGGCAACGATATCAACGTAGAGGTCTCTGGCGATGACTATGATACGCTGGAGATGATCGCGAACGATCTGAAGGACCAAATTGCCGCCCTGCCTGACGCCGTGGATGTGGAGAGTTCTCTGTCCGAGGCTGTGGATCAGGTCAAGGTATCCATTCGGAGGGAGGCGGCCGCCCAATATGGCCTGACCGCCGCGTCTGTTGGCTCCGCGGTCCGGTCGGAGCTGACCGGCGTCACCGCCACCACAGTTACCATTGACAACAAGGAGTATGATGTAGTGGTCAAGGGCGACGGGGCCGCCTCCGCCAGTCTGGATGCCCTGAAGTCCATGCCGGTTCCTTCCAGCTACGGGGGGACCATCCCCCTGTCCTCGGTGGCGGAGGTGACTGTGGAGCAGGCGCCCCAGAGCATCACACGCAGCAACCAGACCAGACAGGTCACCATCACCGGTGATACCATCAGCGGCGATACAACAGCGATGACCGCCGCCATCAATGAGATCCTGGACGGGTATGCCATGCCCCAGGGCTATGAGGCCCAGACCGCCGGCTCCTATGAGGATATGATGGAAAGCTTTGCTGACTTGGGCTTTGCTCTGGTGGTTGCGTTGCTGCTGGTCTACTTTGTGCTGGCGGTCCAGTTCGAGTCCTTTGCCATGCCGGTCATGGTCATGCTGATCCTCCCGGTGGCCTTTACTGGCGCTCTGTTCGCCCTGCCCCTCACTGGGCGGGACCTGTCCATCCTGGCGCTGGTGTCTATTATTATGCTGGCCGGTACGGTGGTCAACTCCTCCATCATCCTCGTGGAGTACATCAAGATCCGCCGCTCCAAGGGAGAAAGCCGGGAGGAGGCCATCCTCCACGCCTGCCCCCTGCGCGTCCGGCCCATTCTGATGACCACCCTGACTACGGTGATTGCCATGATCCCCATGGCCCTTGGTATTGGGGAGACCAACGAGATGATGACCGATATGGGCGTCACGATGATCTCAGGCATGGTCATATCTACGGTGATAACCCTGGTATTTACTCCAGTGTATTACTCAGTCATCGACGACTTGAGCCATACCTTCCGCCGGAAAAAGAAGGAGGCCGAGCCCCCTGTCCCCGCTGAAGTGGGCTGAACCGGCCTAATAAAAAGCTCCCCTGTCCAGGACAGGGGAGCTTTTTTGAAAAGGAATAAAGTTCGCTTATAATTTCCAAAAAATGTATGAAACCGTCCTACTCCGGGACGGTTTTTTGTGTTAGACAGAGGGGGACCTATGTGTAGGGCGTGACAACTAGGTGCGCCGTGTTTACAGGCCCCCTTTAGACAATCCTGTCAAAGTGTGTAAAAAAGGCGTACCCCGCAAAAGCCACACTCTTAACCTTACTCATTAAAGGAGGAACCATTATGTCAACGAATAAGACGCAGCATTACCAGCTCAACCAATGGGAGGCGGAGGATGCGGTGCTCCGCACAGAGTTCAATGAGGACAATCAGAAGATAGACGGGGCGCTGTCGGCGCTCTCGGCGGGTCTGGAGGGAGCGGCAACTGTGGAGCAGTTGACCGCCCTGAGCGGAGCGCTCCAGTCAGTCCAGGCCGCCAACCGCTTGGAATTGCTGCTGGACAGGACGCTGACACAGAACACGGAGAAGGTGGCTCTGGATGTGAGCCAGCTCGACATGGGGTCCTATCTCAAGCTGTTTCTGGTGGTCCGGGCCGCTGTGGCCGCCACAAACGGTTATTCCATATGGATGCGCTTCAACGGGATCAGCGACAAGGTCTACTCCTCCCTAAACACCGTGTCCTCTAACACCACCCGGTATGCCGAGTATTCCCTGGGGATCAGCAGCGGCTGGACGACACGCTTTCTGGACCTCTGGGAGTCAAACGGGGCGCTGTGCTATGGGATGGAGGGCCTGTCGATCAGCATGGACCTGTACGAGCGGAGCGGCGGGCACTGTTCCGCGCTGGGGCTGGGACAGCTGAAAACCATCAACCTGTACTCCTCCAGCACCAGCTCCGGACCGGGCAGCGCCATCAAGCCCGGGTCCTCTTTCCGGCTCTTTGGGATAAAATAAAGGGGAAAGAACACCCCCGGACCGAAGCCCGGGGGTGTAAGAAATGGATGCGCTAAAGTCAGGAATTAAGACCAGCTGATGGTGATTTCCTGATCTGCATCAATGTTGCTGGAGCTTAAAGTCAGTTCAGCAACGCCTTTGGCATCAATGGCAACACTGCTCATAGCGTCGAAGGTAGCATCACCAGTGGCGGTGAAGTTACGGGTCGCACTCTTCAAATCCTTGAAGGTGACCTTCACAGTAGCATCCTCAGTGGTATTCATGTACACAGTGGACTCAGAGGTAATGCTCGCAAATGCCTCCAGACCCTCAGCCAGCTTTACAGTGACAGCAAATACCTCGGAAATATCATCGGTATCATAAACATAATTCCGAGTGATCTTCCCCTTAGTGGCGCTGAACACATAAGTGCCAGGAGTGCTGCTCTCGGTGATCTCATTGACGGTGTAGCCGGCCTTTACGATCTCAGCCTCAACAGCGGCCAGAATGGTCTCCAGCTCGGGCGTAGCATCGCCGTTGTAGGTGACGGTCACATCAGTGGGATCGCTGATGTCCACAAACACGCCGGTGTAATCGGGAGTTTCGGGGGTGGTGGTCCCGCCGATGTTAGCCTGCTTGATCACATAGACCAGAGTGGCGTAAGGAGTGGCGTCGGTCTTGTCGTCGGCATCGATGACATAGACGGCGGTCACGTCGTCCTCGGTCTCGATGTCGGCGTCGGTGCCCAGATAGACCTTGTCAGCGTCGACCACGGTGCCCTTCTTGTTCTTGGGCTCGATCACCACGAAGACAGTCTCGTCGTCATAGCGGAAGGTGTCGTTGGTCTGACCATCAGCCAAGTCGCTGGAGGCGTTGTGCAGGCCCAGAGTGTAGCCGTCGGCCAGGGTGGCATAGTTGCTGGTGAAGATGCTGGTATCGTCCCAGGTGGCGATCCGATCAACAGCAGTGACCTCGTTGTCGGCGTTCTGCTTGGTGATTTTGTACAGGGAGTTCTTGGGCAGCACGCCGCTGGCATCAGCCTCGGACAGCATACCCTTAGTGGTGACCTTCACGGCCTCGCCGTCGATGAAGGCGTCATAGGTGTAGTACTTGGTGGAGCCGTCCTTGGTGATGACGGGCTTGCCGTCCTTCACGAAGAAGTAGTCGGCGTCCACACCGCTGACGGAGCAGTTGGTGACAAAGATGATCTCAGCCTTGCCGTTCTTGTCAAAGACCACAGCGGCGTTGGCGTGCTCATAGTCCACGACCTCGGTGTAGCCGTTGTAGATCACATTGTCCTTCACGTCCACGAACACAGTGTCGGTGGTCAGACGGACGTCGGCGGGAGCGGTGCTGCCGGAGGCGGCCTTACCGACCATCTTGGCGATGTCCCGCTCGATGGTGTAATACACCTTGGAGTTTGCGGGGGTGGTGTCGTTGTACTGGTTATTGGAGCTGCCCAGGGTCAGGATAGCCTTGTACTGGCCGTCGCTGGTGCCGCTCTTCAGAGCGGTCAGAGTATAGACACCGTCGTCCTCGGTGTAGGAGTAGATGTTGTTAGTAGCAACAGCGCCGTCAGCACCGTAAGTGCCGATCACAGCGTCCTCGGCCTTGGCGGAGGCACCGTTGCCCTCGACCTCGTCGACAGCAATGGTCTTCTCAGTGCCGTCAGCCAGCACGACCTTGGCGTCTACGCCAGTCACGCTGGGCAGAGCCTTGGTGACGAACAGATAGTCGTCGATGGTTTCCACGCCCTTGAAGGCGATCATGTAGCCATAGGTATCCAGATAGAACTCATAGCCATCGTTCAGAGAGGGATCGGTGGCGGTGTTGTCGTCCAGATTCTTGGCGATCATCTTGGAGTAGTCGTACTGAGTGCCGTCCAGGCTGGCGTTCTTGCCGATCTTGACGGAGGTCACGTCGCCGCTGACGATCTCGGCCTTAGCAACAGACTGGATCTCGCTCTGAGCGGCGGTGTAGACCACGATGTCCTCCTTCTCAAAGCCGACAACGTCGGTCTCGAAGGTGCGGTCACCGGCGGCGGGGTTGCTGCCGCCATTGGGAGCGTAGGGCTTCAGGGTCAGGGTGTACTCGCCGTCGTCCTCGACCACCTTAGTGATCTCGGCCACGTAGGAGTTGACCAGAACCACGTCCACGGACTCGGTCTTGTTGTCCACAAAGACCTGGGTCAGAACGCCCTTGCCGGTCTGATACCAGTCGCCGGAGGCATTCTTGTCGGGCTTGGCAGCGGTCTGATAGTTGCCGTCCACGGAAACGGACCAGCTGTAGTTGTCCAGAGCGGTCTTGCCAATGTCGTTGGCCAGAGTCTTGTTAGACACAGCGGCAGTGTAGGTGTACTTGGCGGCGTCGGCGTACTTGCCGATCTCGCGGCTCTGGTAGCTCCACACGGAAGCAGGACGATTGAACTCGTCGGTGCTGTCGCGCTTCTCCAGATCGCCGTCGTACAGCTCCTCGCCCAGCTGGACGGTGTACTTGCCGTTGTCGTTGTTGCCCTCGAAGATGGTGGTGTACTGGTTGCCGGACTTCTCCAGCTCGAAGTACTCAACCGCGCCGACCAGAACGGTGGTGCCGTCGGGGGTGATGACCTTGTTGGGCTCGCCGGAGGCATCGACCACAGTGGCTTCCAGGGTGTTCAGAGCCAGCTGGGCCACGTCGTTGCGGGTCATAGCCTCCAGAGCGGCGGCCTTAACATCGCTGTAAAGGTCGATCTGGTTGGCCTTGCGGATGGTGGACAGCTCCCAGCTGTCGCCGAAGTCGGACTGATACTGGAAGTAGCCCAGGGCCTTCAGCATCATCAGAGCGGCCTGAGCGGCGGTGACGGAGTCGCTGCCGCCGAAGGTCTTGGTATCATAGCCGGAAATAATGCCGTGGGTCCAGCAGGCAGCCACATAGGGCTCGGCCCAGGCGGGCACATCGGTAAAGGGAGCGGTGCCGGCATAGTTGGACACCTTGTAGTCCAGCATATTGGACATGATGACGGCCATCTCGTTACGGGTGACCTTGGCGTCGGGGTTGAAGTTGCCGTTCTCGTCGCCGGTCATAACACCGACGGCCTGGAGAACTTCGATGGCTTCCTGATTCTGCTCGGAAGACACATCGGCGTAGCTCGCGCCGGTGCCGACGACCATCATGCCAATGACCATGACGGAAGCCAGAGCCAGACTCAGAGCCCGTTTCAGGTTTCTCATTCGGGATTCCTCCTTAAATTTTTTCGGGGACTTTTCTGACAAAATTCCCATTTTTTCGAGGCTTTGAGGACTTTTTATGGCATCAGCCCTGTATAACTCCCCTTGCAGAAAGATCACAAAATGGCATGGTAGTTGTTGCTGATGTTAGTTGGGAAACCTGTGCCTATGTTGCCCGGTATACCGCTAAGAAGTCTAACACCTACGGCCCCAGCTTTTTTGAGAGTTTTAATATCGAGTCACCCTTTTCTCTTATGTCCCGGAAGCCCGGTCTTGGTCGTCAGTGGTACGATGATCACCCGGATGTCTACGATTATGAGTACATTAATTTGTCTACCAAAGATGGCGGCAAAAAGTTCAAGCCTCCGAAATATTTCGACAAGCTCTTTGACGTGGAGAATCCTGAGAAGTCCGCCGAGATAAAAGCTATTCGGAAGCATCTGGCCGAGGAAGCTACCAAGGCCAAGCTGGCCGCAACTGACATGTCCTTTATGGAGCTCCTCGCTGTCGAGGAAGCCTCCAAGGAAAATAAAATCAAGTCATTACAAAGGAGGTTGTAAAAATGCGTAAGAAAGAGCCTATTGCCCGTGACAAGCGTACCTTTCGCCGGACGGCCGCTAAGTCGAAAAAAATTAACATCAACCCCACAATTTATAGAGGAGGTATTAGGTTATGAGCGGTGCATGTGATGATCTTTATCGAAAGTCGACTATCCGTTCCTTTCGGTATTTTTTGGAGAATCAAGGTTTTCTTGGTGCATCCATAGTTCGTTTGGAGGAAGATTCTAATCGTTATTGTGTATCTTGTTTTGACCCTGCAACGAATTGTCCATTCTGTCGAGTTTATAAGCTTAGAGAGATGGAAGTGATTCTGGAGGCTCAACGGATTTTTTGGAGGTATGTAAAATGAAATTTTCTGTTTACGCTATTCGTGATATCCATACTGGTTTCCTTACCCCTACTTTCGAGGTCAATGATGCCGTCGCTATGCGAAATTTTAATCACGCTGTTAATAATGTTGATTCTGTGCTTTTCACAGCTATGAAGGACTTCGACCTCTACAAGATCGGTGAGTATGATTCCGATACAGGCCGCCTGATCCCTCTGGATCTGCCTGTCCTGCTTATGTCTGCGAGTGATTGTCTGAAAGGATGATGGTTATGAAGTTTCCCACTCAATATGATAAGCGTGATCCTGTTTTTTCTAATCCCGGTGATCCTGTAAAGACTCTCTATGCTCCGGAGTTCGATAAGAATGGTGTTATGTCCCTTGTTGAATCCGGTAAAGAAGATCTCTATGGTTTTATCCAGTCCCACGCCCAGTCCGTTGATATCCATGTCCTGCTCCAGCAGTACCAGAATGGTGATGCTATGGCTCTTAACCGCCGTCAAGGTGTTTTCGGTGATTTTACTGAGATGCCTCAGACCTATGCCGAGGCCCTTAATGCCATGATTCAGGCCGAGACCTATTTCAATTCCCTGCCTGTCGAAACCCGTGCCCAGTTCGGTCACAGCTTCCATCAGTTCCTTGCTCAGATGAATACCCCCGAATGGTCTACCAAGATGGGCATAGCCCCCACACCCATCCTTGAACAACAGCCTAACCAGCCCCCGACTACTGATCCGGTGCCCCCCGGCCAACCCGCTCCTAGTGCTTCTGGAGGTGAAGTTAAATGAACAGAAATACTGAATCCCATTTTGCGCTGAATCCCACTAATATCGATATGTCCCGGTCTACGTTTGACCGCTCCTCGTCTATCAAGCTGTCCTTCAATACCGGAGATATTATCCCTTTCTATATCGATGAAGTTCTTCCCGGTGATACCTTCAAGGTCAAGACTTCCAAAGTAGTGAGATTGCAGACCCTCATCACTCCCATGATGGATAACCTGTATCTGGATACCTATTTCTTCTTTGTGCCTAACCGTATTGTCTGGAATCATTGGAGGGAGCTGAACGGTGAAAACACTCAAAGCGCGTGGATACCCCAGACGGAGTATCAGGTACCTCAGATCACAGCGCCTGCTAACGGTTGGAGCGTTGGCACCCTTGCCGATTATATGGGCGTACCCACAGGAGTTCCTAAGTTATCTGTTAACGCCCTTCCATTCCGTGCTTATGCTCTTATTATGAATGAGTGGTTCAGAGACCAAAA
This sequence comes from Flintibacter sp. P01028, assembly GCF_041925235.1. Taxonomy (NCBI): domain Bacteria; kingdom Bacillati; phylum Bacillota; class Clostridia; order Eubacteriales; genus Flintibacter; species Flintibacter sp. P01028. Next base: position 61,457 of record NZ_JBHEVC010000008.1, read on the forward strand.
CCTCTCTGATCCTCTCCAGATTCCCGTTGATGATGCCACTGTTGCTGGTGTGAATACTGGCAATTACATTACCGATACCGCCAAGGGCGGCCTTCCCTTCAAGGCCAGTAAGTACCACGACTATTTTACAAGCTGTCTCCCCTCCCCCCAGAAAGGACCGGATGTAACGATTCCTGTTTCTGGTGGTGCTAATTACCCGGTTATGTCTCTTGATGATAAAATTCCTAATGTTGGTAGTGTTGCTACTACTTGGACCGATGTTAAAGGCGGTGTATCAAGTGCAAATTGGCATTTGGGAGGCGATAATTATAATGGTCAGCTTCCCGGTAATAACTTAGGCATGTTCAATGTGTCTGCAAATGTTTCTTCGCTTGTTGCTCCTACTAATTTATGGGCCATTAATGATGGTTCTGTTTCTTCCGCCACTATCAACCAGCTTCGTATGGCGTTCCAGATCCAGAAGCTCTATGAGAAAGATGCCCGTGGTGGTACTCGCTACATTGAGATTTTGAAGACTCACTTCGGTGTGACTTCCCCTGATGCCCGCCTCCAGCGGCCAGAGTATCTAGGTGGTAACCGTGTGCCTATCAGCATTAACCAGATTGTGCAGCAGTCCGCTACTGCCGAGGGTACCACTCCCCAAGGTAACCCTGTCGGTCTCTCTGTTACTTCTGATGTTCACTATGATTTCAAGAAGTCCTTTGTGGAGCATGGTTTTGTGATCGGTGTGATGGTCGCCCGTTATGACCATACCTATCAGCAGGGCCTAGAGCGTATGTGGTCCCGTAAAGACCGCTTTGATTATTACTGGCCTGTGTTCGCTAATATTGGTGAACAGGCTGTGAAGAACAAGGAGATTTATGCCCAAGGTAACGATAAAGACGATGAGGTCTTTGGTTATCAAGAAGCCTGGGCTGATTATCGTTATAAGCCTAGCCGTGTCGCTGGTGAAATGAGGTCCGCCTATGAGAGATCCCTTGATGTCTGGCATCTTGGTGATAACTATGAGCAACTTCCTTCTTTGTCTGATGCTTGGATTCGTGAAGATCCTTCTAACGTGGACAGAGTGCTGGCAGTGCAGTCCTCTTTACAGAATCAGTTGTTCGCTGATATCTACATTCAAAATAGGTCTACTCGGCCAATGCCTATGTATTCTATTCCTGGTCTTATTGACCATCACTAAGTGAATAGGGCCCCCAGCTGGGGGCCCTTGTTGTTCAAGAAAGGAGTGTTTTAATTGTGGCCGTATCCTATGGAAATAATGGCTATGGATGGTCTCCCTTTCCCGGTGGTCCTGTGTATAGCGGCGGTTCTGCTAATTCTGCTGTTACTGCTTCTAAATCACAAAATTCCGTTTCTGTCCCAAGCGCAGCAGCAAGCCTTGTTTCAGACCTTCAACGCAATTCTGCGCAGAATAACGCTTGGTCTGCTTCCCAAGCGGAACAGCAAAGACAATGGCAAAAAGAACAAAACCGAATAGCTATGGATTTCTCTGCTCAGGAAGCCGCTAAAAATCGAAACTGGCAGGAGTATATGTCTAGTACGGCCCATCAGCGTGAGATTGCTGATCTAAAGGCTGCTGGTCTTAATCCCATCTTGTCCGCTATGGGCGGCAACGGTGCCGCCGTTACAAGCGGTGCTACGGCCTCTGGCGTGACCTCTGCCGGCTCCAAAGGCGATACCGATACTTCCGCCAATGCTGCCATTGCTGGTCTCCTTGGAAGTTTTCTGAATGCCCAGACGCAGTTACAGGCCATGAATACCAATGCCATTACCAATCTTGCCGTGGCCGATAAGTATACCGCCATGAGTAAGTATACCTCCGAGCTGGCCGCCCAGACGCAGTTAACTACTTCTAATATTGCTGCTATGGCCTCTCGCTATGCTTCGGATAATGCCGCAAATGCTACGAAGGTGGCCGCTTCCATTCATGCCGCTGCCCAGAAGTACGGCTATGATGTTTCTGCTATGACCCAGAAGGATATTGCCGCTTTTAATGCTGAGGTGAATAAGGATCTTTCTGCTCAAGGTTATCGTCAGGAGTTTAGTCTAAAGGAAGCTTTCCCTTCTAATGGTTGGCAAGCTTTAGGTGGTGTTAATTCTCGTTTAGGCGATCCCGTTGGCGGTATTGCTGATGCGATTACTGATGCTCTTGGTTTGAAACCTTTTGAGGGTTTCGGTAATTCTGGTAAGTCGTTTTCGGAAGGTCGTCGAGGCTCTGGCTTTACAGGTAGAGGCTGAGGCCCGACAGGGCCGAACACTCATCCCCATTACCCTCTTGATGTAATGGGGATGAGTGACACCAAATCTGATAGACAGTCAGGTTTGTGTGTGCTAAGATAGGTTCAGGAGGTGAGGAAAATGAATACCATTCTTAAAGTTTTGCTCGCAATTCTTCTGGTGCTTATGATTCTTTTTTCTTTCTTGGCGTGTTATTGGCTGGCTTCAAGTATTGCTGTGAGTGGTCCCGGTGCTCTTAATGTGATTATTTGGGATGGTGTTGCTTAGTGGCCTGTTATCATCCGCTGTTTGCTCTTCCTGATATTAACCCCAGGACGAATAGACCTTACTTAACAGAGAATGGAAAACCCCGGCTTCGTGTTTTTGGTGCGTCTGCCAATATCGACTTGAATGACCCGGAACTTATTCGGATTCCCTGTGGCCGCTGTATCGGCTGTCGTCTTGAGTATTCCCGCCAATGGGCCAATAGATGCCTTCTGGAATTGGAGTATCACAAGGAAGCCTGTTTCGTTACGTTGACCTATGATGATGATCATGTTCCTGTTTCTCGATATCCTGACCCGGCGACTGGCGAGGCTCTGCCTTGTCTGACGCTTCGCAAGAGAGACTTCCAGCTTTTCATGAAGAGGTTTCGTAAGGCCCTTGGAGATATTCAGATCCGTTTCTTCGCCGCTGGTGAGTATGGTCGTCAGACCTTCCGTCCGCATTATCATGCTATCATTTTTGGTTGGAAGCCCAAAGATCTGGTTCCCTATAAGCAGTCGGAAGCTGGTTTCATGTACTATAACTCCCCTTTCATGGACAAAATTTGGACAGGTCCCTTGAATGAGTATGGAGAGATGTGGTATAGTGGAGCTAGCAAGGAAAGTATAACGCCCCTTGCAAAGCAAAAAAGGTAAGGAAAACCTGCTAAGAGCAAATAAAAAAGGGGGCTTTTTCAAAGAAAAAGTGCCCTTGGTAGACATCTGGTAGACACCCAGAAAATGGAAAAGCGGGAAAGCCACGTTTCCCAGCACTTTCCCGCTTTTTTTGGTAGACATTTGGTAGACATGGTCAAGCAAAAAAAAACGGAGAAATTTCCGGGGAAAGGGAATTGACAAATCCGACAGAATAGAGTATGATTGTGAACAATCATCATAAACGCGATGAACGGGATAGTAGGCTTGTCTGGATGCGAAGAGAGGGCGCGGTCGGTGTAAGCGCTCGTGAAGGACCTCCCCCGAAGCTCGCCCGTGAGCAGTCCTTCTGAACTGGCGGCGTGCCATAGTAGGTTGGAACGGTTTTCCCACCGTTATTGGGGAAATGAGCGCATAACCAGCCAAAGGTTATGAATTTAGGTGGTACCACGGAGCATCCGGCTTCGTCCTATCTGTATGGATAGGACGAAGCCGCTTTTGTTTTTTTGATCCAAAGCACACCAATGGAGGTGAAGTTCCATGAATGGAGCGCACGCGTTGATTGAAAGCCTGCTACGTGAGCAGGTAGACCATATTTTTGGCTACGCCGGAGCCACCATCTGCCCGGTGGTAGACGCCCTAAAGGAACATCCGGAGATCGGCTATACCCTGGTGCGGACGGAGCAGAACGCCGGCCATATGGCCTCCGGCTATGCCAGGGTCAGCGGCAAGGTAGGAGTATGCATGGTCACCTCCGGTCCCGGAGCTACCAACCTGATTACTGGTATTGCCACAGCCTACATGGATTCTATCCCCATGGTGGCTATCACTGGACAGGTGCCCAGTCATCTGCTGGGCCGAGATATCTTTCAGGAGGTGGATATCACCGGCGCCGTGGCCCCCTTCTCTAAGCACAGCTATCTGGTGAAAAACGCCAACGACATTCCCCGGGTGGTCCGGGAGGCTTTCCATATCGCCTCCACTGGTCGTCCGGGCCCGGTCCTCATTGATATTCCTATCGATGTCCAGGAGCAGACGTTAAAGAAGTTTGACTGGCCCGAGGAGGTCAATATCCGGGGGTACAAGCCCAGCGTCAAGGGAAATGACCTCCAAATTAAGCGTGTAGTGGAAACCATCGCCAAGGCCCGCCAGCCTCTGATTTGCGCTGGCGGCGGTGTGTGGCTGGCCGACGCGCAGGAGGAGCTGCTGGAGCTGGCGGAGACCGCCAATATCCCGGTTGTCAAGACCATGATGGGCATTGGCCTGATGCCCACAGACCACCCACTCAACCTGGGAATGATCGGAGCCCACGGCAACCACTGCGCCAACAAAGCCCTGGCAAAGTCCGACCTGCTCATCATGGTGGGCACTCGGGCTGCCGACCGGGCCATCACCTCCCCCGACGAGATACAGCGCAGGATGGCCACCATTCATATCGACGTGGATCCGGCGGAGATCGGGAAAAATATGCAGGCCGCCGTCCCCCTGGTAGGCAACGTGAAGGTCATCCTTCGCCAGATCCTGGATATGGGTGTTTCCAGCACCGATTCTGCCGACTGGCTGGCCATGCTTCGGGACTACCGGAAGGCCGAGTTGAGCCGGGTCTTTCCTAAGCGCCCCGGTTCTGTGTTCCCTGGTACTGCCATCCGTAGGCTGGGGGCCAAGCTGGATGAGGACGCCGTGGTGTGCGTGGATGTAGGCCAGAATCAGATCTTTACCTGTAAGTATTTTCCCCAAAAGCACGGCCGACTGCTGACCAGCGGCGGCCTGGGGACCATGGGCTACGCCCTCCCCGCTGCGATCGGCGTCAAGGTGGCGAAACCGGACAGGCAGACCGTCGTTGTCTGTGGAGACGGCTCTTTCCAGATGGCCATGAACGAACTGGCCGCCATACGGTGTGCTGATTTGGATATCAAGATCCTTGTGTTTCAGAACCATACCCTGGGTTTGGTCCACCAGATCCAGAAATCGCTTCCTTATCACGGCCCATTTGGGGTGGATTTGGACGGTTCCCCGGACTTTGCCGCCATTGCCGCCGCTTACGGAATCCCCAGCATTATGGTCCGCGAGGAGGAAGAACTGGACGAGGCCATCGAGCGCTTTCTGTCCACCAAAGGCGCCTGCCTGATGCTCTGTGAAGTCCACCCCGACGTGGGCACCAACGATTAAAGGAGGGGGACCAGATGAAACAGACAATCTCCGTGCTGGTGGAGAACCAGGCGGGCGCTCTAAACCGTATTACTGGGTTGTTTGCCCGCCGAGCCTTCAACATCGAATCCCTGGCCGTGGGTGTCACCGACGACCCTACCATCTCCCGTATCACAATCATCGTGGATAGCGGCAACAGCGTGGTGGAGCAGGTGGAAAAGCAGCTCAACAAACTCATCGAGGTCATCAAGGTCCGCACTTTGGAGGAGACCAACTTGATTGGCCGGGAGCTGATGATCTTAAAGGTAAACGCCAACAATAAAACCCGGCAGGATATTATGACCATCTGTTCCATCTACGGGGCTAAGGTGGATGATATCTCTCCTACCTCTATGACTCTGGAACTGTCCGACACGCCGGATCGTCTGGATACCTTCCAGGCCATGATGCGGCCCTTCTCCATTTTGGAGGTTGCCCGTACCGGCGTCATCGCCGTGCAGAAGGGCGGAGGGAAAATTTGAGCGCGGAGCTTGGAGCGGAGCGGCGAATACAAACCAGGGCAGGCGAAGTCCGGCCGTTTGTGTCCAGAGCCGCAGCGAGAGCGCCCAGACCGCATGCGCAAAGCGCAGCGTAACATCACACTTCTATCTCACCCAAAGGGGGTCAGCCGTTTTGAAAGTACGCGCCACTCAGGCCATCATGGAGTGTCTGCTGGAGCAGGAGGTGGACACTGTTTTCGGATATCCAGGTGGAACGATCCTGAATCTCTATGATGAGCTGTATAACTATCAGGATAGGATCCACCATATCTTGACCGCCCATGAGCAGGGGGCTGCTCACGCCGCCGACGGCTATGCCCGTTCCACCGGGAAAGTGGGGGTCTGTTTCGCTACCAGCGGCCCTGGCGCCACAAATCTGGTCACCGGGATTGCCACCGCCTATATGGACTCTTCTCCCATTGTGTTCATCACCTGCAATGTGACGGAGCAGACGCTGGGGAAGGACGCCTTTCAGGAGGTGGACATTACCGGCATCGCTATGCCTATTACCAAAGCCACCTATCTGGTCCGGGACGCCCAGACCATCCCGGACGTGATGCGTCAGGCATTTGCCGTGGCGGCCACCGGCCGGCCCGGCCCGGTGCTCATCGATTTCCTGAAAAATGTTACGTTTCCCAGTGTGGAGATCGACTATGAGTTTGTCCCGTGGAGCAGGAACCGCTCCTGCAGCTCCATCCAGTCCCTGGCCACCAGCCACGAGCTGAAGGCTCCGGAGCCCAACAAAGGGGACATTGATACCCTGGTGGAGATGATTGCCCAGTCCAGGCGGCCGCTGCTCATCTGCGGCGGCGGTGTGGTCCGGGGCCGTGCCCACCGGCAGTTCCGGGAGTTTGCCGAGAAGCTGGACGCTCCGGTGGCCATCACTGTTATGGGGGGCGGCGGCTTCCCGGGCGGACATCCGCTGACGACAGGGATGATTGGAATGCACGGCTCTCAGGCATCCAATGTGGCGTGCAATGAGTGTGACCTGCTCATCGCCGTGGGCTGCCGCTTCTCAGACCGGGTGGCGCTCCAGCCGGAGACCTTTGCCAGCCAGGCCAAGGTCGTCCAGATTGACATTGACCGGTCTGAGATTGACAAAAATGTCCTCACGGACCACCACATCATCGGTTCAGCCCGGCGGGTGTTGGAGATGCTCAACGCCAAGCTGCCCCAGTACAGCCATCCGGAATGGAAGGAGCAGGTCCTGCCTCTGCGGGTCCCCTCGGTGGCGGAAACGGGAGATAAGCTTACCCCCAAGCAGGTGCTGGAGACCATCCGGCGTCTGGCGCCCCAGGATACCATCGTGGCCACCGATGTGGGCCAGCATCAGATGTGGTCCATTCAGCACTTCCATTTTGACTATCCTGGGCAGCTGCTGACCAGCGGCGGTTTCGGGACCATGGGGTTCGGCCTGGGAGCGGCCATCGGGGCCAAGCTGGGCAACCCGGACAAGGTGGTGGTCCATACCACCGGAGACGGCTGCTTCCGCATGAACTGCCATGAGCTGGCTACGGTAGAACATTACCACCTGCCTATCATTACAGTAGTGTTCAATAACGGCACCCTGGGTATGGTTCGCCAGTGGCAGAATCTGATCTACCATCAGCGGTACTCGGAGACCACCTTGGACCGAGGCCCGGACTTTGTCAAGTTGGCCGAGGCCTATGGCCTGAAGGGCTTCCGGGTAACCAGTATGGCGGAGATGGAGGCGGCCTTCCAGGAAGCGCTGACCGCTGGCTGCGGCTGTGTCATCGACTGCCGCCTGGATATGGATGAGATGGTCCGGCCCATGGTAGCCGGCGGCGCCCATATCACTGACTTCTTACTGAAATAAGGGGGCTAGGGGGATATGAAACGGGAATTTGATCCAGAAAAAAAGCTGTATACCCTGGCCATCCTGGTCCAGGACATCCCCGGCGTATTGAGCCAGGTGGCCCGGTTGTTTGCCCGTAAGGGGTATAACATCGAGTCCATTGTCACCGGCGGAACCGACCGACCCAACACCGCCCGCCTGGCGATCAGCATTCTGGCGGACGAGCTGATGATAAACCAGATTGCCGACCAGTGCCGTAAGCTTATCCCTGTGCTGGCGGTAAAGATCTTGGACGAGGCCACCTCTATCCAGAGGGAATTTTCTCTCATCAAAGTCCGGGCCACGGACCGCAATTCCAGGGATGAGGTCATTCAAATGGCCAACATCTTCCGGGCCAACATCATCGATGTGGGCCGGGACACCCTGACAGTAGCTATCTTCGGTGACCGGTCCAAGACCAGGGCACTCACAGACCTGCTGGCCGACTTCGGCATTCTGGAGATCGCAAAGACGGGTACTCTCGCCATCGAAAGAGGGCGTAGCACTATATATGATGACAACAAACTGAAGGAGGAATACAACTATGGCAAAAATGTACTATGAGAAGGACTGTGATCTGAGCTATCTGGACGGGAAAAAGATTGCCATTATCGGATACGGTTCCCAGGGCCACGCCCACGCCATGAATCTGAAGGACTCCGGCTGTGATGTCTGCGTCGGCCTGCGCCAGGGCTCCAAGAACTGGGCCAACGCTGAGAAGGCCGGCCTGCAGGTCAAGACAGTGGAGGAGGCCGCCCAGTGGGGCGATATCGTCATGATCCTGATCAATGACGAGGTCCAGGCCGAGGTCTATAAAAAGTCCATCGCCCCCAACCTGTCCTCCGGCAATATGCTGATGTTTGCCCACGGCTTCAATATCCGCTATCAGCAGATCGTTCCCCCCGCCGACGTAGACGTGGTTATGATCGCCCCCAAGGGCCCCGGTCACACCGTCCGCTCCACCTATGTCAACGGCAAGGGCGTGCCCTGCCTGATCGCCGTAGAGCAGAACGCCACCGGCGACGCCTATAAGCTGGGACTGGCCTATGCCGCCGGCATCGGCGGCGCCCGGGGCGGCGTGATGGAAACCACCTTCCACGATGAGACTGAGACCGACCTGTTCGGTGAGCAGGCCATTCTGTGCGGCGGCGTGGTGGAGCTGATGAAGCTGGGCTTTGAAACTCTTGTCGAGGCCGGCTACGAGCCCGAGAACGCCTATTTTGAGTGCATCCACGAGATGAAGCTTATCATCGACCTGATCAACAAGGGCGGCGTGGCGGCCATGAACTACTCTATCTCCGACACCGCAGAGTATGGCGAGTATGTGTCCGGTCCCCGTGTCCTGCCCTATGAGGAGACCAAGAAGAACATGAAGGCAGTTCTGAAGGACATCCAGGACGGCACCTTTGCTGGTAAGTGGATCGCCGAGAACAAGAACGGCCGCACCTTCTTCAACTCCATGCGGGCCAATCTGGCCAAACACCAGATGGAAACCGTGGGTGCCGAGCTGCGGAAGAATATGATCTGGGGCGGGGATACCGATTTGGATACTGCTTCCAACTAAATACTGCTCCGCATCAAAATTCAGGCCCCCCGGCATAAGCCGGGGGGCCTGCTTAGTTAAGACATGAGCTCAAGGAGCTTTTTGACCACCAAAATACCGTCCAAGATCCCCGCTACGAGCAGTACCGGCACAATCCAGCCTTTCGGCCGATCTACGATCAAAGCGCCGAAACATTCAATCAAAAGTGATGTGTAGAATATGAGGCTTACTGCCTTCATACTGGAAAAAATCCCGGCTGCTATCATGATTACGAGAACAGTGACGCGGTAGCGGTAACGGTACTTTTTACGGTCCATGTCCGAGCCCTCCTGACATCAGCAGTCGTATCCGCCTTAAATGGGTTCCATGGCGTAAGCTGGGGGTTCCCTCTATTTTTTTAGGGCTGGTGATAACTCCCGAAGCAGAGCGACGAAGGATAAAATGATAAGGGGGAGATAAACCAGGGCCCGAACATAATGCTTCTTTTTTATTGTACAGATACACCCAATGCCCCCATAAAGAAAGATGCCAAAACAATAAATACAGATAGCATACGTAATACCTGCAAATAAGAGGGCGATCAGGGAGGAACACAAGGCTAGTATCAAAATATATTTATCTATGTTCCGATCAGACCCCATTTTTATCAGTCCTCCAATGGTGCGCTGGTATTTTGGTGCGGCCTACGCCCAAGCACCTGTGACATCAGCGGCCGTATCCATCTTGAACTGCTCCCCTGGCAACACCGGAGGTTCTAGTTTTTCAATTACTCGGATAAGAGTCCAACAAATTCCCGGACGGTGAACACGCTGCCCAAAACCACCATGACGAGCAGCATCAGGGCGAGCCAGCGATTCCGCCGAAATTTGATCAAACAGACGATGCCTTCTATCAAGATTGAGAGGGAGAATACAAAACTTCCCACCTCCGGGCCGTAAAGAAATGCGGCTGCTGTCATGACCGCCAAGCCAGCGATCTCATATTTCATAGAATCCATCCCCAGTCACTCCCTTACTGCCGGCAGCGGTCGTATCAGTCTTGAAGTGGGTCCCCCGGTTTTGGTGGGGAATCAGCATTTAGCCCATCGAGCTACTCCTTCCGCCGCCTCCGTGGGTACAGGATATCAGGAAGATATTACTGTCTTTATTTTAACGAGATTTATGCAATTTGTAAATGATTGCCATGTAAATGAGATATATTTATTAAAAATAACCAAATCAAGGTGCCGACTTTTGCTGACTGGAACAGAAGCAGCCCTCCCGGCTTGCCGGGAGGGCTGTGCCTTTCTCACCAGAGAGCGTCTACCTGGGTGCCGGTATAGTACCAGGTCAGGATGTCTGTAAAATTTTTCCCCTCCTTGGCCATGGCGTTGGCTCCATACTGGCTCATGCCTACCCCGTGGCCGTAGCCAGTAACGTCGAAGGTAAAATTTTCCCCGTCCCAGGTCACGGTACCGGAGGGACAGCATGGACCGGACCTGGCCGCCGGTGAGGGTAAGGCCGCCAAAGGGGATAGAGGTGACGGTGCCGCCCTCGTCCCGGACGGCCGGACCGAACCAACTGGAGGGCTCCCCGGACAGATCCGCTCCAGGGTAGGCGGCCAAAGCCGCCTCTTGGACCTGCCGAGAGGAGAGAACGACCTGGCTGTGGTAGTTGGGGACCTCATCCCCCTCTGGGCTGTCCACGCTTTTCAGATAGTCCACACTGTTGCCCCACACCGCCACAGCGTCCACGGTCCGGCCGGCGGCGGAGGAGAAGAACAGTGCCTGAATGGGCCGCCCCTCATAGAGAATACCCAGCCCGTCGGTCCCCTCCACCACTTGGGAAATCTTTTCCTCATACTCCTGGGCGTTTAGTCCCCAGCGGGCCAGGGCCGCCTCCCAGTTACCACCAGAGCACAGAGTGGACAACGCCGGATATGATGCAGAGCGGCCCCCACATTCCGAAAAACACATAATTCCAATTGATATGATACCACTGGGCGTCCGAACCCTTGGGGGCGGGCGCCCCATATCTTTTCGTCAAAAAGGCGAACGCCGCCACCAGGATCGAACCGCCCCACCACCAGCGGGGGTCCTCAAACACATAGATCGCCCAAAAAAATTTGACCTGCATATCCCCAATCAAAATCACATTGAGGAGGATGGGCAATCCCCGTTTCACCATGCGTTCTCACCACACCCTTGTATCGACTGGCAGGAACAGACCGGGATCATAGGCAGAGCTCCACTTTACCGCACAGGCGCGGGCCGCCCGGCCTAATAGGCCGCTACGTCATAAACGATCAGCAACAGCGAAATACTGGCCGCCACCGCGGGAATAATATAGTATTTGTTCTCCTCTTTCAGGAACCATTTGATCGCAAACAGCAGAGAAAACACAAATACGAATGGGGTGATATCTCTAAACTGATTTCCTAAAGAAATCATCCAACTATACCAACTCATACACGACTTTCCCCATTCCTATCCATTATTTTGCGTTCTGCCATCTGAGTAGATCGAATAACTCATAATTCCTTTTTCTGCTTATTTTACGATTCAATTTGCACTGAAAAACATAGGCATACCAGCTTTCAGCCCATTGGCCTGCTCCTTTCGCCGCCTCCGTGGGTGTAGGATATCAGGAAAATCTTTCCGTCTTTATCCTAATATAATTTGTGCAATTTGTAAATATTTTTCTTGCAAATAATAAATATTTATCAAAAATAGCTAAATCAGGGTGCCGCCTTTTGCTGAATGGAACAGAAGCAGCCCTCCCGGCCTGCCGGGAGGGCTGTGCCTTTCTCACCAGAGAGCGTCTACCTGGGTGCCGGTATAGTACCAGGTCAGGATGTCTGTAAAATTTTTCCCCTCTTTGGCCATGGCGTTGGCTCCATACTGGCTCATGCCTACCCCGTGGCCGTAGCCAGTAACGTCGAAGGTAAAATTTTCCCCGTCCCAGGTCACGGTAAAGGCGGCGGACCGGAGGGACAGCATGGACCGGACCTGGCCGCCGGTGAGGGTAAGGCCGCCAAAGGGGATGGAGGTGACGGTGCCGCCCTCGTCCCGGACGGCCTGACCGAACCAGCTGGAGGGATCCCCGGACAGATCCGCTCCAGGGTAGGCGGCCAAAGCCGCTTCTTGGACCTGCCGAGAGGAGAGAACGACCTGGCTGTGGTAATTGGGGACCTCATCCCCCTCTGGGCTGTCCACGCTTTTCAGATAGTCCACGCTGTTGCCCCACACCGCCACAGCGTCCACGGTCCGGCCGGCGGCGGAGGAGAAGAACAGTGCCTGAATGGGCTGCCCCTCATAGAGAATACCCAGCCCGTCGGTCCCCTCCACCGCCTGGGAAATCTTTTCCTCATACTCCTGGGCGTTTAGTCCCCAGCGGGCCAGGGCCGCCTCCCGCTCGATATAGGCCTGACAGCAGGTGCTGTCTTCACAGATATCCGCTCCTGGGTGCTTGTCAGAGCCGGAGTTCTGCCTGACTACCGTATAGGTTCGCGCGGCGCAGGCTTGGGCTTTCAGGGCCTCTAGTTCAAAGGAGGCCGGCATTTCAGCCGCCACTACCCCCCACAGGTAGTCAGACATAGACAGCTCCCGGATCGTTCCGTCGTCCATCTGCAGCCGTACAGCTCTCCCGCGGTCCCGGGAGGCGGCCTGTACTCCACCGGAGGCTGCGTCCCCGGACGGAGGAAGTGATTCAACCACCTCGGATCCTTGATATAAGGGATCTCCCCGGATTAGAATTCCGGGCAGACAGAACAGTACGCCCACGCTCAAGAGAGCGGCCGCCACCACCTGCCGCAGAGACCGCCCCAGCCATATTTTTGCCCGTGCCCGCTGTATCCTCATCCCGCGCCCCTCCTTGTCCTTTGGGACAACTTATGGGACGGCGGGTTTTTTTATGCCTGTTACCGTTACAGGTCCAAAGACTCGATGGCCTCCTTCATCTGGCGGGCGGAGTCCTCCAGCGCCTGACGCTCCTCCCCGTTCAGCGGGATTTCCAGCACTTCCTCCAGGCCATTCCGCCCCACGACAGAAGGGATGCTGAGGGCCAGGCCCTCCAAGCCGTACTGTCCCTCCAGCACCACGGACACCGGGAGAACAGAGTGTTCGTCCCGCACCAGGCACTGGGCGATGCGGCCTACTGCCATGGCGATGCCGTAGTAGGTAGCCCCTTTTCGTCGGATGATCTCATAGGCGCTGTCCCGCACCCGTCGGTACAACTGGTCCAGGTGGCAGTTGTCCACTCCGCCCCGAAGCTGACAAAACTGGTCCAGATCGATGCCCGACACATTGGCCCCGCTCCAAACCGCCAGCTCGCTGTCCCCGTGTTCCCCAATGATAAAGGCGTGAATATTTCGGCTGTCCACCGCCAGCTCCTCGCCCAGCAGCTGCTTCAGCCGTGCGGTGTCCAGCACGGTACCCGAGCCGATGACCCGGCCTCTGGGACAGCCGGACAGCTTCCAGGCCGCATAGGTCAGTACATCTACCGGATTGGAAACGATCAGCAGGATACCCTGAAAGCCGCGGGCGTTAATTTCAGTGAGAATACTTTTGAGGATGGCGGTATTTTTGCCGATCAGGTCCAGCCGGGTCTCACCGGGCTTCTGGTTTGCCCCGGCGGTGATAACGACAAGAAAACAGTCAGCCAGATCGTCATAGCCCCCGGCCGATATTTCCATGGCGGAACCGTAAGGCAGGCCGTCACTCAGGTCCATGGCCTCGCCCTCCGCCTTGGCCCGGTTTACATCTACCAGCACCAGCTTGGAAAACAGGCCCTGCTGCAAAAATCGGAAGGCGATGGAGGCACCCACCGCACCGCAGCCAATGATGGCCGCCTTTCTGGGATCTGTAGTCATGATTGTTCTCCTTCCTCAGGCCTAAAAGCCCTCTGGCTTTTAGTTGTGCCTGATTTTTCGAGCTGCTATTCCTGAAGATTCGGTGTTCACTTTCAATTAGAGGATGGGAAGGGTTATGAGTTCCTGATTTTTTTGACTGTCTCTTGATCTGGGCTGCGCTTTCTCCTCACGTTGTCTTATGATGGTAGAAAACGAAGGAGGGAAGCAAATTGATCTATGGCTATATTCGTGTGTCCAGCACGGACCAGAACGAGGACCGGCAGCGGTTGGCCCTGCTGGCTGCCGGGGTACCATCAGACAGTCAATATATGGATAAGCTGTCCGGCAAAAACTTTGAGCGGCCAGCTTATAAGCGGATGCTCAGACGGTTACGGGCAGGGGACCTGCTGTATATCCTAAGCATCGACCGCCTGGGCCGCAATTACTCCGAAGTGCTGGAGCAGTGGCGGGTGCTGACCAAAGAAAAGGGAGTGGACATTGTGGTGCTGGATATGCCTCTTCTGGACACCCGACGGGGCAAAGACCTGATGGGTACCTTTATCGCTGACCTGGTGCTTCAGATCCTGTCCTTTGTCGCGCAGAACGAGCGGGAAAATATCCGCAAGAGACAGGCCGAGGGCATTGCCGCCGCCAAGGCCAGAGGAGTGCGGTTTGGCCGGCCGTCCCAGGCTTTGCCGGATAATTTCTACCTGATCCATAAGGCATGGCGGGAAAAGAGCATAACCCTCCCCCAAGCAGCCCGTGCCTGTGAAATGCCCATCGGTACCTTTTATGCCAAGGCCAGGAAGCTGGAGGAGCTGTCCTCCATGATCCGAAGTTCCAAGAGGTTGTCATCAGAACGAGGATAGAAAAAACCGGGCGGTACATGAAAAAATCATGTACCGCCCGGCCTCACCACTGTTTTGGCGGAATCGGCCCGGTTTGCCGGGGGCCCTGAGGGTGATTTCAATGCTTGGGTGGGAATAAACGCAATTTTCCGCTTCGCTGCGAATTTACGGCGCACAGCGCCGCCCCATCAAAGATGGGGGCCCAGGAAGGCAGACGAAAATGCCCGTTTACTCCTCGTCCAGCTTGAGGACTGCCATAAATGCCTCAGTGGGCAGTTGGACGGTGCCCAGAGTACGCATTTTCTTTTTGCCTTCCTTCTGCTTCTCCAGCAGCTTTTTCTTTCGGGTGATGTCACCGCCGTAGCACTTGGCCAGCACGTCCTTCCGCATGGCCTTCACCGTCTCCCTGGCGATGATCTTGCCGCCGATGGCCGCCTGAACGGGCACCTCAAAGAGCTGGCGTGGGATATTCTCCTTTAGCTTCTCGCAGATGCGCCTGGCCCGGCCATAGGCCTTCTCCCGGTGGACAATAAAGGACAGGGCGTCCACCTGGTCCCCATTGAGGAGCAGATCCACCTTCACCAAATCGCTCTTCTCATAGCCCTCTAGCTCATAGTCCAGGGAGGCGTACCCCTTGGTGCGTGCCTTTAGCGCATCGAAGAAATCATAGATGATCTCCCCAATAGGCATGGAGTAGTGCAGTTCCACCAGATTGGTGTCCAGATACTGCATGTCCTTAAAAACACCTCTACGGTCCTGGCACATAGGCATAATATTACCCACATAGTCCGGGGGCGAGATGATGGATACCTTGGCGTAGGGCTCCCGCGCCTCACTGATGGAGCCGGGGTCGGGGTAGTTGTGGGGGTTGTCCACACGGACCACTGTGCCGTCGGTCTTTGTTACCTCATAGATAACGGAGGGCAGGGTGGTTACCAGGTCCAGATCGAACTCCCGCTCCAGCCGCTCCTGTATAATCTCCATGTGGAGCATTCCCAAAAATCCACAGCGGAAGCCGAAGCCCAGGGCAATAGAGGACTCCGGTTCAAAGGACAGGGAGGCGTCGTTGAGCTGGAGCTTTTCCAGGGCGTCCCGCAGGTCGGGGTATTTGGAGCCGTCCTCGGTATATATGCCGCAGTAGACCATAGGCTGGGCGGGCCGGTAGCCGGGCAGAGGGGCCGCCGCCGGGACCTCCGCCCCTGTGATGGTATCGCCGACGCGGGTATCCTTCACATTTTTAATGGAGGCGGTGAACCAGCCCACCTCGCCGGCGGTCAGCTCTTGGCAGGAATCCATGCCTAGGGGGCGCAGATAGCCGCAGTCCAGCACCTGATAGGAGGCTCCGGAGGCCATCATCCTGACCTGCATCCCCTTTTTCAGTGTTCCCTCCATTACCCGGAAATAGACCACCACTCCCACATAGGGGTCATATTGGCTGTCGAAGATCAGGGCCTTTAGCGGGGCTGAGGGATTTCCTTGGGGAGCGGGAATATTTTGAACAATGTCCTCCAACACGGCGGAAATATTGATTCCCTGCTTGGCGGAGATCTCTGGAGCGTCCTCGGCGGGGAGAGCCAGGATGTTCTCGATCTCCTCCTTTACCCGCTTAGGGTCGGCGGCGGGCAGGTCGATCTTGTTGATTACAGGCAGGATCTCCAGATCATGCTCCATAGCCAGATAAGTATTGGCCAGGGTCTGGGCCTCGATGCCCTGGGAAGCGTCTACAATAAGCACCGCCCCCTCGCAGGCGGCCAGAGAGCGGGACACCTCATAGTTGAAGTCCACATGCCCAGGGGTGTCGATCAGGTTGAGGGCGTAAGTGTTCCCGTCCTCCGCCCGGTAGTCCAGCCGGACAGCCCGGGCCTTGATGGTGATGCCACGCTCCTTTTCCAAGTCCATGTTGTCCAGCAGCTGGGACTCCATCTGCCGCTGCTCTACCGCTCCGCACAGCTCGATGAGCCGGTCAGACAGCGTCGATTTGCCGTGGTCAATGTGGGCTATGATAGAAAAGTTGCGGATTTTAGATTGATCGGTCATAAGCATAAACCTCCGGTAGGAAATCAAACCAAATCAAAGCCAAACGACTGCACATCTGTCAGCGATTTATCGCTTGCGGAGTGGAGCCCCCTTGTGAGCAGATGGATCTGATATGGAGAGGGCGAGCGGTTGAAGCTTGAGAGGTGGAGGGGAAAATGAGCAAGTGGGAAAAACGCGCCCGCCTCACTTGCTCTTCCGGCCTTCCAACAGCCCATTGACCCGCTCTCCGGTGTTATGGACGATTTGGAGCAGGGATTGATACAGCACCGGGTAATCACGGGCCAAAATATCATTGGACAGCTCAGGCAGGGGGGCCTTCTCTTTGACCTGGGCCGCCAGGGCAGCAGAAAACTCCGACTCGGAGCAGCTCATGTCCGCGTCGGCCAGCCCGCCTTCAAACAGGTGGGGGGGTACGGAAAAAAAGTCCGGGTTGTTGGCTGGATTGGCCTGATACAGCCGGCGGTACATTTTATAGACCGCCCCGGACAGATAGTTGGCGCAGGTGCGGATGGCCTCCCGGCTGCCCGTCTTGGCCAACAGGTCGAACAGTACGCCGATGGAGTTGACCAGCAGCTTTTTAGACAGGAGGGCCAGGACGCCCCCGCGCAGAGAGTTGTCCTTCTCGTCGCTCAGGTCGTACAGCTCCTCGGGGGCAATGGTGGTGCCGTCCCGGCTAAGGGTGCGCCCCAAGAGAAAATCAGCGGACACACCGTAATAGTCACAGGCCCGGACCACAAAGGGTAGGCCAGGCTCCCGAATACCGTTTTCATAGTGACTGAGCAGGGCCTGGGAGATGCCCAGGGCTGTGGCGGCGGTGCGCTGGCTCACCCTTTTCTCCTGCCGCAGCAGGGAGAGGGTGCGGGAAAATTCTTCATTCATATCTCTCACCTCAACGCGCTCCAGGGGAGCGACAATACACTTGGTATAGTATACCTGAAACCTATACTTGTCGTAAAGAGCAAAACTGAAAAATTTTGTTCCCGCCGAACAAAGATTTTTCACAGGATACACGGGAAAAACAGGCGAAAGCCCCTTGCATTTCGGGTCCGAAAATGCTACCATAGGGACCAGGAATTGGCGCTTTTCCGCGCCTGATTTTTGATTTGGAGGAAGTCGTTATGTTTAGAAAGCTCATTGAGATCCTGAAGGCCCATCCTCGCAAGATTGTATTCACTGAGGGGACCGATCCCCGTATCCTGGAGGCATCTGCCCGTCTGCTCTCCGGGACCTTCCTGACCCCCATTCTCATCGGCAACGAGGCTGAGATTCTGGCTGCCGCCGAGGACGCCGGCTTCAATATCCGGGGTGCCATCATCGTAGACCCTGAGAACTATGAGAACATGGAGGCCATGGTGGCCCGCATGGTGGAGCTGCGCAAGGGCAAGATGACCGCCGATGAGTGCCGCGCCATGTTGAAGAAGGGCAACTACTTTGGCACTATGCTGGTGGCTATGGGGGAGGCCGACGCCCTGCTGGGTGGCGCAACCTACTCCACTGCCGACACCGTCCGTCCCGCCCTGCAGCTGGTCAAGACCAAGCCCGGCAATTCCATCGTGTCCTCCTGCTTCATCCTGGTCCGTCCTTCCGCCACCGGCGAAAACGATGTGCTTGCCATGGCTGATTGCGCCATCAACATCAAGCCCACTGAGGACGAGCTGGTGGAGATTGCCTCTGAAACTGTGGACTGCGCCAAAATTTTTGGCATCGACCCCAAGGTGGCCTTCCTGTCCTACTCCACCTTTGGCTCCGGCAAGGGCGAGGATGTAGACAAGATGCGCAACGCCGCCGAGAAGGCCAAGCTGGCTATGCCCAACGTGCCTATCGAGGGCGAGCTGCAGTTTGATGCTGCCGTGTCCCCCCGTGTGGCCCAGACCAAATGCAAGGGCTCCAAAGTGGCCGGCTATGCCAACACCTTTATTTTCCCCGACATCAATGCCGGCAACATCGGCTATAAGATCGCCCAGCGCCTGGGCTCCTTTGAGGCATACGGCCCCATTCTGCTGGGCCTGAACGCCCCCATCAACGACCTGTCCCGCGGCTGTAACGCCCAGGAGGTCTACTCCATGGCAATTATTACCGCGGCCCTGGCCTGATTTAATCAAAGCGGAAGGAACGCTCTTCGGAGCGTTCCTTTATTGTCTGCTATGGAGTGGCCTGCCACCCCACAGGCGGGGCGCGCTGTGAGCCGCAAAGCGGAGCTATCCGCGCTACAAGTCGTAGCGAAAGCGGCCCAGCATCGAAGAGACCAAGACATGACAACACTGCCGTTGAAAGGGGAGCGCCCAGATAGGCGCTCCCCGCGTTTGTATTGATGCAATTTCCTTCCCCACACTACTCCAGGTCGTCGTTTTCCCGGTCCTCTGTCTGGTCATAGTAGTCCCGGTTTCGGATCTCATCCTTCAACCCACAGTAGCAGAACATCATGACGATGGCTAAAAAGAGCTGACCGCACAGCACAATAGCTGTATCAGTAAAAGTGCCTGCTACCAGGCTTATAGGGATGGGCAGAACCCAGAATACCATAACATAAAACATGGGGATCACGCCCAATACCGGCCAGAAAGACACGCCGCGGTAAACCCGCCCCCGGCCGCTGTCCTCGCCGTAAAGCAGCCGCTCCGGCTCCACCCCCAGTAATTGGGCGATCTGCCCCAGAACGTCCAGACCTGGTTGGGCTATTCCCCGCTCCCAGGCGGATACCGTCTGCCGCGTCACATGAAGGGCCTGGGCAAGCTGTTCCTGGGACATCCCTTTTTCTTTCCTAAGCCGGCGGATATTTTGAGAGATCTGTTTCATAAGTCCCCTCCTGTTCTTGTGTTCTGGGTTCAGTATATCTGAACCGGTTTGCCCTGACAAGCAAATCATATTTGCCCGCCGCTTTCAGCAAGGGAAAAAGCCCGCCGCTCCTGTGATTCTGGTATGGAAATCCAGATACCCATGAAAAAGCTCCTGTATCGGCCATAGGCCAGCACAGGAGCTTTTAATGTTCCAGCTTTTCCAAGACATCCCGGAACCAATCAGGCAGCGGACACTCCAGTTCCAGCGGCTCCCCGGTGGAAGGGTGGACGAACCGGAGCCTGCGGGCGTGCAGGCATTGGCCGGCCAGTCCGGGCCATGGCTTTTTGCTGCCGTACACCGTATCCCCCAGCAGCGGATGGCCGATGGAGGCCAGATGGACCCGAATCTGGTGGGTACGGCCTGTTTCCAGCCGGCACTCCACATGGGTATAGCCAGGATAGCGGGCCAGAACGGACCAGTGGGTCACCGCCTCCCGGCCGTTTTTGCGGTCAACGGCCATCTTTTTCCGGTCCACCGGATGGCGGCCGATGGGAGCGTCCACAGTGCCACAGTCTTCCCGAAAGCCTCCCACCGCCACCGCCTCGTACACCCGGGCCAGGGAGTGATCCTGGAGCTGGGCGGCCAGGGCCAGATGGGCACGGTCGTTTTTAGCGGCGACGATCAGGCCAGAGGTGTCCCGGTCAATGCGGTGGACGATGCCGGGGCGAAGCTCCCCGTTGATTCCGGAGAGAGAGGTCCCACAGTGGTACAGCAGGGCGTTGACCAGGGTCCCGTCTGGGTGTCCGGGTGCCGGATGGACCACCAGCCCCACCGGCTTGTTGACCACAATCACATCGTCATCCTCATAGATCACATCCAAAGGGATGTTCTGGGGGACCAAGTCCACGGGCTGTGGTTCGGGCAGACAGACTGTTAGGCTGTCCCCAAGCCTGGTCTTGTCATTTTTTTTGGCGGCCCGGCCCCGGAGGGTGACCGCCCCCCGCTCCAGCAGCCGCTGGGCGGCGGAGCGGGTCAGGTCGGGGACAGAGCGGGCCAAAAAGGCGTCCAACCGCTCCCCCTCCCGGTCGGCCGTCAGATCAAGCGGGATCATCGTCAGTCTCCCTGCCCGGATGGGGCTCCAATTTATCCGCCAGAAAGAGATAGTAGAGGGCGGCGGCAATGCCCCCCACCACCACACAGATGTCCGCCACATTAAAGACGGCAAAATTCATGAACAGCACGTTGAACATATCCACCACGAAGCCCCTGAAGACCCGGTCGATAAGGTTGCCCACCGCCCCGGCCAGCAGCAGGGTCAGGATGACCTTTCCCAGTGGATGATGAAAAAAATTCTTCCAGATAGCCAGGGCCAGCAGCACGGACATGACCAGGGACACCAGGGCGAGCAGCCAGGTGTGCTCGGAAAAAATAGAAAAGGCCGCCCCAGTATTTTTTACATAGGTCAGTTCCAGCAGATGGGGAATAAAGGGCACATGGGCCCCCAGCTCAATGTTTTGCAGGACCAGATATTTCACCAGCTGATCCAGGGCCACCAGGACAGCCGCAAGGATGGCATAGGGCATGGACTTCTCCTCCAGGCACGTTCTTTTTTTCTATCATAACACATGGACCGGGCGAGAAAAAGCCCCTTTTCCAAAAAGCGGGAGAAAAATCACCCCTCCAGCCAGCGGCGGTACTGGTCCCCGGCCTCCACCCGTCCTAAAGCGGACAGGGAGGCCAGGTCCCAGTGGAAGATCTCACGGGCCAGATCCCTCAACTGCGCCCGGGTGGCGCTGTCATAGAGGGAGATGATCTCCTCGGTCTCCTGCACCCTGCCGTACAGGAGGGCGGAGGCCCCCAGGTGGCTCATCCGGGCCTGAATAGACTCAGCGCCCATCAGGAGATTGGCCTTGGCCTGCTCACGGGCCCGGTCAAGCTCCTCCTGGGACGGCCCCTCCTGGAGCAGCCGCTCCACTACGTCCCGGACCGTGTCCAGGGCCTGGCGCTCCTGCTCTTTTCCAACGGCGGTATAGATGCCAAGAAGCCCTGTATCCTGGTGGTCGGCCACATAGGAGTAAACGGTATAGCACAGGCCGCGCTTCTCCCGGACCTCTTGAAACAGGCGCGAGGAGCACCCTCCCCCCAGCAGGGCGTTGAGCAGCTGGAGCTGCCGCCGCCTGGGGTCCAGATAGGTCGGGGAGGGAAAGGCCAGGATCAGGTGGTTTTGCTCAATGGCCTTCTTCCGGGCGGTGACCGCCGGGCGGTAGGCGGCTGGCTTCTGGACAGGAGCGACCCCCGGCTCCAGAGCGGACAGGCAGTCCTTCAGCTTGTCCACTTGGCTGTCCGTAAAGCTGCCTGCCAGGGCGGCAACCAGAACTCCTGGTCGGTAGTGCTCCCGCCGCCACTGGTCTAGCCACGCTCCGGTCATGGGGGCCAGGGTGGATTGGGTGCCTAGGATGGGACGGGCCAGGGGGGATCCCTTGTACACGGCGGCGGCCAGCCGCTCGGATACCAGGTCGTCCGGGGCGTCCTCATACATTCCAATCTCCTCTAGGATGACGCTCCGCTCCATCTCCACATCTTTCTGGGCGAATCTGGAGTGAAAGAGCATGTCGCTCAAAATATCCAGGGCCTGGTCCAGGTGACGGTCAAGGCTCCGGGCGTAGAAGCAGGTGTGCTCCTTGGTGGTATAGGCGTTGACCTGACCGCCAATGGCGTCCATGTCTCGGGCCAGTTGGGCAGCGGACCGGCGGGCTGTCCCTTTGAACAGCATATGCTCAATGAAGTGGGCGGCCCCATTCTCCACAGCCGATTCGTGTCGGGAGCCAGCGCCGACAAAAAAGCCCAGGGCCGCCGACCGCGCGCCGGCCACCCGCTCTAGTAGAATCCGGGCTCCATTAGACAGTGTTAGTTCTTGATACATCTGGACCTCCCGAGAACTGTAATTGATTTTTAAGCAGTATACCATAAAAAGGGGGATTCGTCCATGGCCGGGCCGGCCAGAAAATTTTTGCCTGCCATGTATAACCACTCCTTCCGCTGTCCACAATAGGCTTCGGAGGTGCATTTTGTGAAGAATCGAAACCTGATACAACGTCTGGGCGACTTCATGCTGGGAAAGGGCTTTTACATAGTCCTGTTCCTGTGCGTCGCCACCATAGGAATCTCGGGCTATTATCTCCTCAACTCCATCGCCGGTGATATGGGTGGGACCTCGCCGGTGACCGGAAACCCCACCGTGGTCCTGCCTGACTCCGAGGCCAACGGGCCCGATCCCGCGGGCACCATTACCCCGCCGGTCTCATCAAAGCCGGATGACCAGCCCACCGGCAATCCGGAACCGGTGACCCAGCCGGATGACCCAGAGCCGGTCAAGCAGCCCGCCGAAACCACGCCCCAAGAGGACAAGCCTACCGCCACCGTTTTCACCTGGCCTGTAAAGGGAGAGATCTTACGGGAGTTCAGTGTGGAGACGCTGCTGCTGGACCCCACACTTGGGGACTGGCGTACCCATGGAGGGTTGGATCTCTCTGTCCAGGCGGGCACCCAGGTGCTAGCCATGGGCGACGGCACTGTGGTCCAGGTCTTTGAAGATGGCCTGATGGGTACGTCCGTGGTCATTGACCATGGGAACGACCTGACCTCAACCTACTGTAACCTAGACCAGGTCCTGGTTGCGGAGGGAGATACGGTGGAAACAGGTACCGCGATTGCCACCGTCGGTGCCACAGCCATCGCGGAGAGCAACATGGGCTCCCACCTCCATCTGGAGACTGCGGTGGACGGTGTGGTGGTAGACCCCGCCGAATACCTGCCCCAGCGATGAACAAAAGGGCCTCTGCCATTAGAAGAACGCTAATAAGGAAGTGGTAGAGATCCCCCCAACTTAATAGCCGACAAACAGGGTTGCTAATTCTTTAGAAAAAGCCGGTACTGAATCAGATAAGACTGGATCAGTACCGGCTTTTTTATGTTAGCAATTGTCGATAAATCATTATCGTGGTATAATTTTGGTAAATTAATTATAGATGGGATGTTTTCATTCAACATTTGAAATAGGAGGCAGATGAAAATGGCCTTTGATGCTCAACAGAAAAAAGTTAATGATGTTCTTTCTGGAGATGTCAAGTATGTAATTCCACGGTATCAGCGAAAATATGTATGGCAAGAGAAGCAGTGGCGAGAACTCTTTGATGATATAAAATATTGTCTTGATGTTTCCAATGAGTACAAAGAAAAAGGTCAAGAAATTGAATGGACTCATTTTTTGGGAAGTTTTGTTTTTGAGCGCAGTGGGAAAGATCTAATCGTGATTGACGGCCAACAGCGTTTGACAACCATTACCCTTATGCTATGTGCTATATGTACACTTTTCAATGAAATAGGAGAAGAAGCTCGTTTTCGCGGTGTAACAAAGTATATTATTGGCACAGATGATATGGGAGCAGATTATGTACGGGTTGATAATCAAGACCTGAATAATTTCCAATTTATTGTTGCGGAATCAACAGAATATAACAGCTTACAATCTAAATCCAATTTGTTTTCCGGAGCATATTTGGAAAATTCACCACAAGACAATGTTAATGTCAAGCAATGCTTTCTCTTTTTCTATAATCAGTTTCAAGAGTTGATTCATAATAGTAAAGATCCTGCTGTTGAACTTGGAAATATTAAAGATAAGATTATGGGATTAGATGTAATAGACATCCGCGCTTCAAATCAGCAAGAAAGTTACAATATTTTCGAAATTCTAAACGCGCGTGGTGTTGATTTGAAGCAGCATGAGCTGATAAAAAATTACATTTTTAAGTATATTCATCCTCGTGCCAATATTGATACAGCCAAAATGAAATGGGATTCTATGGAGGCTAAACTGTATATAAATAGGCGATCAACATTAGATAGCTTTTTCACACATTATGTCTCACACCGATTCGAAAAGCCTAACAAGGATAATACAGAATTCCGAATTGTGAAGCAGTTCTGCGATCGCCAACATATGGGAGATTTTTTGGATGACCTGTATGAAAAGGCCTCCTTTTATCGGATGTTTTATTTTCCAGACGAATGCGACAATCCAATTATTAAAGAATCATTGCAATTCTTTTTGAGTAATAATCATCGACAATTCCGCCCATTATTCCTTTCGGTAATTTCCGCATATAAACGTCATAAAATCACAGAAAGCGAAGCGGAAAAGTTTTTTGTTTTTATCCGAAATTTTTATCTTGGATACGGTGTTGTGTGTAATGGTAAATCAAATACCATAGAAGATATGGTATATCAATATGCTCGTAAAATTGAAAATGAGGATGCTACCACTGCTTTAAACGAATTAAAATCAAAGCTATACCAATATTACCCAGATTACAATACATTTGAAGCAAATTTTATACTTTTGGGATGGTCACACCGGGTAAAAAGTTATAAGACTCCAAGTCGGAAAAAAGAGGTTCAATACATCCTTTCTGGAATTGAAGAATACTATTTATCCTCCAATCAGGAACTAACTGTCCACAAATTCTCTATCGAACACATAGCCAATGATGACGGAACAGATACTCATTGTCTGATTGGAAATTTGCTTATGCTTGCAGAACCAATAAATGGCGGTGCTGCTGATAAAACTTATACCGAAAAGATTCCTTATTATAAGAGATCAAATTTTGTTTCAACAAAAAAATTTGTAGAACGTTACGGAGAATTAGTAGATTGGCCTGAGAGTAATATAACTAATCGCGGGAAACATATGGCAAAACTTGCATATGATACAATTTGGAAATTTTAATTTCTACGCATTTTAAGTTGTAACTATAAGGGATTGAATGTCAGGCTATTTCTGGTTGCCCATTCATACTGTAAAAGCCTTATGCTATCGGTACTTTCCCCCTCTAAATGCGTAGGCGCAAACATCATAATATCAGCGGGCGCATGCGGATTTCTGCTTGCGCCCGCTTATTTACCATACAGTAAAGACAGAGGAAGCCGTCAAGGGCGCGGAGCGTTCATCTTGACCCTTGACGGCTTCTTTTGTCTTTGCTAATTCTTGTTCACGATGGCTTTCACCAGCTTTGCTTGCAATCGGTGTTTCATGTATTCATCTACACGCATATGAGGCATACCGTCCTCCTCATAGAGCGTCCGGGTACAAAGTTTGTTGATATAGCGATCATAATACCGCAAGACACGTTCCACTGCCAGAAGATCACCAGCACGGGCTGCTTCGATTATGGACATGGGCAAAAGCGCCCTGCCGTTAAAAGTTGGCTGCTTCATGTTTTCGCTCCTTTGGATTCTAAATTTTTTCGTAGTTCACTCAGCGTCTTTGTTCTGTGCCGTTGTACGGCGCTGCGGGACATTCCCACAAAGCCGCCAATTTCGCCGTCGGCCAATTCCAACACACAATGCAGAATTAGAATCTTCTGTTCCTGCTCTGGCAAAGTGGCAAAGGCCCCGGCCACCAGCTCGTCCCGAATATGTAGGTCATAGCCAAAGGCCGTGAACACAAAGCTGTCACTTGGGTAATCGTCCAGCGTACAAAGCCTGTCCATTTCATGCTGCGACAAAGTGTTGAACTGGATCCCCCTTTTCCGTTGGCGGCGGAGTTCGCGGAAATAGTCTATTGCTTCATGGCGTAGAACGACTTTACAAAAAGCATCAAACCGGCACCGTTCTTCATACTCATTAAAGGCGTATATCATCTTTTCACCTCCCCTCTGCGGGAGAGTGAAAAGTCGGGAACGGTTATGTTGCCCCATGTATTTATGTTATTACAGTGGCTTCGGCCCGCACCGAAAGTCCGCAACAACACAGGATTTTCGCCCCACAGGGGACAGAACCAATGACCACAATGGTATACCGTATGAACCTTGCTTACATCGTATCGTACATATTCTCGTCCAGACTTATCCCATACTGGGGAGAAACTTTTTTTAAGAAGCTATTCTTCAGAAAAACAGACTGTTGCAACATAGCAGTTTCCTCCACGAGCCGCCGAACCTGTGTTGCTCTGGGCAAAGAATTGCGGCGACTTTGATTCATCAAAACCGCCGCAGGGATATGTATATTGAGCGCACGAAAGCAACCTGCCCGGCAACGGTTTTTTTCTTTTCCGCCGCAGGGCAGATCAGGTTTAGCTATTTATATTACAGTAGGTGGTCACTTGCTATTTTCCAACCTGCCGAAAATTTTTTTCGAGTAAAGAGAGATCAAAAATGCAGCTATCGCTGCCCCAATTAAAACCACCCATGTATGCGCTGCAAAAATGTCAAATAGAACACCATAAATCGCCTGTCCAATCGGTTGCCCACACATTGCAATGGAAATCAGTGCTGCCATGATCTTGCCAACTAATTGAGGCGGGGTCTGCGTCTGTACCAGTGTGTAAATCTGAACCATAAAGAGCGTAGAGGCTCCCATAGCGGTAAAGCTCATGAAAGTGATTGCCCAATACGATACGATGGCGGGCACATTCAGGAAAAGGGAAATCCCCATAACCGCCACGGCAATGGAACAAACCAAAAGCAGCACATAGGAATTTTGGATTTTCAGCTTTTCCGATACGATTGCGGTTAAAATTCCGCCGCACAGACCGCCCAACGCCAGCGCCCCCTGTGCAAAGCCGTACATGGTATCAGACATCCCTAACACCTGTGTAATGAGAATGGGGGTTCCCACAATCATCACCGCGCTTAAAACCAAATTGAAGATGGACACCAGAAAGACCACCGAAAAGAAAATGGGCTTTTCTGTCTTTACAAACTGATAGCTTTCTTTCAAGTCCATTCCGACTACCCGAAATACGCCGACTTCACGCGGGCGTTTTTCATGCGGGATGTGGATAAAGATTTCCATGATAGCGGAGAAAGTAAAGCACGCCGCACTCAAAAGCAAAATCGGATAAATGCCCCAAAGGGTGAACATCACACCGCCGATCACCGGCCCCAACAGGCCGGAAAGCGTATTGACCTGATTGATCACCGCATTTCCAGCCATCAGTTTATCTTTCGCTACCAGAAGCGGAACGCTTGCCTGTACTGCTGGCTGGTATGTACCGGAAATACCATAGAGTAGCATCAAGACAACGATAAAAAGCGGAACGGTTGGGATTTTCCCCAGCGAAAAGTAAAATAGCATGATAATAGCTGCCGTGGAGAAGTCCAGCCCCACCATAATGTCACGCTTGTTCACACGGTCAGCCAGGACACCGCCGACCATCGAAAGAATGACCATCGGAGCAAAGGAGCAGGCGGTCACAACACCAAATAACGTTGACGAACCTGTTTCCCTCAACAGATACAGCGGCAGAGCAAAGCGCAAGATGGCATTGCCGAATAGGGAAATGATCTGGCCGATCACGACGAGAGTGAAATCTCGCCTGAAAAGTTTTGTTTGCATAAAATACCTCCACTATTTTACTATTAAACCGACCGTCGGTTTGGTGTGTGTCTAAAATAAACTGCTCATTGAGAGCAGCTCATTTTAGGGAGTTAAGCCGTGTGCTGGGATTTGCAGTAGCTAATATAGCCCTCTATCATTTCGCCATCCAAAAGTTGATTGATACCAACGCCTTGCAGCAGGTCATTGAATGTTTCACAACGATTATGCATCCCCGCTTCATCCGTCATACTAACCAGCGGATTGAGCCATACATTCGACAAGACCATGATGGCTTCTGCCAGTTCACCGGGATTTGTCGCCTGAATGGAACCATCGTCAATCCCCTGCTGCAAGATTGGCTGGATGAACTTTGGAGCAACAATCTGATAGAGCTGGGCAATCTGCATTGCCAAAAAGCGCGGATTATCCAATAAGCAGGGCGTAACGGTCAGCATTAGGCTCTGGTTAGAGTTAAACAAAGCGGCCTTAAAGATCGCCCGCAGCTTTTCCAGCCCGTTCAGGGATTTATCATCGCGGACTTTTGCCAAAGCGTTTGTGTTTTCTTCCCCTATACGGTGAAAGATCGCTTCAAATATTTCTTCTTTGGACGAAAAGTGATGGTAGATTGCGCCTTTTGAAAGTTTCGTTTCGTTGATGATGTCCTGCAAAGATGTTGCGTCATATCCTTTTTTAAAAAACAGATGGGTGGCAACATCCAAAATCAGCTTCACGGTTTCCTCAGGGTATTTGTTTCTCGCCATCCTGCACCTCCATACAAACCAACGGTCTGTATGGAGTATAGCAATCTCTTTTATACTTGTCAAGCAGATTATATTGCGCACAGAATGATTTTTTTAGGAGCTTTCCATTTTAGCGGGCAGTTTTCGTCCTTGCAAACGTATTATTAGCAAAGCAAAAAACAAGGATTTGGGAAGTTCCCAACAGACCAAAATCTCCACTCCGGCAGGTTGCCGGAAATGGAGATTTCGCGGGAGTGTGGCCACACTCCCTATGCTTGCTCTGTTGTGATTCTTCCAGAAAGGACGGGAACGGAATGGAACAGAAAACAAAAGTACAAGAGAGCGATTATCTCCCGAAAAGAGGAAATCCACTGCAAGAAACCGTGTGCTACACAATCGGCGGAACCGTATATGAAGTGGAAACCTCCTGCGGCGGTACAGAACTGCTTTACGACAAAATGATACGGCTCATTCGATCAGAAACCACCACGGATGCTGACAAAGACCACAAAGCACGGTATAATAAAGACAGCAACCTGTTTGTCGGGCGTTCATTACAGGAGGAATGAACCATGACAGCAAACACCAACTATCCCGACAACATCACCGCTTTATACGCCCGCCTGTCCCAAGAGGATGCGCTGGACGGCGAGAGCAACAGCATTGCCAATCAGAAGAAAATCCTTTTGAAGTATGCAACCGATAATGGTTTCCCCAATCCGACATTTTTCATTGATGATGGAGTGTCCGGGGTGACGTTTGATCGGCCGGGCTGGAATGAAATGATTCGTCTGGCCGAGGCCGGAAAAGTCAAAACCGTCATTGTCAAAGATATGTCCCGCATGGGACGGGACTATCTGAAAGTCGGCTACTATACCGAAAGCTTCTTTGCAGAACGTGATATTCGGTATATTGCTATCAATGACGGTGTGGACAGCGATAAAGGGGACAACGATTTCACTCCTTTTCGCAATCTGTTCAATGACTTCTATGCCCGCGATACCAGTAAGAAAATCCGGGCCGTTATGCGTGCCAAAGGGAACGCTGGGGAACACCTCTGCACCAATCCGCCATATGGTTACATGAAAGACCCGGCGGACAAAAAGAAGTGGATTGTGGACGAGGAAGCCGCTGAGGTTGTCAAACGGATTTTTGATCTGTGTATTGCAGGAAAAGGCCCCATGCAGATTGCCAAACTGCTGACCGCCCAACACGTCCTGACGGTGAAAGCTCACTGCGCCCAGCGGGACGGAAAACTGCTGCCGGAGAAGCCTTACAGGTGGAGCCCCAAGTCTGTTGCGGGAATTTTGGAGCGGCCAGAGTACACCGGCTGCACGGTGAACTTTAAGACTTATTCCAAGTCCCACAAGCTGAAAAAGCGGCTGCATAACGCCCCGGAAAACCAGCGTATTTTTCCTAATACTCAGCCCGCCATTATCGAAGAACAAGTCTTTGCGCGGGTACAGGAGCTTCGGGAGAACAAGCGCCGTCCCAGCAAGACAGGAAAGCAGGGATTATTCTCTGGATTGCTCTACTGTGCGGATTGCGGGGACAAGCTGTATTTCTGTACGACAAACAGCTTTTCGCCCAAGCAAGACCACTATGTCTGCTCCAATTACAAGAGCAATACAGGAACTTGTTCTGCACATTTTATCCGGGAAGAAACGCTGAAACTGTTTGCCTTGCAGCGGATTTTCGATGTGACGGCATTGTTCTTTGACGATGCTATGACATTTGAGGAAGCCGCGAAAAAGCAGCACTTCCAAAAAGCCGAAAAAGAGGTCAAGAAGCACAAGCGTGAAATCGCCCAAGCGGAAAAGCGTATTGCCGAACTCGACCGCATTTTCAAGCGCATTTATGAGGACGACATCAGCGGCGCAATCAGCCATGAGCGGTTCTTGAAACTCTCCGCTGCTTATGAGGCAGAACAAAAAGAACTGATAGAGCAGGTCAAAATATGGCAGGAAGCGGTAGAAACCTTTGAACAGGATAAAGCCGACTTTGACAGCTTTGCAGCCATTGTACGGAAATATGTGGGTATTCGTGAACTGACGCCCACCATCGTCAATGAGTTTGTAAAAAAGATTATCGTCCATGCGCCGGATAAGTCCAGCGGCCACCGCAGGCAGAAGATTGAACTGGTCTGGAACTTCATTGGAGAAGTCAACCTGCCGGGCGACGATCAAACCGTGGAACGGCAAAGAAAAGGCAGGACGGCATGACCTTTCAGCCATGCCGCCCTGCGACAATCAAATTACTTCCTTATAGGGGCGCGCCTTTCGGCAGAGGCCCTTTCCTCTTATTTTAATGTCCGCTTACTTGGCAATGTTCTCACAGAAGTTCATAAAAATCTGTGCTACCTCGGCACGGGTGGCCCCGG
Source organism: Flintibacter sp. P01028 (assembly GCF_041925235.1). Taxonomy (NCBI): domain Bacteria; kingdom Bacillati; phylum Bacillota; class Clostridia; order Eubacteriales; genus Flintibacter; species Flintibacter sp. P01028. The sequence goes on from NZ_JBHEVC010000008.1 coordinate 92,671, forward strand.
CGGTAGGCGCCAGGGTGTTGTTCCCCTTGCCGGACAGCAGACCGGCGTTTACCGCCCAGTCCATGGCCTTCACGGCATAGCTGGAGATGGAGGAGGCGTCCAGATAGCCCTCTGTCCCCTTGCCGCTCTGGCTGGTCTTGTACCCCTCGTTCTGGGCATAGCGGTACAGGATGGCCGCCAGCTGCTCCCGTGTAATGGGATCGTTGGGGCCGAAGGTGTCGCCATAGCCGGACACGATGCCCTCACCGGCCGCCCAGGAAATGGCGTCGGCGTACCAGGCGTCCTCCGCCACGTCAGCGAAGTCAGCCCTGCCGGCCGCGGGCTTGCCCTCCAGGCTGTACAGCATCTGGGCCACCATAGCGCGGGTCAGGGTGCTGCCGGGGGCGAACTCCCGGTCGGACACACCGGACATCAGGCCATTGTCCAGGGCATAATCCACCGCCTCATGGTACCAGGCGTCCTCGTCCACATCCCGGAAGTCGGCGGCGGGGCAGGTATCCTGGTGGTCGATCTCCACGAAGGAGGCCTCAATGGTTACCTTGGACCGGGGCATCTTGAAGGTATACCTGCCGTCGCCCTTGTCGGTCAGCTCGATTTCGTCCCCGTTCTTGTCGGTGACGGTCAGCTCGTCCAGCTCATAGCCCTCGTCGGCCTTGACAGTGATGGTCACCGTCCGGCCGCTGGAGGCGCTCTTGGGGGACACGGTCACGCTGCCGTTGTCAATGTTCTTGTCCACGCTGACGGAGTAGCTACTGGAGCCGCCTCCACCGCCACTGGAGGAGGGGACATAAGTGTTCAGATCTTCAGGGCGCATAGTAGGCGCGGTGTAGTAAGGACCTAGTTGTGTGTTTTCATTTGTCCCTTCTTCTGTTGTGTCATCTCGTACTAGCAGGATCTTTCCCTGGCCTTCGCCAATGATCTCATCAGGATTTAAGCCATTCCAATAGCAATAGCTCAGGTCGATGTCCTGCTCCGCGCCCAGCTCGGTGACCTTGATGATCTCCTCCTGCATGGTATCGCAGATAAAACTGTTTTTGGTAATATCCAAGGTAGTGGCGTCGGACAGATTGGACAGTCTCATCGCGCGGCCGTCCTTCTCGCCAGTGCCATGAGTGGCCCACTGGTCAAATTTGTTGTCAGAGATAACAACAGTTTTGATTCCGTCAGAACCTGATAGGGTGATTCCATTGAATCCCATATTCGCAAAAATGTTATTCGTAATTGTAGCTGTGCCGCAGACTGTGGCATACACGCCGCCGTTTTTAGTGCTATCCTGGGCACCGCTGAATTGATTTTGGGTGATGGTCAGCCCGCTGATAGGAGAGTCGCCATTATTGATATGGATGGCATAGATATTGTCGCCGGTTATATTCCGGAACTCATTGTCACGGAAAACCAAAGTCCCTACCTGGTGCAGATCGGTGGTTTGGGTCCAGGCCGTCAGGCTGATTCCTTTGCCGTCGAATACCAGGTCCTCGATGGTCATATTCAGTCCACTGGCCGACCCTCCGGCGAAGGAAATACCGCCGGTCAAAATGGCTGTATGATCCTCCGGGCCCTGCACTGTAATGTTTGTTAAGGGCATAGTGATAGCTTCCGAATGGGTGCCAGGCAGGATCTGGACCGTGTCTCCGTTCTGAGCATCGTCCAAGGCGGCCTGCAAGGAGTTGTATCCCACATTTCCAATCTTGGCTACGGGAGAAAGGACACTGCTCACATAACTGGAGAGGTCGTATACCTCTGATCCTTTGATGCCCTGATCGGAGATTATCCCACTGTCAACAGCGTTGCCCTCCCAGACAAGCGTGAAATATTCCCTGTCTTTATTCGTTGCGCTAATGTCGTCATAAATCAAATAACCCTGCACACCATCTACGCTGTATATCTTGTTGTTTTTAACGGTGATCTCCCGGTTGTCTATTTGATTGTTTGCCAGATTCTCATGCAGAGTAATCGCGTTTCCTTGATCATAAATAGTGTTATTCTCAATTAAAATGGTCTGACAACCAGAGATCTGAACAGCGGAATATCCCACACCCGGAGTAATGGTATTTCCGGAAATGACGGCGTCCGCTGTTGCCTGATCAATGTTGATCCCCCTGGGATATCCAGATACCGTGTTGTTCGTAAACTGAACCGCCAAGGGTTCCGTTTCGTGCCCCTGCGCAAAGAATGCATAGGATGCTGTACTGCCGTTCCCATCAAAATTACAATCATTGACGGTCACATTGCCTTTTCCATGAAAGTAGTAGTGTATGGAACCCTGAATATTACAGTTATCTAGGGTGGTGTCAAACCCCGATTTGTAATTAGCCTCAATGGCAAAAGATCCTGCCGCATTGACCTTTGCGCAGTCTAAGGTCAAATTTTTAATTGAGAGAGCCATAAAGTCATCCGCGGTTTCTCCCCACCACAGATAGGGCATTTTCAGGGGCTTTTCAATGTCGATGGAGGCATTGTCATCATAACCTACGATATTGATGGCGCGGATACTCCTATCAACACTGCCGTACCATGCGGCTTGTCGGCCTCCAGACAAATAATATTGATTCAAAGTGCTGGGAAGCTGGACCTCTCCAAATATAGTCCACGTCAGGCTGACACCTTGGTGCTCGCTATCTTCTGGCACTTTATCGGTGTACAACGCGTTAAATTCTTCCTCTGTTAATCCATCTTGCCCTAAGCCGCCTGTTTCTGCCAGCTTTGCGCTGACCGCGCTAACGGCGGCTTCCATTGTAGGAAATACCTTCCCATTAAAATCCGCGATGCCGTGCAGACTGACACCGCTAAACTCAGCCAGTTCGTCGCCGGTCAGCTCAGTTTTTGTTTCTTCACCGTTTTGCTTGTAAACTACGCCGTCTTCATAAACATAATTGAATTCGGCATCCCCTTGCGGTTCGGTCGCAAAAACATTCGAAGGAACAAAAGTCATCACAATTATTACAGCCAATATTTTTGCCATGATTTGCTTCTTCATTGTTTTCAAGATCCCCCTTAATCCAATTTGAAAATGTGTACTTTCCCAAATTTGAGAAAGCACACCTTTACAATAAAAAATATAGCATTCACGCAAGGAAAAAGCAACTATTTAGCTACAAATTTTATCATAATCTTCGATTCCAAAAAGTACACTTTTTTATTTTTTGCGTTCTACTCCTTAAAATATCCACAAGACCAGCGCCATGGATTTCTGATAAAAAATTCCATCTGGAAGGTGTTGATTTTCAAAAATAGGTAGAAAGTTCTAATATCTATGTAAAATTTGGGAAAAATCTTTTCAAAAGATTTGACGTGCCATGGTTCTTACTGATATACTGTTGGCCGAATTGGAACTTGTTCCCATTTCCGGCCCCCCTTGGGGCCAGAGAGGAGATCCTATCATGGAATTGAAAGAGAGGTTTTGGCAGCTGACACAAGAGCGGTTTGGCCGCGCCCCGGACCAGTGTGACGACGGCCAGCTCTATGAGGGGCTGCTACTCCTTACCCAACAGATGGCTCAAAGCCTTCCCGCTCCGGACAGCGGCCGGAAGCTGTACTATTTTTCCGCCGAGTTTTTGATGGGCAAGCTGTTGTCCAACAATCTGCTGGCGCTGGGCCTCTATGACCCAGTGAAGAAGATACTGTCCGACCTGGGCCGTGACCTGGGGATCATTGAGTCTATGGAGCCGGAGCCCTCTCTGGGCAACGGCGGCCTGGGCCGGTTGGCTGCCTGCTTTCTGGACTCTATCGCCGCCTTGGGGCTGCCTGGGGACGGGGTTGGACTCAACTACCACTATGGCCTGTTCCGGCAGAAGTTCGTCCATAACAAGCAGGCGGAGGAGCCGGACCCCTGGATCCAGCCGGACAGCTGGCTCATCGCCACCGGCCGGACCTTCTCCGTCCCATTCGGTGGTTTTGATTTGACTGCGGTCCTCTATGATATCGTCGTTCCTGGCGCGGGCAGCGGGTGCGCCAACCGCCTCCACCTCTTCGACGTGGAGCGGCCCGCTCCTCAGCCCTGGGTAGGCATCAGCTTCGACAAGGAGGACATTGCCCACCGCCTGACCTCCTTCCTCTATCCCGATGACAGCGACGAGGCGGGCCGGCGGCTTCGGGTCTACCAGCAGTACTTCATGGTATCCGCCGGCGCCCAGCTCATCCTGACGGAACTGGAGGAACGGGGCTTTTCTCCCCGTCAGCTCTCTGATCATGTGGTCATCCAGATCAACGACACCCACCCCTCTATGGTCATCCCGGAGCTGATCCGCCTGCTTACGGACCGGGGACTGTCTATGGATGAGGCCATTGATCAGGTGTCCCGCACCTGTGCCTATACCAACCACACAATTTTGGCGGAGGCACTGGAAAAGTGGCCCCTTTCCTTTCTCCAGGATGTGGCGCCTCAACTGGTCCCTATTATCCAAGAGCTGGACCGCCGGGTCCGGGAGGACCATCCAGATCCCCGTGTGGCCATTCTGGACAGCCAAGGGCTGGTCCACATGGCACACATGGACATCCACTACGGCTTTTCCGTCAACGGGGTGGCCGCTCTCCACACCCAGATCCTCAAAGAGTCTGAGCTGAAGCCCTTTTACGACCTCTACCCCCAGAAGTTCAACAACAAGACCAACGGCATTACCTTCCGCCGGTGGCTGGAGGCCTGTAATCCCAGCCTGGCGGGCCTTATCGACCAGTGCATCGGCGGCGGTTGGCGGAAGGACCCCCGGCAGCTAGAGGACCTGTTGAACTTCGGGGACGATCCGGCGGTGCTGGAGCGGCTGCTGGCTATCAAGCAGGACAACAAGAATCAGCTCTGCCGCCTGTTGTGGGCCGAGCAGTCCATCGCCCTGGACCCACAGTCTATCTTTGATATCCAGATCAAGCGGCTCCATGAGTACAAGCGGCAGCAGATGAACGCCCTGTATATCATTCGGAAGTATCTGGATATCAAGGCGGGCCGGCTGCCCCAGCGGCCGGTGAGCGTCCTCTTTGGGGCCAAGGCCGCCCCGGCCTATACCATGGCAAAGCACATCATCCATCTGATCCTCTGCCTCCAGCAGCTCATCGAGCGGGACCCCCAGGTCCGCCCATGGCTCCGGGTGGCCATGGTGGAGAACTACAATGTGACCTGGGCGGAGCGGCTGATCCCCGCCTGTGATATCTCGGAGCAGATCTCCCTGGCCTCCAAGGAGGCCAGCGGCACCGGGAACATGAAGTTTATGGCTAACGGGGCGGTCACACTAGGAACGATGGATGGAGCTAATGTAGAGATCGCCCAGCTGGTGGGGCCAGAGAATATCTACACCTTCGGCGTACAGAGCGGCCAGGTCATCCAAATGTACGATGAAGGAAGCTATCGGCCGCTGGACCTCTACCACCGTCCGAGCATCGAGGAGCTGGTGGACTTCCTGGTGTCCCCGGAGCTGCTATCCATCGGGGACCCTGCCTGCCTGTCGGCCCTGTGGAATGATATGAAGTGCAAGGACTGGTTCATGGCGCTGCTGGACACAGAGGACTACATCGCCGCCAGGGACCAGTGTGTGGGTGACTACGGCGACCGGCAGGGCTGGGCCAAAAAGATGCTGGTCAACATCGCCAGGTCGGGCTACTTCTCTTCTGACCGGACCATCCAGGAATACAATCAGGACATCTGGCGCCTGAAATGAAAGACCGCTCCCCCGGCATTGCTGGGGGAGCGGTCTTCCTCTTAGGGCAAGGAGGGGGTGTAGTCCTTGGAGGGGAAAAATTCCAGCCTCCGTTCCCACTGTTCCGGGTCAACATCCGGCCAGCACTCATAGGAGCCGGCGGGCAGGATGACCAGCGTTACCTGGTCGGGGATGTGATAAAACTGGCGGTAGTAGTCGGCGTACTCCACATTCCAGGGGTTTCGGGTGTGCCAGACCACCCTCTCGTACCGGTCGGTAGGCAGGATCAGGGTGTCGTTTCCCTGTTCCACCGCCTGGGAGGTGAGTTCCTCCCGCAATGTTGTACAGCCCAGCACTGTCCAGTGCATCCACCCCCAGCAGATCATCAGAGCCGCCAGCGCCCCACTGGTCAGGAGCTGGACGGGCCAACGGGCGAGCAGCGGGGCGGCCATATCGGCGGCGGTCAGAATCAGCATGGCCATGGGGAAAAAATACAGCCGCTGGCCCAGGGTAGTGGTAGCGGCCAGGGGGAGTAAGGACAGTGGGGCGGCCAAGCAGAGGAGGAACCGGCCGAGCTTTACACTAGGTTCTGTCCGCTGAACCAACGGGGCCAAAAGGACCAGGGCCCAGATCAGGGCGCTGACGGCAACTCGAACGGGAGTGTCGTATTCCTCAGTCTGGAGGAGCAGCCCGTGGTAACCCAGCGGCAGAAGCCCCAGAAGCGCCAGGGGACGGAGCCGGCTGTTCCAGAAGCCGAGGGCAAGGATGACCGCCGAGGGCAGGGCGATATGGGGCCCCCGCAGGAAACTGATAGGCAGCAGGCGGACGAAATACTGTTCCAGGATACCAGTCAAAGCCGCTGGGAGGCCCCCAGACCAGTCGAAGGTCAGGTCACGCAGACCGTTGAGGGCGGAGCCTTCCAAAAGTAGGTGGGAAAAAGAACCGCCGCCAAAGATGATGGCCGCTGCCAGGGCGGAGCCTAAGAATCCCGCCCACAGGGGCAAACGCGCGGATTTGTTTCCCAAGGAGCAGAGGGCGGTCAGCAGAGCGGCCCCCAAAAACAGCAAGGTCAAATTTTCCACGAACAGCCCCATAACCACCTCAAGGGCAAGGAAAAGAACAGCCCAGAGCAGACGATGTCCGCCCCTATCCACGACGCGGCGTACCAGAAGCAGCCATACCAGAAATAAGAGGGTGGGCACTACATAGTTGCCAAATCCGGACACCCATGCGTAGGTCTCCTGCCACATGACGGGCGGCATGAGCAGCAGCCCCGCGCTGGAGGCCAGATAAATGGGCAGGAGGGACCGCTCTTCCCCACGAGCCGCCAGTCGGGCCATTAGGAGAGGGATAGCGAACATGGTCAGCCCCATGATCAGAGTTTTGACCAGTGGAGAATGGCACATGGCAACGGCAAAGAAATTACCCACATACCGGCTGTTCAGCGATCCCTGGAGCCACCAGCGCAGCCCCTGGTCCATGCCCCACTGCAGATCGTCCGTGGTACTGTATGGCACCGACCAGGCAATATACAGATAGAAGACCAGCGCCCCCAGAAGGAGCGCTGTCTCTGCTGAACTTCGTTTGGACAAGCCAACGCCACCCTTCATGTTACCGGTGATAGAGTTTGTTGGTCTGGTACTGGGGCTCACAGGTGAGCTGAAGGCCCAACTTTTTATAGGTCACCGCGTCGGCGGGGGAGAGGATGACGGTGCAGTGGGCCTGACATCCCCCTAATTCTTCCAGATGATCCAGGGCCCTGGCGGCCTTGGGATCGGCGTTGGCCGAGGAGGCCAGGGCGATAAGCACCTCGTCACTGTGGAGACGGGGGTTGGCTGAACCCAGATGCTTGACCTTCACGGTCTGGATGGGCTCAATGGCGGACTGGGCAATGAGATGGATTCCGTGGCCTCCCGCGCCGGACAGATATTTCAAGGCGTTAAGCAGGGCGGCGGCGGAGCAGCCCATCAGCTCTGAGGTCTTTCCGGTGACCATAGTGCCGTCTGCCAGCTGGATGGCCATGGCGGGCTCGCCGGTCTCCTCGGCCATGTGGGCGGCCGCTGCCACCACAGGGCGGATATCGGGGGTGACGCCGGCCTGCTGCATCAGAAGCTCCAGCTTGTATACCGTGTCCTCCGAGCCACGGCCCTGGCGCTGATCGCACAGGGCCTCATAGTAGCGGCGGACGATCTCCTGACAGGCGGCCTCCCGGCACACCGGATCGTCAGTGATGCAGTTGCCTGCCATATTCACCCCCATATCAGTGGGGGACTTATAGGGGCAGCTTCCGGTAATCTTTTCAAACATGGCCGCCAGAACGGGGAATACCTCCACGTCCCGGTTGTAGTTGACGGTGGTCTGCCCATAGGCCTGAAGATGGAAGGGATCGATCATATTCACGTCGTCCAGGTCCGCGGTCGCCGCCTCGTAGGCCAGGTTTACCGGATGCTTCAGCGGAAGGTTCCAGACGGGGAAGGTCTCAAATTTGGCATAGCCGGCCACAATGCCCCGCTTGTGCTCATGGTAGAGCTGGGAGAGGCATGTGGCCATCTTCCCGCTCCCCGGGCCGGGGGCGGTGACCACCACCAGGGGATGGCTGGTCTCCACATAGTCATTTTTTCCAAAGCCCTCGTCGCTGACGATCTTTGTGATATTATGGGGATAGCCGGCGATGGGGTAGTGGCGGTACACTTTGACGCCTAACTGCTCCAGCCGGGACTGGAAGGCGTCGGCGGCAGGCTGGCCGGTATACTGGGTCACCACCACGCTGCCCACGAACAGGCCCCTGCCCCGGAAAATATCGATGAGGCGCAGTACCTCGCTGTCATAGGTGATACCCAGGTCCCCACGGACCTTGTTCTTTTCGATATCGCCGGCCTTGATGGCAATGAGAATCTCCGCCTTGTCCTTCAGCTTCTCCAGCATCCGGACCTTGCTGTCCGGCGCGAAGCCGGGCAGGACGCGGGACGCATGGTAGTCGTCGAAGAGCTTGCCCCCGAATTCCAGATACAGCTTGCCCCCGAATTGATCGATCCGGTCCTGGATATGCTGGGACTGGAGCTGCAGATACCGCTGGTTGTCAAAGCCTGTCTTGCTCACAAAAGACTCCCCCGTTCTTTCCTAATACAAACAAGATATTTTACCCCTGGGCGGCGGGGACCGTCAAGGGGTTTCGAGAATTATCGGGCATAAAAGGGGCCCGGAACTCTTATTCCGGGCCGTCCGCAAAAGAATTTTAGTCCAGCCCTTCCTGACCAAAGAGCTGAGGGGGCAGCACGTCGGACAACTCTACCAGCAGTGGGGATAGGCCGCCATCCTGCTGTACCTCCGGTGTGCGCACCGCAAGCCGCTCCTGGGCACCAGCAGGCAGAGAGATGAGAATGACCGGGGCCTTCTCACCCCACTCCACCAGCATGGTCCCCCTGTGGAGGGCTGCGATGTGCCGAACTACCGACAGGCCCAGTCCGGCCCCCTGGCCGGGCTGGGGGATAGCTTGATCAGTGTCCTGCTGCAACAGGGCCGCCAACTGCCGGTCAGAGGGCCGCTCCCCGCTGTCTGTGAGGGAGAGTACAGCGCGGTCACCCTGACGGCGCAGAGAGAGGAGCACCACGCCACCCCTCATCGTCTGTACTGAGTTGGAGATCAGCCCCAGCAGCATACGCTGAAGGAGGGGGATATCTCCCTGGATGAGCAGAGAGGGCAGGTCAGAGCGGTACTCCAGGTGGGTGTCCTGCTGAAGCAGTTGGCCCGCGTCCCGGGCGATCTGGCGGCACAGCCCAGCCAGGTCTAATACGGACGGTCGGAAGGGGATGCCGTCCGGCCCGGCAGCCGAAGTGACAAAATCTAGGTTGTTCAGCAGTCGGAACATCCGGTGGTAGCTCTTGCTGAAATTCTCCCGGGCCGCGGTAGAGAGCTTCCCCTCTCCCCCCTCTGTCATGGGTCCGATCTGGGTCAGAAATTCCGCCATCAGCTGCCGCATCTGCCGGATAGTCCCCTCCAGCTGCAGGTCTGTCAGCGACGTCTGTGGGGCGGGGTGGAACAAAAACAACTGTCCCTCTCCTGTGTCTGTACGGCTGAAGGCATAGGTGGTCCGTCCGGCGGTAAACGTGCCAACCCCCTTAGGGCCATACCGGGGCAGGTCCAGATAACCGGGCACCGGTCCGTCGATCTCCAACTGGGGCAGATAGTGGGCCGCCATGGGATTGATGGCCGTGATCCGTCCCAGCACGACATAGACCGCCGCCTCTGGCAGATTTTCTAAAATAGACAGGTTTAATTCGATCATGTCGCATCCTTTCGGTCAGGGTTTCTTAAGGCGCGTACCGAAGACAGCCGCGCGGTTAGGATGTGTTGCCTGCGCCGCTATCATGACGCATTTCCAGTATATCAAAAATTTCCACTGGCAACAAGAGAAAAGTCGAAAAACAGCCTCTTTGGGGAAAGCGGCGGATAAGCCCCGCCTTAACCCCAAAGAACCTCCGAAAATCCTACCTAGTCCTCGCTTAACTTGTCGAATTGCCAATTTTATCGGAAAAGTATTGGAAAATCCTCCCGAAATATATGAAAAAAGTCACTATCAAAAGGCATTGAAACGGGGTATAATACCAGTGGAAGCAATAGATATTGATTCTTTGAAAAAAAGGAGTTTTCAACATGAGCATCAAAGTTGGCATCAATGGGTTTGGCCGCATCGGCCGTATGGTGTTCCGCGCCAGCCTGAACCACCCCGAGATCGAGATCGTTGGCATCAACGACCTGTGTCCCGCCGACTACCTGGCTTATATGCTGAAGTATGATACGATGCATGGCCACTGCCAGGCCGAGATCGGCTACACTGAGAGCGCCATCATCGTCAATGGCAAGGAGATCCCTGTCTCCGCCGAGCGCAACCCCGCTGACCTGCCCTGGGCTAAACTGGGCGCCGAGTATGTGGTGGAGTCTACCGGCCTGTTCCTGACCAAAGAGAAGGCCCAGGGCCACCTGGACGCAGGCGCCAAGAAGGTTGTTATGTCCGCCCCCTCCAAGGACGACACTCCCATGTTTGTCTGCGGCGTCAACCTGGATAAGTACACCCCCGACATGAAGTTCGTGTCTAACGCCTCCTGCACCACCAACTGTCTGGCCCCCATCGCCAAGGTTCTGAACGATAACTGGGGCATCACCGACGGTCTGATGACCACTGTCCACTCCACCACCGCCACCCAGAAGACCGTGGACGGCCCCTCTCTGAAAGACTGGCGCGGTGGCCGCGCCGCCTCCGGCAACATTATCCCCTCCTCCACCGGCGCCGCCAAGGCCGTGGGTAAGGTCATCCCCGAGCTGAACGGCAAGCTGACTGGTATGTCCATGCGTGTTCCCACCCTGGACGTGTCCGTGGTGGACCTGACCGTTAACCTGGCCAAGCCCGCAAAGTATGAGGAGATCTGTGCCGCTATGAAGGCCGCCTCCGAGGGTGAACTGAAGGGGATCCTGGGCTACACCGACGAGGCTGTGGTGTCCAGCGACTTCCTGGGCGATCCCCGTACCTCCATCTTCGATGCCGACGCCGGCATCGCCCTGACCGACACCTTTGTGAAGGTCGTGTCCTGGTACGACAACGAGATCGGCTACTCCAACAAGGTCCTGGAGCTCATCAAGCACATGTACTCTGTGGATCACAAGTAAGATTTTTCTGATTCGATCAGGGCGCCGCAGCCGCGGCGCCCTTTTTCTTTTTTTGAATATAGAAGTATTATAATTTCCAAAAAATGTATGAAACCGTCCCACTCCGGGGCGGTTTTTTGTGTTAGACAGAGGGAAAGGCCTCACGCCCCAATCAAAGATTTCAAACACAGAAAGGACGATGGACTATGGCAAGCAGTTACACGGAACATTTCCAGCTCAATCAATGGGCGGCGGAAGACCCCGTCCTCCGGGAGGACTTCAATGCTGACAACGCAAAGTTAGACAAAGTAATTCCAAGAATCGTCACCGGGACCTATACCGGCGACGGGACGGCAGACCGGACAATCTATCTGGGGTTCCGTCCCAAGGCGGTGCTTTTATTTCCAGAAGATGGAACGACCTGCTTTTACTACTGTCCACCAAACTATTTTACCTGTCAGGGCGGCTTGATCTTAGACGGATACCCTCTGCGGTTAAAAAATGACCGCTGCAACATCATTTGCGCGGAAATCACGGACACCGGGTTTGCCGTCAAAATTTTCTCGGACCAGAGCAAGGCTGCCAATATTGCCACCAACCGAAATGGGACGGTATACCATTACCTTGCACTAGCCTGATATGAAAGAATCGCCCCCAGGCCAACTGGCCCAGGGGCGACACGTTATGGTTGTCTTAGATTGCTGACCAATAAAAGCTTAGGAGAAGATCATGGCGCTGGAACCGGTCAGAGTATAGGTGTTGTTGTCCATGCCCTGGAAGGTGACAACGACAGTAGCCTGATAAGTATGGCTGCCGGAGATAGCCACATTGGGCAGTGCGCTGTCGTCGAGGGAACTCAGAGTAGCACCAAGAGAAACCTTCTCATCCTTAGCGCTGCTGACAGTCTTAGCGAAGTCTTTCCCGTCAACAGTCAGAGTGGTCTTCACAGTGACATTCTTGGCTTCCCAACCAGAGATGTCCTTGCCATCAATGGTAGGAGCGGTGATGGTCATAGCCAGACTGCTGGAGTTCGTCAGCCCGACGGTCACAGAACCATCGGTGGTCACCACGGGGTCCTTGCCGCCCTCAGTGATGCCCTTGTCGTCGGGTACGACAACCAGGACAGTCTCGGCCAGAGGAGCCTGGTCATACTCGTTGTCCACGGTCATGACATACACGCCGGTGGTGTCAGCGGCGCGAGTGGTATCGGCCTCGATATCAGAGATATCGCCGGTGCGCAGCAGGTCCACATCGCCATTGGCCTTCAGCTCCACCACCACGAAGACGGTGTTGTCGTCATAGGCAAAGGTCTTTTTGGCGTTGCCGCCGAAGGTGATGCCAGTGTTCAGGGTCAGCACGCCGTCCTTGGCGGCGGTAGCCCAGTTGGCAGCGGCCTTACCGGCGTTGCTCTTCAGATCGAACTTGGCGGTCCAGGTCTGGACATAGTCATCGCCATCGCGCTTGTCGATCAGGTACATAGCCTTCTTGGCATTCTTAGCCAGAGTCTCGCTGGCGGTATAGAGGTCTTCGACCTTCTCGCCGTTGGCGTCATAGGCGTCGATGAAGCGATAGACGGTCTTGTTGTTCTTGTCCTTCTCAGCCTGATAGCCGGTGCCCTTTAGGATGATGTAGTCCTCGGCGTCGGCATCGCTGGTGAAGTTACCATAGATGAAGACGACCTCAGCCACGTTGTCGCTGTTCAGAACCAGCTTTACATCAGCGCCGGTCTTGCTGGATACGTTCTTGTAGCCGACCCAGGAGTTGTTATTCTCCACGTCTACGAACACGGTATTGTTGTTGGTAGCCTGCCCATTCGCAGTGCCGGTGGCGGAGATGGAGGGAACATCCTTCTTCACAGTGGCGCTGGTGCCGGCCTTCTCGGCGACGACCTCCAGGTCATAGCTGCTGGAGCCCTTGGTGAACTTGTAGATGGTCTTCTCAGCAACGGTCTTGGTGGTGCTATTGTCGCCACCATTCTTAACGGCGTCATAGGACTTGCCGCCGTCGATGATCTGGTCTACGGTGATGGTGTCCTCAGTGCCATCATAGAAGACGACCTTGGCAGAGGGCTCGCTGTTGAAGACAGTGCCCACTTCCTTCACGAACAGGTAATCCTCGGCAGTAGCGGTATCACCCTCGAAGGCCACGGCGTAGCCGTAAGCATCCAGATACAGGGTGGCTTCCTTGTCGATGACGGGGTTGGCGTCGGCGACGCTGTCCTCCAGGTTGTACAGGCCGGTGCCGATACCGTTGGCGGCGACAGCCTTGGTGTAAGCGTAGTTGTAGCTGTACTTGGTGCCGTCCAGAGTGGCGTAGTCGGCGTTCTTCACAGCAGTGACCTTGCCGGCTACAGTTTCGGCTACAGCCAGGGACTCGATCTCGCCGGAGGAAACAGAAGCGGTGTAGATGACGATGTCGTCCTTCTCAAACTTCTGATCGGTGGTGAACTTGTTGTCGGGGGTGTAAGCAGAACCAGCGCCGTTGTTTACCTTGGTCTTAAAAGACACGGTGACCTCGTAGTCGCCCTCGTCGCCGGTGACCTTGGTGACCTTGGCTACGCCGGTGTCGATCAGGGTCAGAACGACGGTCTCCTTGTCGGAGTCCACGAAGACCTCAGTCAGGACGCCCTTGTCAGCGGTCAGCACGCGCTCGCTGCTGGTCTTGCTGTGAGCGATAGCCAGGTCGCGGGCAGCGTGAGGGGCGGCGTTGGTGTCCTCGGCAACCAGGCCGCCGTTCTGGTAGATGGCCCAGTCGTAGTTATCAAAAGCGGCGGAGCCGACAGCCTGGTACAGAGCCTTCTCGGTGACCTTGACAGTCCAGGTCTGCTCGGCGGAGTCGGCATACTTGCCGATCTCGCTGGACTTATAGGTCCAGACGTTGGCGGGACGGTTGAAATCGTCGCTGCCCTCGTCCTTTTTCAGGTCGCCGTTGTACAGCTTCTCGCCCAGTTCCACGATGGAGCCCTTAGTAGAGCTGGTGGAGGAGGTGGGCTGCAGATCGCTGATGGCGCGGGCATAAGCCTTGTCGCTGGTGACATAATTGTAGGTGACCTTGCCGGCCTCTACGATCACACCGTCGGCGTTGACCTTGATGGTGTCGTCGTCAGCCTCGACCATGCCGGACTCCAGAGCGTTCAGAACCAGTTGAGCCAGGTCGTTGCGGGTCATGGCCTCGGTAACGCCGGAGTCCACATCTTCAAACAGCTCGATCTTGCCAGCCTGCTTGATGGTGGCGAACTGCCAGTCGTCCTCAAAGTCGGACTGATACTGGAAGTAGCCCAGGGCCTTCATCAGCATCAGAGCGGCCTGGGAGGTAGTGACGGAGTCGCTGCCGCCGAAGGTCTTGGCATCGTAGCCGGCGATGATGCCGTTGGTGTAACAGGCAGCCACATAGGGCTCGGCCCAGGAGGGCACATCAGTGAAGGGGCTGGTGCCCTTGTAGTTGGCTACGCGGTAGTCCAGCAGGTTGGACATGACCACGGCCATCTCGTTGCGGGTGACCTTAGCGTTGGGGTTGAAGTTGCCGTTCTCGTCGCCGGTCATGATGCCGACTTCCTGGAGAACTTCGATGGCTTCCTGATTCTGCTCGGAAGACACATCGGCGTAGCTCGCGCCGGTGCCGACTACCATCAGGCCCATGACCATGACGGAAGCCAGAGCCAGGCTAAGAGCCCGTTTCAGGTTTCTCATTCGGGATTCCTCCTTAAATTTTTTCGGGGACTTTTCTGACAAAATCCCCATTTTTTCGAGGCTTTGAGGACTTTTTAGGGCATTAGCCCTGTATAACTCCCCTTGCCTCGTGATTATCTTAGCAGAAGTCAAATTTGAAGTCAACGGGTTTGATACAAGTGTAACAGAACCGTAATATTGCGTCCGGATTGTTACAGCAGAGGAAATTGGCGGCTTTTCAGGGGATCTCTGCCTGGGGCGGGGAACCCGCTGCTTGGGGCTGCTGTTCCCCGTGCTACCACACATCTCCAGGACATGAGATCACGGTCCCCTTACATTATAATAACAGCCCCCCGGGCGTGTGGCACAGGACCGTACACCCAGGGGGCTGTTTTCATTTGTTAAGGCCGTCAGACCTCCATGATGACAGGCAGGATCATGGGGGACCGCTTGGTCTTTTTATAGAGGTAGTTGGACAGGTCGCCCTTGATGGCCCCCTTGATGGCGGACCAGTCGGTGGCGTATCGGCCGTCCACGGACTGGATGGCCTCCAGGGCCACCTGGCGCAGCTCCTCCATCAGCCCCTCGGACTCCTTCACATAGACGAAGCCCCGTGTGATGATATCCGGGCCGGACACCAGAGCGCCGTCCTCGCCGGACATGGATAGGACCACCACGATCATGCCGTCCTGGGCCAAGTGCCGCCGGTCCCGAAGGACCACGCTGCCCACGTCGCCCACGCCGTAGCCATCCACAAAGACCTGCCCGGCGGTGACGGTACCCGCCAGCTTGGCGGAGGAATGGGTCAGCTCAATGACCCGGCCGATGTCGCCGATGATGACCTGGTTGGGGGTCATGCCCATCTGCTGGGCCAGCTTGGCGTGGATCTGGAGCATCCGCTGCTCCCCGTGGACGGGGATGAAAAACCTGGGCTTGACCAGGGCGTGGACAATCTTCAGCTCCTCCTGACAGGCGTGTCCGGATACATGGAGGGTCATCTCCCGCTCGTTCATCACCTCCACGCCCTTGCGGTACAGCTCGTTGACCACGTTGCCGATGGCGTTCTCGTTGCCTGGAATGGCGGAGGCGGAGATAATGACCCGGTCTCCGGGGAGCAGGTCCACCTGGCGGTGGGTGTTGAAGGCCATGCGGGTGAGGGCGGACATGGTCTCGCCCTGGCTGCCGGTGGTGATGATGCACACCCGGTCCTTGGGCAGTGACTTGATGTGGTTCAGGTCCATGAGCACTCCGTCTGGGATGTTCATATAGCCCAGCTCGGAGGAGACCTTCATCACATTCTCCATGGACCGGCCGGTGACCGCCACCTTCCGGCCGTACCGGGCCGCCACGTCGATGATCTGCTGGATGCGGTCCACATTGGAGGCAAAGGTGGTGATGATGATGCGCTCCTCACACCCCCGGAACAGGGCGTCAAAGGAGGCGCCCACGCTGCGCTCGCTGCGGGTATAGCCGGGGCGCTCCACATTGGTGGAGTCTGCCAGAAGGGCCAGCACGCCCTCCTTGCCCAGCTCGCCCAGGCGGGCCAGGTCCATCATCCCCCCCTGGATGGGGGTGGTGTCGATCTTAAAGTCGCCGGTGTGGACACAGGTTCCCACAGGGCACTTGATGGCAAAGGCCACCGCGTCGGCAATAGAGTGGTTGACGTGGATAAATTCCACGCTGAATTTCCCCGCCTTGACCACATCCCCCGCCTCGCAGGTGATGAGCTTGGTCTTATCCAGCAGACGGTGCTCCTCCAGCTTCAGCTTAATGAGGCCCGCGGACATCCGGGTGGCGTAGATAGGGGCGTTGATGGAGCGGAGGACATAGGGCAGGGCGCCAATGTGGTCCTCATGTCCGTGGGTGATAAAGATGCCCCGAATCTTCTGCTGGTTCTTAATGAGATAGCTGACATCGGGGATGACTACGTCGATGCCGTACATATCGTCGTCGGGGAAGCCCATGCCGCAGTCCACCACCACGATGTCGCCGCCGTACTCGTAAACCGTGAGGTTCTTGCCGATCTCGTTGAGGCCGCCAAGAGGAATGATTTTCAATTTTTCAGCCATAAATACTCCTTGTCGTCGTTTTAATTTGGATGTAGCGGCGAAAGGACCCACAAAAACCAGCCGTGCCCCACGGCACAGCTACTGGACGGAAGGACTGCCCCCCTCCGGCCCTGCCTCGCCGGAGGGGAAAATGGTCCCTTCGCCTGTCTAGTGGATCTCGCCTTGGTCCCCTGTGGGCCGACCCCGCCTGTTACTCACGGTTTGGGCGCACAGGATATATTTAAACGCGCGGGCCTGGGGCCCGTACGCGCATAAATCAAAAACAAAGCCAATTACTGGCACAGATAGTATACCACACTTTTTTCTAAAAGTATACTATTGCTTTCAAGAGAACAAAAGAACTACTTTTTATCCCTTCCTTGGGCACATTGTTCAGAAATGGCCCGGTCCAGCTGGGCCGCCCGCCCGGCGTAGAAATCGCACAACTCGGCGGCGATCTCCAGGTCGGGGCCCTCGCCCACCACCCGAAGGGCGGACCGGCGGGCCAGGGGGACCAGATAGACCCAGCCACCCCCAGTGTGGACACGTAGGCCCTCGCCCCCGCAGGTCCGGCCCTGCTCCCGAACCATAGCCTCCATGACCCGCCCCCGGTCTGAGGAGAGGGGGACCTCCCGCCGCCAGGAGGAGAAGCGGGGGGTCTTGGAGATCAGCGCGTCCAGCTTTTGGCCCGATACGCCCATCCGAGCGCAGATCCGGGCTGCGGCGCTGGGCGCCGACCAAAACCAAGGTTGAGCGGCATACAGGTCCCTGGCTGGCTTTCCGTCCCGGTCCAGCCGCAGGACGGTCCCGTCATAACCGGCGGCTACCAAGTCCACCGCGGCGCTGGCCCCGGAGGGGACGGCCAGTCTGCCAGAACCGTTCTCCATCTCGATGAGGGCCACCAGGGCCAGCAGCTGGCTGGAATCCAGGATGGCGCCCCGCTCATCCTGGGCGGTAAGACAGAAGCCGCCGTGGCTGGCCCGGAAGGCCGGGATGCCCGGCCGCCAGCGGTCCTCCACCTGGCAGCCCAGGGACAGGAGGACCGCCCGTATGGCCCGGTCATCCGGACCATTTCCCTCCACCGCCACCGTCACCCGGCGGAGGGCGGGGTGACCCAGTGAGGCGGCGGCAGCCACTTGGTCGGCCCACTGCCTCCGCGTCAGTTCCAGACGCTCCATCTGCCCCACCTGCCGGGCTCGGACCCGCCGGAACTCCCCCTGGAGAAGGGCGTGCTCCAGCTTCCGCTCCCTGGCCCGCTCCAGAGGCAGGCCCTGGCGGTCAAAGAAATGGAGAAAGACGCGCTCCTCCCCTTCCTCTATAAAGAGGGAGATGGGCAGCATACGGCAGGCGGACACCCAGGCTCCCTGGACGGGGCTGTCCAGGCCATAGGTCAGCACCTGACCACCTGCGGCCGCGGCTCCCGCCGCGGCCGCCCGGGCCAGCATTCTGGCTCCGGGAGTATTGGAACATCCTAGTCCAACCTGGCCCTCCACACCCAGGACGCTGCCGATCCCCAGCAGGGCGTCTGGCCCCAGATCCTCGCCCAGCACGCCCCGGATTACCCCGCCATCCCCGAAGCGGTGCACTCCCTTCTGGCTGCCGCTGGTGATAGATCGGGCCAGCCGACAGCCAGCGGGGGCTGTCTGCCCAGGCCACAGACGCACCCGCTCCAACAGGATGGCCCCCTCCTCCGCCAGGGCGTTGTCCCCCAGCACAGCTCCATCCTTCAAAATAGACTTCTTCTGAGCGGCAGAGCCGGGGCATAAAATGGCGCCGTCCAGTGAGGCCCTAGAGTCTACGGCGGTTCCTTCCAGCAGGACGGACCGCTGGACCACCGCCCGTTCTCCCACCCGGCACTCTCTGCTGATTACCGCATAGGGGCCTACAATGGCGCCTGGTTCCAGTTCCACATCCCGGTCGATCCAGCAGGGAGGCGTCAGCGTGATCCCTTGGGGAAGAGATTGGGCGGACCAGATCCCGTCGCTCCGCTGGGGAATATTCAGGTCCATTGTTACCCGTCCATCCAGGGCGTCCTGAACACACTTAAGATAGGCTCCGCAGTCCCCCATATCGCACCAGTAGCCCTCCAGGGGACAGCCGTACAGAGGCATCCTCTGTTCCAGCAGGGTAGGGAACAGGTCCTTGCCAAAGTCAAAGGGGCCCTGCTGGGGCACCAGCTCCATAGCCCGTGGGGATAGGATATAGATGCCTGTATTTACCATGTTGGTAACCACCTGGCCCCAAGAGGGTTTTTCCACAAACCGCTGTACACGCCCCTGCTCGTCGGTGAGGACCAGACCGTACTCCAGAGGCTTGGGGTGGGCGTAGAGGACCAGAGTAGCGCAACTCTCCCGCTCCTGATGCGCCTGGATGGCTTCAGTCAGGTCCAGGTCGCAGACACAGTCCCCGCTGATGACCAGGAAGTCCTCCCGCCCCAGGTGGGACAGGCAGTTTCTAACACTTCCGGCGGTCCCCAGAGGCTCCTCCTCTACAAAATAGGTCAGCTGGACGCCCAGCTGTTCCCCACTGCCAAAGTAGTCCATCACTGCCTGGGGTTTGTAGCACAGAGTGACACAGATATCGGTGATGTGGTGGCGCTTTAACAGGGTGATGATGTGCTCCATTACCGGCCGCCCGAACAGGGGAGTCATGGGCTTTGGGACACCAAGGGATAGGGGCCGCAACCGGGTGCCTTCCCCGCCGGCCATAATAACTGCTTTCATGGACCGCTACCGTCCTTTCCTTTGTTAGTAACGGTTAGTATGGTCCGGCCGGTTGCCTTTCATGCCAACCGGCAGCTTGTCCAGTTCAATTGAATATGATATACTTTGGAAAAACAGGAGGGACTGGATATGGACATCAAGCCGGGGCGCTACCGCCATTTTAAAGGGAGTGAATACCAGGTGCTCGGTTCCGCCACGCACTCGGAGACCGGGGAGGCTATGGTGGTCTACCGGGCCTTATACGGGGAGGGCGGACTGTGGGTCCGGCCGGCCGTTATGTGGAGCGAGTGGATAACGCGGGACGGGTATTCTGGCCCTCGTTTTATCTTTGTGGGGGATATAGGATGAATATTCAGATTTTTGGAAAAAGCAAGTGCTTCGACACCAAAAAGGCGGAGCGATGGTTTAAGGAACGGCGCATCAAATTTCAGGCTGTGGACGTAAAAAAGTATGGCATGAGCCTGGGGGAGCTGACCAGCGTGAAAAACGCCGTGGGACTAGCCGTCATGGTAGACACGGGACACCCGGACGCGGCGCTGCTGTCCTATCTGGCCTCCGACCAAGCTAAACTGGAGAAGCTCTACCAGGACCCGTCTTTGCTCCGCACCCCAATCGTCAGGAATGGCAGGCAGGCCACCGTGGGCTACTGTCCCGACGTCTGGGCCCACTGGCAATAAAGTCCTATTTATCGGACATAGGCTCTGCTATCCTTGAGTCGAGAAAGGAGAGATGCCCTGTGGCAAAAAGCGCCAATCAAAAATCCAAGCTGCTCTATCTGTCCAAGATCCTGCTGGAGCAGACGGACGAGGATCACCCCATCACCGTCCCTGAGATGATTCAGGAGCTGGCCAAGCGGGACATCAAAGCGGAGCGAAAGAGTATCTATGACGACCTTGAGACACTTTCCTTGTTCGGCCTGGATGTTCAGAGCCGCAAGGGCCGTTCACCAGGCTGGTTCATCGGTTCCCGAGAGTTTGAGCTGCCGGAGCTGAAGCTGCTCATGGACGCAGTACAGTCCTCCCGTTTTATCACCCAGAAAAAGAGCGACGCCCTGATTCGCAAGCTAGAGGGGCTGGCTAGCATCCACCAGGCCCGGCAGCTCCAACGCCAGGTCTATGTCAGCGGGCGGATCAAGGTGATGAACGAGAGCATCTATTATAATGTAGACAGGCTCCATGGGGCGCTGTCCGCCCAGAAGGCCATCACCTTCAAATATTTCGACTACGACATTTCTCGCCAGAAGGTCTTTCGCCGGGACGGCAAGCGGTATACTGTCTCTCCTTATGGCCTGATCTGGGACAACGAGAACTACTACCTGGTAGCCTTTGATCATGTCAATCAGGAAATGCGCCACTACCGGGTGGACAAGATGGCAGATATCGTAGTCACCAATCTTCCTCGCTCCGGCCAGGAGCAGTATCCCAACTTTCAGGTGGCCTCCTACGGCCAGAAGCACTTTGCCATGTATTCCGGCAAAGAGATGACAGTTACCCTTCGGGGCCGCCAATCTATGGCCGGCGTGGTCTGGGACCGCTTCGGACAGGACATCATTCTGGTCCCTGACGGGGAGTCCCACTTTCGGGTCACCCTCTCTCTAGTCATGAGTCCCCAGTTTTTAGGCTGGCTTTTTGCCTTAGACGGTATCGAGCTGGTGGCCCCGCAGGAGGCTGTGGATTTATACCGCCAGCGGCTCGTTTCTATTCAAGCGGCATATCAAGATGTAAGTTTGTGATCTTGTCTACCAAATGTCTACCAAAAAAAGCGGGAAAGCGCTGGGAAACAGGGCTTTCCCGCTTTTCCATTTTCTGGGTGTCTACCAGATGTCTACCAAGGGTACTTTTTCTTTGGAAAAGC
>NZ_JBHEVC010000009.1:0-22635 GCF_041925235.1 Flintibacter sp. P01028
TATCGGTCCTCCACGCGGTGCCCTTAGCCGCGTTCAGGGCGCGGATGGGAAGAATGCCGTTCTTGGCTACGATGCCGGCCATCTCCGTATCGTTCCACTTGATAGTTGCCAGTCTCATAATTATTTCCTCCTTCGTATACCTGTTAAAAATAATTGAGTTTGTTCACGTTTTAGAACTCTTATATGAGTCGTCCCACAGGCTCACGGCCAGAAAGATAAGACACAATGTTTTCTGCGGCGATCGTGGATACTCGCATGGCTGCCTCCAAGGTGGTGGGGGCATAGTGAGGAGTGACGATGACATTGTCCATTTGGAACAGAGGGCTGTCTGGGGAGGCGGGCTCCGGATCGGTGACGTCCAGGCCGGCGCCAGCTAGCTTGCCGCTCTGAAGCGCGCTGATCAATGCCGCTTCATCAACCAGAGGTCCCCGTGCGCAGTTGATAAGTAGGGCGGAGGGCTTCATGACGGACAGCCGCTCTTGATTGATGATCTTACGAGTGCCATCTACCAGGGAGCAGTGGAGGGAGACAACATCAGACCGGCAAAGCAGATCGTTTAGGTCGGAAACCAGTGTAATTCCCTCAGGAGCCTCCGTGACAAAGGGGTCATAAGCCAGCACTTCCATGCCGAATCCGTAGAGACACATTTTGGCAAAGCGTGTGCCGATTTTCCCAAGCCCTACCACGCCTACAGTCTTGCCGGAGATCTCCATGCAGGGGGAGGTGTTCTTAGCGGCAAATCCAATCTCCTTGTAAGCCTTAGAGACAGGAATGATTTTTTTAGACAGGGACATCATCAGAGCAAAGGCGTGTTCAGCGACTGACAGGCCGTTGGCATCCGGGGTAATGGTGACCGCGATCCCTGCCTTCTTGCAGTATTCCAGGTCGATGTTATCCACACCCACGCCGTGCTTGCTGACTATTTTCAGGTTTTTCCCAGTCTCCAGCAATGATTGGGGCAACTCGATGATGCGAACAAAGACAGCGTCCGCGTCAACGATTTCACGGCGGATCACATCCATATCCCGATCGGCATAGACCGCCTGATGTCCTGCTTTCGATAGAATGTCAGGCCCTACAGCGTGAACGGATTCTGTAATTAAAATTTTTCCCATGCTGATTGCTTCCTTTCCAGATTTGATTGATTTTGAGTCCCAGTCTGGCATTGCCACGGGCAGCCTGTGAACATCCTCGTTCTGCTTTTCAGCATACCTGATAGATACCGTCTTTTCCAATACTTTAATGCACATGTTTCTATAAGCGAGAACTTATAGTGTGCGGGCTTGCCGTGGCATTATAAGAGTTTACTAATATCGCCATTGGCAACTTTAAAATTGACTTTATCTCTCGTTACTGCTACCATAAAGCATGAAAATGCACAATTAAAAGCGGACAAGTTTGTGCATAATATCCATTATATAGCCTCCTGTTACCCTGCAGCATACGGGTAGAGAGGAAAACTTGCTCCGTCTTAGTACGTGTAAAGATGTTATAAAATTTATATGTCAATCTGTAAATATTGCAGATATTCAAGCCAACGACCACCCTATGGAATACTGAGGCACAGGGGCGGAGAGCCGGTCAGGCTGCGCCTGCCGGGGGTATGTTGGACTACACGTTATGATGACAGCCACTATCGACTTTGTGCTTCCAGCTGAAACCGGGATGCTGACGATACAAAACTATGGTCGGCAAGGGGACACAAAAGGCGATTGGTAGATAGAAAAAGGGGGATTGCCTATCCGCGTAAAAGTGAAACCGTAGAAGAGTAGGAAGTGTATTGCTTCCTTAACCTGAATGTACCAGTATGATAACAAGGAGGGGTTCTTTTGGAAATTGGAATTGGCGTATGGGCATTTGTGGTGTATCTGGCTGTCGTTATTGTGTGGAACGCAGTAATCAAACGGTCTATCACAGAGGCCATGTTGCTGGGCTTTCTCGTTGCGGCCGCATTTGGAGGAATCGACAATTACATTACAACGGTTGTAGAGGCATTCTGTGCGGCAGCTACTGACGAAATTTTCGTGGCCACTATGATGTTCGTCTTTATGTCGGCCATCATGACAAAAACAGGGATTATCGGTGAATTGATTGAGATTCTTAATTCCCTTGTCGGTCGTCTGCGCGGTGGCCCAGGCTATGTGGCTGTACTGGCCAGTGGAATGCTGGGTCTGGTGTCAGGCAACTCTACCGCCAACGCCGCGACTGTGGGTACCATTACTATCCCCTGGCTGGTTAAGACCGGCTGGCCCAGAGAGCTTGCCGCTACTCTGACTGCTGGAAACGCCGGCTCTGGTCAGTCTTTCCCCGCAAGTTCGGCTATGTTCCTGATGCTGGGTATGGCCGAGGTGGCTGCTCTGGTCACCATTGATACTTTCTATGTAGCCATGCTTACTGCAGGCCTTTGGTGTGTGGCCTACCGTCTGCTTGTGGTTCGCTTTTATGTCGGACGCAACCATATTCAGGCCACCCCACAGGATCAAATTCTTCCTCTGGGCGAGTCCCTGAAGAAAAATTGGCCCGCGCTGATGATGTTTGTCAGCATTATTGTCCCCCTGGTTCTCACTTTGAGCCCCTTGGCTGGCGTACTGGAATCTATTCCATCCTTTGGTGAAGATGGCGTTGGTTCTATCAGCATTGTCGTCTGGGTCCCCATTCTTATGAGCATTATTGCCATCATTGAGGGCTGGAAGCGTCTGCCTCACAGCGTCAGCGGCTGGATCGGGCTGCTGAAAG
This sequence comes from Flintibacter sp. P01028, assembly GCF_041925235.1. Classification (NCBI taxonomy): domain Bacteria; kingdom Bacillati; phylum Bacillota; class Clostridia; order Eubacteriales; genus Flintibacter; species Flintibacter sp. P01028. The sequence goes on from NZ_JBHEVC010000009.1 coordinate 2,737, forward strand.
AAACACAGAGCAACTTCCTTGGAGTGGGCGGTGTGTTCTTGTTCGCCATCGCCGGCAGCAGCGCTTTGTCCAGCATCGGCTTTGGCGACGATCTGAGTGCTCTGCTGGCCGCTTTGGATCTGCCCAAGGTGGTTATGGTGTTCATTGTGGGTGCTCTGGTAGCGTTGGTTGGAGGCCCTCTGGGCGGTGTAGCCACCACCATGGCTACGGGCCTTGTGGCTTTTACCGCTCTGGTGGGTGTGGGCTGCAGCCCTGTGGCCGCGCTGGCCGCCTTCCTCATTTGGATGTCCACTGAGGGCGCGTCTCCTCCCAGTTCTCCGCCGATCTTTGTCGCCTGCAGCCTAGCCGATGTGAAAGACGTAGGTAAAACCTTCTTCCCACTCGTGTTCCATTACGTTATTCCGATTACAATCCTGGGCGGACTGATTGCTCTGGGAGTCCTGCCTATTGCAAACGCTTAAGGGAGGGTAAGATATGAAGGGATTTTGTAAGCTGCTCGATGTGATATATACTGTTTGCCTGACTGTCTTTGTGTTAAGCTTAATCGCCATGCTGTTGGTTCAGGTTGTCTGCCTGTTCATCATGAACGGTCCTGCCTCTGTATGGATCTATGATTTTATCATGCCAAAAGCTGGCGTTGTGGCCGCGGTGATGGTGGTTGCAGTGGTTCTCCTCAGTTATTTGCGCCCCAATAAGAAAACGAACGATTAAATTGAAATCAATTAGCAGCGCTCCGGCATGATATGCCGGAGCGTGTTTTCATCCTGCTATCCTTTTCTGCTCTGTACAGGGTGAGGGTCCATAAAAAAATTTAATTTTGGACACATAAGAAGATATTTGGCATGAAAAATGGCTCATGAGAACAAATGCGCAGCAGATAAGTGCCTCCTTGTCAGTCAATCAACATCGTGATACAATGGTTAAAGTCATAGACATATAAGTTAATTTTTTTAGTGCCCCAAGGTATCCGCTTTGCTCTGGGAAGGAGATTTATTTTATGGTTATCAATCGAAATCCGGAATATTTTTTAACCATCGCCAGAGAAAAAAGCATATCCAGAGCGGCGGAGAAGCTGTATATTTCTCAGTCCTCTCTCAGCCAGTACATTGCGAAGCTGGAGGACGCCCTGGAAGTCAAACTCTTTGACCGATCCCGGAACCCCATTCAGCTTACTGAAGCGGGACGTATTTACCAGAGTTATTTGGAGAGCAACGACCATTTGTATCAGAAACTCCAGTCCGACCTGTGTAGTCTAAACAGCAATCGCAGTCAGGAGCTCAATATTGGCTTGGGTACTTGGCGGGGATCACTCCTCCTTCCCGAAATTCTCCCCGATTTTTTGGCACAGCATCCCCAGGCTCAGGTGACACTCTTTGAATTTCCAGTGAGCGAGCTGGCAACCCTTACGATCAACGAGCAAGTCGATTTTTCCATCATGAACACTGCTGTGATTGGGATTCCAGACACCCTGGTTCAGGAGGTCATTGCCCATGAGCGCATTTTGCTGGTGATGAACCGTTACAACGAGGCAACACAGAACTTTCTCGATCAGTGGTCGGCGGGTAGGCATCTCGATCTGCAGCCTCTCAGTAGACAACGTTTGATCTCTCTCAGCCGCAGCCTGACTGTGGGCCGGCAAGTGAACAATTTTCTAGAGCGAAACCGACTCCTTTTTCCTGACCGGCTTTATACTACCAACAACAGTACAGCTTTGGGGCTGGTGGCTAAGGGGTTGGGGTTCTGCTTTATGGTGGAGACTGGGCTGAAGGATGCTATGTCTCGACCGGAATTGGTGGCTTTTGACCTGCGGTCCCAAGATTTGATGATTCCGCTCTCTCTGATCTACAAGAAAAACGGTTATCTCACTCCCTTGATTCAGGATGCCATGGACCTAGTTCGTAACTACTACTTGGATCTTTTCCAAAATAATCACCCCCTTCAGCTTACCTGAACCGTTCAGGTAAGGACTCTTTGATCCTGCTATTACCCAGGATATATGTGAGAAAATAGAGATGGAACCCAGTTGCTAAGACGGGAGAGGCATACAACTGCCTCTCCAACCTTTTAATACAACAAAAAACCACCGGCTGTGCCGGTGGTTTTAAAAATCTTTGGCTGTGTAATATTCCGGACAAGAGATGTGCTTGCCCGCGGTGAACACCCCGCGTAGTATTGATGGTGCTATGTATATTGCGGGTGCCGCAGAAAAGCACGTCTCCCTTGTAGTGGTTGAGGCTCTCCTCACTGATCTTATCCCGTAGCGCCTATGGAGCTATAAAAGGCCGCAAAACAATTTCTCCATATTACAAAGGACAACTATGGCCTGCCCAGAGCTCTTCGCGGGTCTTTCTGCGGTAGCCATGACGACGACCTACACAGAATAATTCTGTGCCACCAAACCGTTCAGCGCTGGTTAACTCACCACTTGCTACCCGGACAATCAAATCCAGCAGTTGATGGCCTACTTCATCCACAGGCCGACCTTCAGAGATGATCGAACTGGCGTCAAAGTCAAAGTTTTCTTCCATGCTGTGGAAGGTTCTGGAGTTGCCCGTGATCTTGATTACTGGGGCGATTGGGTGGCCGGTAGGATTTCCCCGGCCGGTGGTAAATGCCACAAGCTGGGCACCGCAGCCAATCATACCGGTGACTACTTCTCCATCATGACTCTCGTAATCCATTAGGAATAAACCATGTTTATCTAATTCGGGGCGGGTAGCATATTCGATGACGTCCACGATAGGCGAGGTACCAGACTTGTGTACACCGCCTAGGGCCTTTTCCACGATGCTGCTCACTCCCCCATCGAAGTTGCCACGGGAAATAAGGAAATTTCTGTTGGCAGGCAAAGTCGGATCCAGGCCGCTGCGCAGTACATCTTCAATTCCGTAGATGGCATCATAGACCTTTCTTGCCACTTCTGGGCTAACCGCCCGCCGGGCCAAATAGTCCTCGGTACCAAGCAGCTCGTTACACTCTGAAAGGATAGCACTGCCTCCAGCTGCAACCAGACGGTCCATCGCACATCCCACGGCTGGGTTGGCAGCCAAGCCGCTGGTAGCATCGGTACCTCCACATTTGGTGGCTACCATCAAGGCGGACAAGGGGCAGGGCTCTCGCTTCATCTGATCCAGCGTTGCTTTCATTTCCTTCCCGGCTTCAACGGCCCGGCGGATAGTAGCGCTGGTACCTCCCTCGTTTTGGATAATAAACATAGCCACAGGCTTTTGTGTTTCCCGAACAGCATCCAGCAACTCCTGGGGATTAAATCGTTCGCAACCTAGGCCAATAATTAATACAGCGCCTACGTTAGGATGACAGGCCATAGATTTCAAAGTCCTGGCAGTCAGCTCCAAGTCAAAGCCCACCTGAGCACAGCCTACTACATGAGGCATTGGAACGGAACCGGGAATCTGAGAAGCAATTTTTTCCACTGTAGTATTGGCGCAGAAAACAGATGGAATGATTGCCAAATAGTTTCTTACGCCCACTGTGTGGTCAGGACGACGGTATCCCATAAATGTTGTTTCCATAGTGAAGGGCCCTCCTTATTTTGTGCCACGGTCGCAGTCCATATTATGGGTATGAATCCAACTACCAGCCGGAGTATCTTCCAATAGATAGCCGATCTCCTCCCCGTATTTTATGACGGGATCACCCTTTTTCTGATCCAAAATGCTGACCTTGTGAGCAAACTCCACATCAGACAACAAAGTGACAGTTTGCCCCTGAGGAGTCTGGATAGTGTCCCCCTTGAGGGCATCCTCTAGAACCATGGCCACAGTATCAGTGGGATTGATAATAAGACTTTTTCGAAGCATAACAGCATCCCTTCTAAAAAAATACTTGTAAAGGCCGTATAGCTTGGCCAAAGCAGGACATCAGCAAACACCCATGGATCCCAAAATGATAGCCAGAATAGCACCACTGGCGGTAATAGCAATATTAACTACTGCCACATCACGATAGGAGTCTTTGTGAGTGACGCCGCATACGGCAAACATGGTCATGACCGCTCCACACCAGGGCATGGAGTCTAAGCCATTAGCGGAGATGGAAGCTACACGGTGAAGAATTTCTGGGTTGAGACCGGTGGCCAGCAGGCGCTCGGATAAGGTTTCTAGGGCAATACTCAGACCGCCGGAAGCAGAACCAGTAACTCCAGCCAGGATATTGACAGAAATAAACTCGTAGATCAGCCCATTTCCGCTGGAAAGAGTATCAATGGCGTTACAAATAATAGTAAAGGCCGCAGAGGCTTGGATCACATTGCCCATACCAACTGTAAGGGAGGTGTTCATGATAGCGGTCATGGAGTTGGCAGCGCCTTGATTGAATGTTTCACGCATACATCCCTTCAACCGAGGGAAGAACAGCAGAGTGGCCAAAAGTACGCCCAGCAATAGGCAGACCATGGTATTCCACTTCACGAAGATGATAGTACATACCACTACCAGCAAAGGGAGGATGGACAACCACACATTGGGTAAGGACATATTTTTGGTGGACTCCATAATAGCCAGATCCTTTTCGCTGGCTACAAAGTGCTCCTGATTTTTCCGGGCCTGATTGGCGCGGTGATTCATATACAAAACGCTGACAACTAAAATGTAGATAGCGACAATGCAGCCCAAGACGGGGGCGGCGGTAGGGTCAGTTCCAAAATAATTGGTAGGAATGATGTTCTGATTTTGGGGAGACCCGGGAATAGCCATGGCGGTATAGCTGAAAGCACCAGTGGCAATACAGCCAGGAAGCAGACGTTTGGGTAAGTCAGCTTCTTTAAACAAATCCACTGCAAAAGGATAGACCACAAATACCACTACAAATAGGCTGATGCCGCCATAGGTCATTACAGAAGTTGCCAGGATTACAGCCAGTACAGCATTTTGAGGGCCAATCAGTTCGGTAACAGAGCGGGCAATGGAGGCGGCCGCTCCCGAAGCCTCCATAATCTTACCAAATAGAGCGCCTAGCATAAATAGCCCAAACCACTGGGCCAGATAATTTCCAGTACCGGACAAAAAGGTATCGGTAATAGAGGTTAGGGGGTTCATCCCGGAGGTGATAGAAACAATGATAGCACAAATGGGGGCAGAAATAAAGACGCTCCAGCCCTTCATACACATATAGGCCAAAAGGACAAAGGCGAAAATAATACCGAAAATCATAACCGGAGTATTGTCCATAGAAGATACACGCTCCTTTCTCAATTACTTTACTGACAGATGGTATACGCCGTTGTCGCCGTCCATACATCCGCGCGGAAGCATAATGTCCAAAACCAATTCTTGCTCAGGAACGACTTTTCCGTCCTGAACCAGCAAATAGCCGTCGTGGCCAGGCAAAACCTTATAAGCCATCGACTTAATCTTTTTGATGCTGGCGGTGCTGGCTTGCTGATCTACATACTGGTCGGAATACTCCAATTCCAGTTCACTGCGGTTTTTCACTGCGTCGCCAGCCAGGACTACTACACCCTTCGGAGTGTCAACGGCCAGACTCATGTGTCCTGGCGTGTGGCCCGGAGTCCAGATTGCTCGGATTCCAGGTAGGATTTCCTCACCATCATCTACCAGACGCACTTGACGGCAATGTTGTAAGTACAGCACGCTCTCTAATGGGGTCCACTCGTCCTTGGAGGTGGTAGCGTATTCCCATTCACTGCGCCCCACAATGATTTGGGCGTTTGGATAATAGGCTGCATTGTTCAGATGGTCATAGTGCATATGGCTGAGAAAAATAGTGTCCACAGTCTCTGGTGCGACCTCCAATCTTGCCAGAGAATTTTGGATGGTCTTAATAACCCCATGAGCCGCTGTGTCAAACAGGAGGGTGTGTCCCGGGGCACGAAGTAGTGCGCAGGTACTCAGTCCCAGCGCACCGGCACTGGACTTGCCAGGAAATACTTTGGTTAGCAAATCAATTTGGTAGTTCAAAATATCGTTCCTCCCTTGAAAAGTAATCAGACAACATCGAATCTCATGCGCAGAGATACACTCTTTGGTATATCCGTCGTTATGGACTACCACTGTATAGAGTATAGTAGCTTAGAAAAGAAAGTAACAACATGGAAAATGAGAAAAAATGACTATTTTTTAAACAAAATGAATTATTTTTTCTTTTCAAAAGTGATTCTATATGTTAAAATATCAAAAAATGTTTGAAATTTAGACGGATGGAGGGGACGGAGATGGACAAGATCAAGATTTTGGCCATTGCGCCTTATTGGGGTATGGCATCTGTTATGAAACAAGTAGGACAGAATCGCAATGATATTGAATTGACTGTAAAGCTGGGTAACTATAAGACTTGCCTTGAGGTATTACGGGAGGAGCCTGATTACCGCTATGATGCTATCGTTTCCAGAGGGGGCACAGCGGAATTGTTGCGTACAGCCGCGTCTATCCCGGTAGTGGAGATTGATGTATCAGTATATGATGTGCTGCGCTGTCTGAAGTCAGCGCAGCATTACTTAGAAAAGTTTGCGGTAGTAGGCTTTTCCGGCATCACGGAGTGCGCGGTGCAGCTTTCGGCTATGATGCAGTATGATTTTACGGTATGTACCATCACTGCTGAGAGCGACATCAAGGGGGAGCTGCAGAGATTACGGGACCAGGGAGTAGAACTGATCCTGTGTGATCGGGTGAGTATGGTCAACGCTGAAGAACTAGGTATGAACGCCATGTTTCTCTCGTCTGATGAGGCCAGCATTGCGGCCGCTTTTGATGAGGCCGTCCATGTGTGCGCAAAATATGGACACTTTCAGAAGCAGAACGCTGCGCTGCAAAAGTTACTAGGGGTGTTGGCGCCCGGTACATCTCTGTTTACACCTGGCGGAAGACTAATTTTCTCCAACCTAGAGCAGCAACCGGGTTGGGTGGGCCTGGTGGAGCAGATACAAATGATGCTTCCCTGTCTGACTGTGGGAAATGAGCCCGTGCAGCGAGAATTAGAATGGAAGGGAGAGCTGCTGTTTCTGTCGGCATTTGGATTGGAGCATTGTGGACAACGATGTCTGTGTATTCAGGTGCGGCAGGCACAGACTATGCCTGTGGAGACGGGAAAGGGAGTAACCATCACGCACCGAAACGAACCCTTATTTAACGATGTATCTCGAGTGGGGTGTGCGGTGCTGGTAGGGGAGATCGGCCGAAGGATACCCGCCTATTACCAGAGTATCTGGCCCGTTCTGATCCTCGGAGAGACTGGAACGGGAAAAGACACGGTGGCCTCTATCCTATACCGGAATGGGCCCTTTCATGAGCGGATGATGGTGACAGTGGACTGCCAGGTGCTAACTCCCCGGCGATGGAAGGCGCTTCTCAGCCGGGACAGTTCGCCGTTCTTTCGCACAGGAATTACTATTTATCTACGCTCAGTGGATCGGCTGGAAAATGAAACTGCGGAGGAGCTGTTCCGTTTTATGGAGCAAAGCAATCTGTGCCAACGTAACCGTCTATTGTTTTCTGGTGTGCTGGACCGCCCTGATATAGAAGATGAATATGTGCTTACATATCTGAAAAATCATTTTTCTACTGTTGTACTGCGTCTGCCTGCCTTGCGTCAGCGCCGTCAGGATATACCGGGTATCACCGCGTTGTATATTAATCAGCTGAATATGGAGCTGGGAAAAGGAATTATTGGATTTGCCTCCGAGGCCATGGCTCTGTTCCAGCAATTTGGATTTGATGGAAATTTGGCCCAACTTAGTCGCATGATGCGCACCTTGATGCTTACTACCCCCGGTCCCTATATCCAGGCAGAAGAAGTCCGCAAGTTAATTCGTGAGGAACTTCCTCAACGCAGTCAGTTGCTGCCTCGAGGCTTCGCCGCCGTCAATCTAAATCAGAGTTTGGAGGCTATCAATTACGACATCGTGCGTCTCGTATTAGAGGAAGAAGCGGGCAACCGTTGCCGGGCCGCAAAGCGGGTAGACGTGTGCCGGTCTACTGTTTGGAATATGCTTAAGCGCAACAAAGAAAGTTGACGTTATCCCTGTCCTGGCTCCACTGCTTCTTTCATTATTGTGCGGGAAAAGGTATTTGATCCGGCGCTAACAGGCAAAACCCACGCCTCACATCTGCTACGACAGCATAGCGAGGTCCCTGTGACCTTAAAAGATTGTGGGAGAGGTAACTCTTTTGCGTTACCTCTCCCACGATGTAAGACTTACTGTCCATATGGCCGGAAGCAGAGATGGGCTTTCAGGGTCACAGCTCTTCCACGGAAATAACTCCCTCTACCATGAGCACTGAGTTGAGCACACTTTCTACAGTGTGCTTTTTATTGAGCGCCAGAGTAAAGATGGCGCAGGCATTATGGCGCTCGCTGCCGGTTGAACGGGTGATTTCCATGTTTCGCACCTTCACGGCCAGATCCCGGAACAGGACTAATACCTGGTCCAGACATTGGGAATCTGTGTATTCCATGTACAGGTTGATTTCGGGGGCATGGTTTAGGATGCGGTATTCTAACTTGGAGAAAACCAACTCGGCGATCATGACAAGAATGGTGGCGAAAAGCCCCCCTTCATAAAACCCGCTGCCGATAGCCAGACCAACAATGGCAGTGGTCCAGAGGCCGGCGGCGGTGGTGAGCCCCTTGACCCGCTGACGACGGGTGACAATAATTGTGCCAGCTCCGATAAAGCCGATTCCGGCCACTACCTGGGCCCCCAAGCGGGAAATATCTGTATCATAGCCCATGTACATATAGAGATACTGGCTTGTCAGAGTAGTGATGGCGGCACCCAGGCAGATCAGAATATGGGTGCGGAAGCCGGCTGGACGGCGTTTATACTCTCGCTCGATGCCGATGACTCCACCACAGAGAGAAGCCAGCAGCATACGCAGAGCGACAGAGAGCAGGGTGACATCACGCAATTCATGAAATATGGATAACACGGCGGCTTCCCCCCTCATGTTTCTTCAATGGAATAAATGCAGTCCAGCGCCGAGATATCAGCCAGAAGCTTGGTGTGGGGCATCCGCTCCTCCAGCCGGATGGAGAGAATGGCACTGGGGCGAGCCCTCTCCTTGTCACGGTTGATGTCAACATCATAAATATGGGAGTTATGGGCTTTGATGCAGGCAATGATTTGACCAATATCATCTAGTGAGGTGAACTCCACGTAGATATTGATGTTTCGGGAGCGCTCTATGATAAAAACTTCCAGACGGGGGAGCAGCCAGACTGCAAGAAAGATCAGCAGAAATGCCAGAGCCACACACTCGTAGAAGCCAGCTCCAATGGTCAACCCCATGGAGGCCGAAGCCCACAGACCGGCGGCAGTGGTCAGGCCCTTTGCCTCCTGCTTTCCAGTGACCAGAACGGTCCCGGCACCTAAAAAGCCGATGCCGTTGATAACCTGGGCGCCGATGCGGGAAATATCGGTGCGCAGGCCATAGCGTCCTTCCCAGAGGGTGTTGAGGATATAGTGCTCGTACTGCCCCAGGATCATGGTCAGGGCGGCGCCAAGGCATACCAGCATATAGGTGCGAAAGCCAGCCGGCCGCCGTTTACGACCCCGGTTCAGACCTATCATACCACCGAGCAGCATGGCGAGCGTCAGCCTCAGCAAAACAGATACTGTATTCAGCTCTCGGAAATAGTCCAATGCTTCGATCATAGGCTCACCGCCCTTTCAAGAACAGCTCAAAGGTTAATTTTGCCCGTAGTAGGCGTTGGCCCCATGTTTCCGGAAATAGTGCTTATCCAAAAGATACTGGGGAGCTGGCTCGGCCTGGGGGGAGAACTGGGTCGTAATCAATGCCATGCGGGCTGTTTCCTCCAGGATAAGGGCATTTTCCACAGCTTTTTTGCAGTTGGCGCCCCAGGAGAAGGGACCATGCTTGCATACTAACACTCCTGGGATGGCCATGGGGTCCAATTTCCGATGGCGAAAGGTCTCTGCGATGACAAGGCCGGTATTGGCCTCATACGCTTGGTCCACCTCCTGCTTGGTCAGGTGGCGTGTGCAGGGGATGGCACCGTAGAAGGAGTCGGCATGAGTAGTTCCATAGCACGGCAGATCCAGTTCTGCCTGAGCCCGCGCCGTAGCATAAGGAGAGTGGGTGTGAACCACGGCGCCTACGCCAGCAAAGCTACGGTACAATTCTAGGTGGGTCAATAGGTCGGAGGAGGGGCGAAGCTCGCCCTCCACCACGGTTCCGGACAGATCGGTGACGACCATCTGTTCTGGACACATGGAGGAATAATCCACCCCGCTGGGCTTAATGACGACGAATTTGCCGTCCTCAGACAGAGCGGAAACATTCCCCCAGGTAAGAATAACAAGGCCATACTCTACCAGCTTCAGATTGGCGTCGCAGACCTCCCGTTTCAGTGTTTCCAGCATAAATAGATCCTCCCTGATGTATCAAGAAAGACCGGGGTGGTCAGAACACTGACCACCCCGATCCTTACAAGGTAAAACGAAGAGGTTAGCTAGGTGTTTCCCCAAAAAGGGATTAGCCCATGACCTCAGCCCACAGCTCATTCCAGTGCTCCAGAATGGCGTCCTTATTTTCAGTCAGGTAAGACACATCGCGGTCCACCCACTTGATGTCGGAGGAGGGGGCCAGCCAGGCATTCTCGGGAGCCTCATAGTTGGCGTTGGTGTAGCGCAGGGTGCCCTCCTGATAGGCGGCCAGAGCGGTCTGACCCTCGGCGGAGCAGATGAAGTCGATCATAGCCTTGGCGTTCTCGGGGTTGGGGCCGTTCTTGACCAGAGCCACGCCGAAAGCGGTGGCGGAGGTGCCCTCCTCGGGGTACTGCAGACGGATGTTGTCAGCGCCATCCTTGATCAGGGTAACAGCGCCGTCCTCGTAGGTCAGACCCACGGCGTACTCGCCCTGCTGGACGCTCTTGAAGCCAGCGGAGGAGGAGCCGGCGATGACCAGGTTGGGCATCAGCTTCTCGATGTAGGCCCAGGCCTCGTCGGAGTCCATACCGTAGACGGCCATGATGTTGGACAGGTTGTTCCAGGCGGAGGAGGAGCTGTTGGGATCGGCGGTGACAATCTGACCCTTCAGCTTGGGATCCAGCAGGTCCTCGTAGGAGTTGATCTCCAGGCCCAGTTCGGCCTCCAGATCCTTGTTGATGCAGAAGACGACAGTGGACAGATGGTCCATGGAGTACAGGCCGTTGGGGGAGGTGTAGCCGGGCATATTCTCGGCATCATGCACGGAGACCCAGGACTCGAAGATGTCAGCGTAGCGGTCGCCGTCGGAGTCGGCCATGCCGCCCCAGACCAGGTCGCCCACGGGGTTGGATGCCTCGCCAGTCAGACGGGTGGTCAGCTCGCCGGCGGAGCCGTTGACGACCTCCACCTCAATATCGGGGTATTTCTCATTGAAGCAGGTGATCAGAGCATCCAGGTCGGGGTCGGTCATGGAGGAGTAGAGGACCAGGTCGCCGGACAGCTCAACGGGCTCCTCGGCGCTGGAGCCGGCACCAGTGCTGGTGCTGGATCCGGTGCTGGGGGTGGAGGTTCCGCCGCTCTTGTTGTCATCGCTGGAGCCACAGGCAACCAGAGACAGGGCCATGGCAGAGGCCAGGGCAAGGGCAAGTAACTTTTTCATGGTTCATTCTCCTTTTCATTCTTCTCAGAATAAGGTGTATACTTACATGCGGCAGGGCCGCAGATAAGCCGGGAAGGGGGTTAGAGACGGACGTCTTCCGACTTGGTCACAGCCAGATAGATGAGCAGGGAGATGGTGGTGATCAGCGTCAGGATGGCGGCGAAGGCGGCGGCCAGACCGTAGTTGCCTCGGCTGATGGCCACATAGGTGGACATAGTCAGGGTAATGCTCTTCTGGTTATATAGGATGATGGAGGAGGAAAGCTCCGTCACAATGGCTACCCAGCTGAGGATGGCGCCGGAGAAGATGCCGTTTGCCATCATGGGGACGGTGATTTTTACGAAGGTCTTGGCCTTGGAGGCGCCTAGGCTGATGGCTGCTTCCTCGATACTCATGGAGATCTGCATCAGCGTGGCCGTTGCTGAACGGATGGTGTAGGGCAGACGGCGGATGACCAGGGCGATGATCATGATGGTCATGGTACCGGTGAGGGCAAAGGGCTTCTTGCCAAAAGCAATCAGCAGGGCCAAGCCAATGACAGCGCCTGGCATAATGTAGGGCAGCATAGACAGAGTATCGATGGTGTTGTTCAGGGCGCTGGAGCGGCGGACCACCAGATAGGCGATGAGCACCGCGATCACGATGATGATGACCAGTGCCAGGATACCCATAACGGTGGTGTTTTTAATAGAGCGGCCCAGCAGCTTCTTGGTGGCGGCCTCGTAGTTGCCCAGAGAGAAGCCGGGCTTGAAGACAGCGCCAGAGCAGTTGCGGAAGGACAGGTAGATAATGTACAGCTGGGGCAGGAAGGCCACAGCCACCAGCACATAGCAGTACAGATGCATCAGGAAACCGGACAGGCCCTTGGCGTCCTTCTTTTCCACGGGGTGCAGGGCGTTCATGGAAAACTTGAAGCGGCTGGTGGCGAACTTCTGAATGCCGAAGACCACAGCGGTGATAATGACCGCAATCATAGCAAGGGCTGCGGCGAAGTTGAAGTTCTGGCCGCCCTCACCCAGGTACTGGTTGTAGATCAGCACGGGGAAGGTCTGGAAGCCCTCGCCCATGAGCATAGGGGTGCCGAAGTCGGCAAAGGCCTGCATGAACACCATCAGGCCCGCGGCTAGGATGGTGGGCATGGACAGAGCCAGCACGATGCGGAACAGACGGCTGACACCAGTGCAGCCCATGTTGGCGGAGGCCTCCATCAAGGTGTTGTCGATATTCTTGAATGCGCCGTTCATATAGATGAACACCAGGGGGAAGAACTTGAGCGACTGGACCAACAAGATACCTTTAAAGCCATAGATGCTTCCAATGTCAATGCCTAGACCAAGCAGGAACTGGGTAATGACGCCGGAACGGCCCAACAACATGATCCAGGAGTAGGCCCCGATGAAGGGGGCGGACATGGAGCACAAGATGGAGATGACAAACAGGGCTTTGGCACCCTTAATCTTATAAAAGGAGTAAAAATAGGCGATGGGGATGCCCAGGATCAGGGAGACTGCGGTGACGGAGACGGTCACCAGCATACTGTTGACCATGGTGTCTGTGTAGTAGGACTTGCTGAAAAATTTGGTGAACTCCGCCAGGGAGAACTGGCCCTCGGGTGTGATGACTGACTGCTTCAGCAGACCAAACATGGGGTAGACCAGGAAGAGCAGGAAGGTGGCCAGCAGGACCAGAGAGACCACCGTCCATAGCTCAAACTTTTTCTTTTTTACTGTCATACTATGCGCCCTCCTCTGTCAGGATGCAGCGCAGTCGTTGCACACGCCGGTGAGGATATTGGCGGAGCCATCGGCGGTGAACACATTGACTTTTTCTGTGTTTAGCTGCAGCTTAATGTGAGTGCCAGGGCGGATGATGCTGTCGATAGAGGACTCCTGGATGATCTCCACTTCCTCGCCGGAATCCAAATGGACAAAATAGTGTGTGTTCAGGCCGAGGAACACACAGTCATCCACCACTCCGTCAATGCCATCCACAGTGGCATCCTGGGTGAGCAGGAATTCCTCCGGCCGGACGGACATGATCACGTCCTGGTTCTGGCGGTATTGGTCCATCACGTTCTGGATCTCGGCCCGATGCCCCTTCTGCGTAAGCAGATAGGTTCTGCCGCCCTCGACTACCAGCTTGGCGTTCATCACATTGGAGCGGCCAATAAAGGTAGATACGAACAAGTTGGCAGGCCGCTGGTAGATATTCTTGGGCGTTCCGACGTGCTGGATAACGCCATCCTTCATGACAGCGATCCGGTCGGAAACGGCCATGGCCTCCTCCTGGTCATGGGTGACGTAAACAGTAGTGATATTGACGCTGTGCTGGATGTTCTTGATGACGGTCCGCATCTCCACCCGGAGCTTGGCGTCCAGATTGGAGAGCGGCTCATCAAAAAGCAGAACGTCGGGCTGGATACACAGGGCACGAGCTAGAGCAACACGCTGCTGCTGTCCGCCAGACAGACGTTCCGGCAGGCGGTCGGCATACTGGTCAATCTGCATCAGCTTCATGAACTCGTCGGTTTTGGAGGCAATTTCAGCTTTTGGGAGCTTTTTGTTCTTCAGACCGAACTCCACATTTTTACGCACAGTCATGTGGGGGAAGATGGCGTAGTTTTGAAACACCATGCCAATGTTGCGTTTAGCGGGATCCAGGTCATTGATGCGTCGATCGCTGAAATAGAAGTCTCCTCCCTCGATGGAGTTAAAACCGGCGATCATCCGAAGCAGGGTGGTTTTACCACAGCCAGAGGGCCCCAGCAGAGTGAAGAATTCTCCCTCCTTGATATCTAGGTTCAGGTCAGGGATTATCACATTCTCCCCGTACTTCTTTAAGGCGTGCTTGATCGAAATGGTCACACTCACAGTACATTCTCCTCTCAAATACACACATGGCCGGCAGGCGGTCTGCTTTTTGTCTGTATCTGCTTTTTTATCTTTTAATGGCGGATCATCCGCCGGACGCGCATAAAAGTGAGCCGGTTCCGGATCAGAGGGGAGGACTCCAAAATCAGTTCCAGAGCCGCTTCAGGGACGCCCAGGTCAGACAGGGAGGCACTTGCCTTCAGGTCCGTTAAAAACTGATGGATCTGAGCGGCGGGAGGGATCTTCGCAATGATTTGCCGTATCTGAGGCCACTGCTGTATCAGCCGCTCCGGCGTTACCTGGGCCAGACAGTCATGGAGGTTTTCCTCCCGGCAGGCGGAGAAAAGCCTGGGGCCAAACACTTCCATCAGCCGCTCATCTGACACAGGGGCATAGGGCAGCGCCAGTGAGGCGATGTTCTCTATCTGGGATAGGCGCTGATATTCCTGAGCGATGAGAAGCGTGCCGACGCCAACCTTCTCTCCGTGGAGAGCGCTGCTATGAGTGCGCAGGGCCGCTGGCTCCACCTCAATGAAATGGGATACATGGTGTTCCGCTCCAGAGGCAGGGCGGGAGGTGCCAATCATCTGCATGGCAAGTCCGCTCATCAAAAGCCCGTAGACTACCGCCTCGTAAGCGGCGGAGCCGCCGCTGCGCAGGTCGCGGCATCTGGTCCAAATGCTGTCAACAGCATCCTCCATAATTTGATAGATGACTGGGCAAAGCTTTTCTCCAGTGAGGAGATGGGAGATGCGCCAATCAGTCAAAGCAATGAATTTGCCCAGCATATCGCCAATCCCGCTTGCGGTGAGCCGCCAGGGGGCGGCGGAGATCACATCAAGATCGGCCACGACAAGGAGCGGTGCCTGACAGGGTATCGTTTTTTTATATCCATGCCAAGTCATGGCCGCCACATTGGAGCAGAAACCATCGCAACTGGCGGCGGTAGGGATAGAAATGAATGGAATACCCCGCTCCGTCGAGCAATAGCGGGTGATATCGTGGACAGTACCCCCGCCAATGGCCAGCATCACTTGAATATCTGGTTCCAGACGAGCTAACACGCTGGCGGTAGAGTTCTCATCGGCATGGAGCCCAGAGGGGGATAGGATGATTTCCTGCTCCGCTCTAGGGTGTATGGAATTTGGGATGGCGCGGTAAGTATTTTCATCGTAGACCGCACAACGCTTTCCAACAACGGGAATGCTGGAAAGAATTTCCTCCAGATGGAAAAGAGCCCCTTCCTGAATGACACATATCTGGGTCGCAAGGAGGTGTTCCCCGCCGCAAGAGCAGGGGCCGCTCAAATGGTTGGCGTCTATTTTCACATTTCAGGACCTCCTGGGTATTCGAACAGAAACGAAAGGGAAACAAGACAAGCGCATTGACTTCAACATTTCCTTTTGTTAATATATAAACAAAAGGGAGGAAAATGGCTCGTGATTTGTACATATTTTATAGCCACTATAATAACTGAAGTGAGCATTTCTGTCAACAGTGTTAATATAGAACAATAAAAAATCATTTTCGCTCATGGAGAAGGGGACTATGCTGAAAGAAGAACGACATCAAAAACTACTAAAGGTCCTGGCGGAGAAGGAATTTGCCACGGTAGAGGAACTGAGCAAAAGCCTTTTGGTTAGTATGCCTACTATCCGGCGTGATCTGACTGAGCTGGCCCGCCGAAAGCTGATCATTCGCAATCACGGCGGAGCTATGCACATTCCGACGGAGAATGTGATAGCTCCGGTGGACTTCCGAAAGAGCGTCAACTACAAGAAAAAGAATCTTTTGGCCCGGGAGGCCGTAAAATTTGCTCTTAACAATATGGTGGTCTTTCTCGACGGTTCCACCACTGCTTCTTATCTGTGCGACTATTTAAAAGGGCGTCCTGATATCATTGTCATTACCAACAGCTTGACGACTGGCGCCCATTTGAAAAGCCTGGGCCTGCGAACCTACTGCCTTGGGGGCGAGGTAATCGGAAGCTCCTCCTCTGTGGGGGGGGCCATGGCCATTGAAACAGCCGCGAACTTTAATATCGACGTAATGTTCTTCTCAGCATCAGGAGTAAATGAGAAGGGAATGATCGTGGATACCTCAGAGAAAGAAACGGAGTTGAGGGCTTTCCTGCTGAAAAACGCGGCGGTCAGCGTGTTTCTATGCGATGGGAGTAAATTTGGCCACTCAGCGGTATATAATATCGCGTCTCTATCAGAGATAGACTATATGATTACCGACAGCCCGGTGCCAGAATCTTATCCTTCCCCCAAAAAGGAAATAATCTTAGTTGAGGAGAAGTGAACAGGCAGAAGGGCGGATCAAGCGCGTTTTGAGACAAAAAAGGCGGTGGAGCTGGAACACCTGTCCGGGTGATCCGCTCCGCCGCCTGTTTATGTTCCGTCCTGAGAGGCGACCAGAATGCCCCGACGGGGCAATGGGTAGGCGGGGGGGAGCGGGGAATCGGTGACCATATAGTCCACCTGATCTAAAGAAGCGACCCGAAAAATGGATCCCTTGCCAAATTTGCTCCCATCACACAAAAAGACGCTTGTGATCGGCCGGCGAAGAAGGTGGCGGCGCAGAAGCGTTTCCTCCTCAGAGGGATCAACAATGGCCCCTTTGGGCTCTACACCATAACAGGAGAAAAAAAGCATATCAATATGAAAGCGGTCCAAAGAGTCATAGGATATCTTGCCCCCGGCCGCAGTAGAACTGCCAAAAAAGCGGCCGCCAGTATAATAGGTTCGGATCCCCCTCTGTGTAAGTTGTACCGCGGCGGAAACCCCGTTTGTGAGTACAGTCAGATCCAAACTGGGACTGAAGCAGTCAATGAGATAGCCAGTGGTGGAGGAGGCGTCCAAAAAGAGAAAGGTATGTGGGCGGACTAGCTCCATGGCCCGGTGGGCGATGGCGGCTTTGGCCTTGGCGTGGATGGTCCGGCGGATATCCAGCGGCATACTGGTCCTGTCAGCGGAGATGCGCATTGCCCCGCCATTGCCACGGATAATCAACATCTGTTCTTCCAGCTCCCTTAAGTCTCGATAGACCGTGGGGGGACTGATAAAGAAGTGGCGGCTCAGGGTATCTACGGTGACAAAGCTGTGGTCATTTAAGAAATCCAGGATGTTTAGCAACCGGTCCTTTCTCGACATAATCATTTCCTCTTGAACATTTGTGATTGTTTTTGCTTTTTTGCGCCGGTCATTGACAAAAATGCACAATAGTGTATAGTTTCAGTATAAATGAAATAACAGAAAAATGCAAGCGGCTGGGAGGAGAAAAAGTGGGGAAAAGGATCCAGATGATCGCCTTTGATATGGACGGTACGATAACGCAGCACAAATGCCCTTTAGGGGAGGAGAATAAAAAAGTGCTGGATCGTCTAGCCCAGCTCTACCGG
Source organism: Flintibacter sp. P01028 (assembly GCF_041925235.1). Classification (NCBI taxonomy): domain Bacteria; kingdom Bacillati; phylum Bacillota; class Clostridia; order Eubacteriales; genus Flintibacter; species Flintibacter sp. P01028. The sequence continues at coordinate 20,595 of NZ_JBHEVC010000009.1, forward strand.
CTGCTAATTGTGGGGGCCGGTTCAGGCTCCAGGATTTTTCGACAGATGGGCGGCTATCCCATTGATATCCTGGCCAATTACGGGATGCAGGAATGGGAATACTGTCAGGAACGAGGAGAGATGGAGGTAGTCCGGAACATATCGGTGCGCTGTGACCGGGAGTCGGTTGACCGGCGAATGGACCAGCTGCGCCGACAGTTTGGTTACATGAACTATGCGGGGGAATCGGTGGAGTACCATCCTTCTGGATGTGTCACCCTCCCACTGCTTGGAACTGAAGCGGACAGCAGGGAAAAGCTGTCCTTTGACCCGGACCGGAGCCGCCGCCGAGCCATCTACCCCTATGTGAAGGAACTGTTCTTGGACTATACAGTGTATGTGGGTGGATCCTCCTCCTTTGACTTGGCTCCCCGGCCATACAGTAAATATTATGCCTTAGACCGCTACTGTGAGGAGCGGGGGCTGTCCCATGACCAAGTGGTCTATGTGGGGGATGACTACGGCCCCGGTGGCAATGACGAGAGCATATACCGCTCTGACTTTACATTTTATACTATCGACGACTACCGCCAGCTGGGGACGGTGCTCAATGAATTTTTGAGATAAAGGCGAAAAAGGAGAATCGAGAAATGGAATTATATCATACTCCTCATGGGCTGAACGACTATTTGAATCGGACATTTACCTGTCCCTGTGGAAAGACCCACAGCGCTCCCTTAAAGTATGTAAGTGTGAGGAAGGATGCCCTTTCGGACCTGCCGAAATTTGTAAAGGAATTGGGGTTCCACAGTCTTTATCTGGTCAGTGACCACATCACCTATGGGATCGCTGGCCAAAAATGTATGGATATCCTGGCTCAGGCGGGTATCCGGGCTGAGATCATCCAACTGACCCATTTGGAGTTTGACGAGGCTACCCTGGGGGAGTTGGTCATTCATATGCCCCAGGACTGTGACCTGGTGGTGGCCGTAGGCACCGGAACCATTAACGATATGACCCGGTATTTCAGCTTTAAGCTAGGGAGGCCCTTCTTTACTGTTGCCACAGCGGCCCCTATGGATGGATTCGCGTCCAGCATAGCGGCCATCCATGTGAACCATCTAAAGACCACCTTCCAGGCACAGACCCCGCTTGCGGTCATTGGGGACACAGAGATTTTGAAAAATGCCCCCTATCCAATGATAGCGGCCGGACTGGGTGATCTGCTTGGAAAATGTACCTGCCTGTGTGACTGGCGGCTGTCCCATATCATTACGGGGGAGCATCAGTGTGAGCGGATCATGGAGCTGGTGGAGAACTGTGTCCAGGACCTGCTTCCGGTGGCTGGTCGGGCCAAGGAACGGGACCCAAAGGTGTTGGGAGATATCATGGAGGGGCTTGTCTTAACCGGTGTGGCTATGAGCTTGTACGGCAATTCCAGACCTGCCTCCGGCTGTGAGCACCATATGTCTCATTATTGGGAAACCATCCTGGAGCAGCGGGGCCAGCGGCCAGCTCCCCATGGAGCTCAGGTAGGCGTAGGTACTGTTCTGGTCCTGAAAGCGGTGGAACTGCTGCTGGAGCGGAAGGTGGATTTTGATGCCGCCCGCAGGGCGGCGGAGGTATATGACCCGGTCAAGTGGCGCGAGGAGATCCAGAGAGCCTACGGCCCTGCCGCCCCTGGAGTGATTGAGATGGAAGAAGAGGCGGGTAAGAATGCCTCCGCCGGCCGGCTAGCGCGCATCGATACCATGGAGCGCCGCTGGAGCGAGATCTCGGCCCTGCTTCGGACCTTGCCCACTTCCGACTATGTGGCGGACCTGCTGTCCGGCTTGGGGGCGCCCTGCCGGCCGGAGGGAATTGGCATCGACCGGAAGCTGTTGAAGGATACATTCCTCTACTGCAAAGAAATAAGGGCTAGATATACGATTCTTCAGATGATATGGGATCTGGACCTGTTGGACTCTATCTCTGATCAGGTGATTGAAGAGATGGGGTAAGCAGAAAACAGCGAGAAAAAAGGGGTTGACAAGTATGCCTTCTGACTATAGCCTGTTGACAG
>NZ_JBHEVC010000010.1:0-31922 GCF_041925235.1 Flintibacter sp. P01028
AGCAGACAGACAGACAGACAGACAGACAGACAGACAGACAGACAGACAGACAGACAGACAGACAGACAGACAGACAGACAGACAGACAGACAGACAGACAGACAGACAGACAGACAGACAGACAGAATAAGTCTGCCTGTTGTACTAAATATGCGCGCTTCGCAACGGGTTTCCGGGGCGGAGCGCGCTTTTTTGTCAACATGAACCGATAATTTTACCTAGATTTATCATAATGGAACTTTCTTCAGCGGGGCAGTCGTGATACTGTGAAATAGAGTGGAGAGGGAGGTGCGACAAGGGACACCGTCAGGATGGCGGGAGCGACCAACAGTATAAAAAGAGGCCGACAAATGCTGAATATTCAACCGCTGAAGGAAAAACGATACTGTCGGACTGACAACGAATATGTGAGAAGTATTTGAATGATGGAGGGACAAACGTGAAAAAGAAGTATCATACCCCAAGCCTGTGGCGGCGAGTCCTGGCTCGAATTATGGTACTGGCACTGGTAGCCAGCTTATTTCCAGTGGGGATGGCCCAATCAGTGTCGGCCGTTGAACTGCCAGAAGACGAGATTAAGGAGATGTGGGAGATCGCCCTGGAAAATGGCTATACGCATTATGACACCATAGACCTATGTGGCGGAAACTCCCATTTGCAGGGCATCTGCGTGGATGACAAAATGGAGTATATGTATTTCTCCTATACCAGTGCTCTTGCTAAGGTTGATATGAAGACAGGGGAAGTTGTCGGCTCTGTCGGCGGCTTCGGCCAGGGAAGCTTTGGCACCCCGGGAGGGGCCCACCTGGGCTGTCTGGCCTACTATGACGGCAGGATCTATGGTTCTCTGGAGTACAAAGAGCCTGGCGCCAAGTTCTTTGTCGCCGCCTTTGATGAGGACGCCATCACCGAGGTGGGGATGGATGTAAAAGAGATGGACTCCGGCGTGTATGGCATTCTTCTGAAAGAGCCCACCCTCGACTTCCGGGATCCTTTGAATGACGAGGTGAATGACAAAACAAATGGCTTTGCGGCCAACGAGGAGAAAGCGGGCCATAAGTTCGGCTGCTCCGGTATTGATGGCGTCACTTTCGCCCCCATGCCTGGCGGCGACGATGGCAAGATGTATCTCTTCGTGGCCTACGGCGTATATGGCAACAATGACTACTGGAAGGGCCGTTATGATAACAACTACAATGTCCTTCAGGTTTATGACCCTGAGGATTTTGATGAGCCATATGATGCGGAAAACCAGACTGGTGATTCTGTGTTTCGCCGTTTTACCTATGAGCGTGGCTTGAGCCCTGACTATGAGGAGGATGAGATCCTCAGCGCCGCCGATACCCTGTACGCCTGGACCGGCACCACCAGCTACGGTGCCCAGAATATCGAGTACGACAGGGACACCGGCGACATCGTTCTTTACACCTATGGGCCTCAGCAGCCCTGGAGTAAGGGCAGCACCATGTATGTGATCGACGGTAGCAAGTCCCCCGAGGAGCGGGAGATCGAGGTAGGTCAGAGCAACACAAACTCTGACCAGGATGCCCATGACGCCGCTGTGGCCAAGGCCGAGGAGTATAAGGTGGACGGCAAATATCCCATCGGTAAGCATGGCGTGCTTAAGTGTATCTGCGGCAACGATTGTCAACCTACTGTCTGCGGCGACACCGGCATCACCGCCATGGTCTGCGGCGGGCAGATGCCCATGAGCGCCACCACTGGCATTGCCTCTATTGGCAACGGCTACTACTATGTGGCCGATGGCGAAACCACCGCCAGTCTGTATCGTCGGGATGAAAACTACAAGTTCACCCGGGTTACGGTGGAGCGCCCCGCCGAGGAGATTCTTCATTACTCCATGGATGATGCCGACCTGTATGAGAAGGACGGTGTCACCTATATGAAGGATACTTTGGGCAATTACGATGCCGTAGTTCAGGGCACTAAGTCAGACAAGGGTGCCGCGGGCGAAAGCGACGGTTCTCTGGCCTTCAACGCCTGGAACTACCCCGCCCAGCCCGACCGGCTTTATCTGGAGGGGGAGGCCATCGACTATATCCAGGAGAAGACCGGCAACACCGCCTACTCCTACAGCTTCTGGGCCAATATCGCCACTGGAGCGGAGAGTGACGGCAACTTCGATCCATTCATCGGCTTCTACCGGGCCGACGGCACCTACGCCGGCGTCTTTGAACAGCGCTGGCGGAACAAGATGAAGTATGTCATCAACGGGATTGGAAGTGCTACCGTGGGGGCCCCTGGGGATGAAGGAACTTACTACGAGAGCGGTAGTACGCTCTATCCAAAGGAAAGCGGCTGGCACTTCTACACCGTCACCGAGACCGAGGGCTATGGGACTCTCTACTATGACGGAGAGGCGATCAGTACCTATAAAGTTGACAGCAGCCACCTGATCCAGAAGCCCTTCGACTACTTTGAGATCGGAGGCGGCGCGGCCAAGCTGTGGCTGGACATGAATAACCGGGGTCGGCTCATCGGCTCGGTGGACGATGTGACCATCTACTCCGGTGTCCTGACCGCCGAGCAGGTCAAGACGGCCTATGAGGAAAAGAGCGGAACTCTGGATACCGAGCCGGCCCCCTTCCCCAGCAAGGCTGACCCAGCCCCCGCAGCGGAGCCTACTGGATTCCAGCCCGCATATCCCGTCTTTGACCTGACCGCGGATGCGGGACAGGACCTGAACGTCAATGCGGATCAAGCGGTCACCGGCATCATGATGCTGGACGAAACTGCGGTGACCATTGACGGCGGCACTTTGACCTTCAGCGCTGACTGGTTGTCTGCTCAGAAGTGTGGGATTCAGGAATTGACGGTCGAGTATGCCGACGGAACTAGTGGGACCCTGGCGCTGACCATTACCGATGGTCAGGTCCCCGTCCTGAGCTATACCTTCGCCAAGGATACCGTGTCCAGCAATACGGTGAAGGACACCAGCCCTTATGGCGTGGACGCCTACACCACCGCTGCCCAGTTCGGAATGGACCACCAGGCCAACGAAGATGGCGCCCTGCTGTTCGATGGCCACAATTATAAGGACCCCACCTACGTCCGTCTGGACACCGAGAATGGAGCTTGGCTCAACAGTGTGTTGCGGGATGGATATACCATCAACTTCTGGGCCAACGCCAACATCGAAAATGGCAATAAGATGTCCATGGTGGGCTTCTACGGGGCTGATGCCCGCCCCCTGGGCGTAGTGGAGACCTATGACAGCGAAAGCGGCAGCAATCCTCTACAGGCAGACGGCAAAATGACCGTCCAAATGGATGTGGCCAACGGCACGAGCAGTGAACATGCCCGCTCTGCCGCCGGGGCCGCCTATACCAACAACTGGCACATGTACACCGCCACTTATGATGATGGGACCAAGACCATCAAGCTGTATATCGACGGACAGGAGGCGGCCTCTCAGACCGTAACGGCCGACATTCTGGGCCAAATCTCCCAGTTTTATGTGGGCACCCAGTACAAGAAATATTACAGCACCGCCGCTGCAGAGGACTGGACCACCCGTGGTGGCTTCCGGGGCCTGATGGACTCTCTGACGGTATATAATAGAGCCTGGAGCCAGGAAGAGATTCAGGAGCGCCTGTATGGCGAGGGTGCTGTGGATCCTAGTACTGTGCCCGTCCTCCACTGGACTCTGGACGCCAATACCCTCAGCGGCGACGGAACCTTAGTGGAGAGCGCCAAGGGTTATGAGTCCTATTATCAGAACGTGACTCCCGTGGACGGCGTGGACGGCTTGGAAGGGGGCGCCCTGTACTTCGACGGTACTGCTGACTCCGGCCAGTACTCCCGGGTCTGGCTGGGCGCAGAGGGCATCGACGCTCTGAACAAGAACATTGACAAGCAGATCACCATGTCCTTCTGGATGAAGCCCGACGCTACCCAGACCAAGGAGGGCCTGCCCTACACCGCTGCCTGGTCCCCTGTGGCTGGTATCTACGGCACCGACACCCGCTTCTTGATGGTGGCTGAATATCGGGGCAATACCCTCAACTACTGCGCCACCATCCCTGGCCTCAGCGACCAGCGTATCCAGAACACTAATACCGTGAATGAAGATGGTTGGTACCATGTGGTCATGACCTGGGATGGCAACACCACAGAGACCGTTGCCGGCAAGGCATCTGCCTTCCGCAGGATCTACATCACCGGCCCCGACGGCGTGACCACGGAATATAAGCCTGACCGGGCCGCTGAAACTGGCAACGCCGAGACCGGAAAACTCTTTGACGCTATCGGTCATGTGGAGATCGGCGGCCAAAACAGCAAGGGCTATTGGAGCGACACCAACGTCCGGGGCCGCTATGTGGGCGCCATCGACGATTTGAGGGTGTACAACAGCTACAAGACACAGGCTGATATTGAAAAGCTGTATGCGGCTAAACCTGTTACAGACAACGAGCTCTATCTGCCCCGGTATCAGTTTGAGATCGGCTTATCCGGCGGTCAGGACCTGACCTTTGCGGTAGAAAATGCCGGCGACCTCCAGGCCGTTTCCGGCCTAAGCGACGGGGACTTCTCCCTGGATGACGGCATTGTTACCCTGAGCCACGATGCGCTGGTAGAGCTGGGGCTGGGCCAGAATCTGATCACCCTGACCTTTGCCAATGGGGAGAGAGTCATCCGGGTCACTGTTACCGAGGACCGGGAGCACTTTACCCCCGGTGTGGTTAGCTTTGACAAGGCGGCCCCTGCCGACATCTCCTTCAGCACCCAAGTCAGCTTTGCCAGCGCCCCAACCTCCGTGGTGGCCGAGGGCCTGACTGAGGCGGATTATACCATCTCCGGCCAGACTATCACTGTTAAGACCGGATATCTCATGGGCAAGCAGCCCGGGGCTGTGGACTTTAAGGTTACCTCTGAGACTGGCGAGACCCGTACCATGACCGTCTATGTGGAAAACACCGCCCCTGAGAGTGCTGAACCCTATCCCGTCCTGTACTACAAAATGGACGGGGCCGACCTGGTGGCCGGCGCCCCCCCTGTTCACGGTTCTGCCGCCGGCACCATCAAGGACCACAGCGGCAACGGCATTGACCTGCTGTACGGCGGCCTGACCCAGACCGACAAGGATAAGGATGGGAGGGACAGCGCGTCTATCTTCTTCGACGGCTTCCGGGATTACGACGTGTCCCGGGCCTATCTGGATGAGGAGGGTATGGAGTATCTGAAGGATGCCGTAGACAACCAGATCTCCTTTAGCTTCTGGCACGCCAGCCCCCGAATTACGAGCAACTATATGCCGGTTATGGGCGTCTTCGGCGTTGACAACCGCCCTGCCGTGGTAGCACAGTTCAATACCACCGGTAAGGAGCGTCCAGGTGCGGGCGAAAGTACGAATCCCTCTATTGTTACTACTCCTGTAGGCTCTGTGGACGGCAACGCGGGCGTCGTTAAATCCGATACAGCCATAGCTATGAACAGCAGCTGGCACCACTATGTGGTGGTCTATGACGGTACTGCCGGCACCACCACCCTGTATGTGGACAGCGAGCAGAAGGCCCAGGGCACTGTGGGTACTGATATGCTGGACGACATGGCGAAGTTTGAGATCGGCGGCCTGACCAACGCCTCCTACTACGACCTGGGCTATGACAACTGGGCCCAGCACAGCCGGGGCCGTCTGTTTGGCAACCTGGACGAGGTAAAGGTGTACAACGTGGCCCTGACCGCCGACAACGTGGCGGCTCTGTACGGGATGGGTGTGGACTCCGACCTGCCCCTGGACGCTACCGGTATCACCTCCAACGAAACCAACAGCGGCGGCAGCGCCATCGTCGAGGGTGAGGGGGAAAGTGCCCCCTCTTATCTGGTCAGAGTGACCAGTATGGTGGACGGTCAGCCTATCTACGTAGTAGGAGCCAAGGTGTCCATGGGTGATGGCAAGATTCAGGTTCGGCTTCCCCAGGATAACAATGATCAGAATGTGTCTGTTATGGTACTGTCCGCCGATGACCGCATGCCGGTGTCGTCAATGACCGTCTCTGTGGTTGACGGCGACGGTACTGTCCGGGAGGCTGTCACAGGTGATGACGGCGTGGCGAGCTTCGACGACAAGAATAGCATCGTAGGTATCGAAATCGCCACCTATCCCACCACGGTTCAATACACTGTAGGCGCCGACGTACTTGATCTGACCGGCGCAACCCTTGCGGTCAAATATGAGGACGGTAGTATTAAAACTGTGGACATTACTGCGGATATGGTATCCGGCTTTGACTCCAGCACTACTGGTACCGTCCGCATTAATGTTACTTACGAGGGGCACAGCACTTGGTTTAATGTAAGCATCGTATCCAGGGTCAGTGGCGGGGGCGGCTCCAGCAGCTACTCCATCAGCGTGGACAAGAACATTGACAACGGCAGTGTGACCGTGTCCCCCAGGAGCGCCTCCAGCGGCCGGACGGTGACCATCACCGTCAAGCCCGACGAGGGCTATGAGCTGGACGAGCTGACCGTCACCGACAAGAACGGGGACGAGATCGAACTGACCGATAAGGGAGACGGCAGGTATACCTTCAAGATGCCCCGGTCCAAGGTCACCATTGAGGCCTCCTTCGTGGAGATCGACCACCAGGATACCTGCCCCGCCGCCGGCTTCCGGGATGTGGACGAGGACGCCTGGTACCACGAGGCGGTGGACTACGCCCTGGACAACGGCCTGATGTCCGGTGTGTCCGACCGGGAGTTCGCCCCCGGCAGCACCCTGACCCGTGCCATGGTGGCCCAGATGCTGTACAGCCTGGAGGGCAAGCCCGCAGCCGGCAGGGCTGACTTCGCTGACGTGGCGGAGGGCGCCTGGTACGCCGACGCCATTTCCTGGGCGGCCGACGAAGGCATCGTGTCCGGCTACGGCGACACCTTCGGCCCCAACGATCCCATTACACGGGAACAACTGGCCCTGATCCTGTACGGCTATGCCCAGATGAAAGAGTATGACACCACCCAGGGCGGTATGTCCATCCGGGAGTTTAGCGACTACACCTCCATCTCCGGCTGGGCGCTGGAAGGTCTGGACTGGGCGGTGAACGCCGGTCTGCTGTCCGGCAAGGGGAACAACACCCTGGCGCCTACCGCCGGGGCCACCCGTGCCGAGGTAGCACAAATCTTTATGATGTTCTGTCAGGAAGTGGCGAAGCAATCAAAATAAAGCAGAGAACAGTGGGGGCCCAGGGACGAGATACGTCCCTGGGCCCCTACTATTAATAGATACTTTGGAAGATGGCCGACGGTTCAAAATTAAACTTATGAAAGACTCCATAAAACAGAAGTAATAATTTTAGAAACTTATCCTATTTTTAGATGTTATGGTATTGCATACATCTACAAGCGCGGGAAGCTGCCATGGAAAACAAGAAAGCAATGGTGGGGGCAAGATCCGCAAGAGGGAAGATGGATGCTTGGAATACCAATCAATATACTGCGGGCTATACCCAGAAGCAGAAGGCACACAAGACAACTTGAATACCGGCGCGTAAAAATAGGACCATTACGTTGGTGCGTTCCGCGTGAAGGAAAAAAGTTTCACACTGGCTGCTTTTCGTTGTTCTCTGACAGGGCGGGTACAGTTGGTCTGTTCTCTGGAGACAATGACTCCTCATCCTCGTCCACAGGTCGCCACGCCCGACCGAAGTGTACGTCTCGGAACAGAGCGGCAAGACCTGTGATCTGCTTGAGCCGCAGGATCTCGTCCCGATCCATACCTAAGTGGCGGGCGATCCAGGCATCTGACCGCCCCAACTCGTGTAGCTCTTTGATAATATTGCTCATCAGGTCCACGTTATGAGAACCTCTGGCTCGGTTGTGACGTATCGTGCTGGCCATTCGATTAGACAGCGGCTTATCAATCACGGCTACGGGCAACATCCCGTGTTCCCGCTCATAAATGTCCCGGTGCTCCTTCATAATACGCCAGCGATGGAACCCATCCACGATAGCGTACAAGTCCTGCTTTTTGGAATAATAGCAGACGATAGGCTGGGTATAGCCATCCTCCAAAATACTAAGGTAGAGAAGTTTCATTTCCGGGGGAGCGACGCTGTTGGGGTTGTATGTATTGGGGACGATCTTTTCAAAGGGCACAGCGATAATATGGTATGCTGGGCTAGAAAATCCATCAATTATCATCCATGATCCCCCCATATTTTCGTTTGATCAGGTCGATACGTTTCTGCTCCTGGCGGGTCAGCCCGAAGCCCATAAAGCGACAGGTATGGTCATTTTTTAGGATGCAGTAACACATCCTCTTCCAACTGGGTATATCCTTGGTGCTTTTAATATCATCTGTATGGTCCGGAATGGGCCCGGCAAAGATAACACGGGACTTCTTGTCCAATGTATAGTTGGACACGCCATTTCTTTGAATCTGATACCCGTGTTCCTCAAGCTCCCGGATGGTTTCTTCAGATAGGCCACCCCCTGTTTCACGCCAGAATCGGATAGAGGCCTTAAATTTTTTGACATAGTTATTCCGAAGCCGACTTGGCAGGGTATCCAATAAAAATAGAGTATAGGACTTCCATGTATGGCCCTCAGGAAGAGAGATATTGCGGTAACCCATGGCCTTGGTGCGGCTGTAGATAGCGCCAAAATTGGCACCTCTAACCCGACCTACCAACTTAGTCCAGATCTCTGGATCAATTACCCGGTACAGGTTCAGCGCATCCTTGGAGTAGTCGTTGAAAGGAGAAGCTACACGCATCTGGTCGATTTTCAGCCCCGCCTGATAATAAAGGTCGTAAAGTCGATTATAGTCGTAGCTGAAACGAGCGTTGGCCACCCATACATCGCTATTGGTCCAGTCGTAAAGCGGGGAAGCGCACCATACATCCTTGAACTGCTTGGATATCCAGCACTCGCCCTTATATCCGTATTTTTTATTGAGGAAGGCACTATACCGCTGCAGGGATTCGCTGGCTCGCATTCCCAACAGGCAGACCGTTTTTCCACCCCCTTGCTGCTCTTTGTAAAAGCGGCCGAACTGTTTAGCCAGGTCTTCCTGATGCATCCGATAGCGGTAGTGGTTAAAGGGCCGCTCCATGTTGATTACATAGGGGTAGTTTGGCATAGGCCGCACCCAAAGCTCAGGGTGCCTATCATCCCAAGGATACCAGAACATCTCGTAGCTAGAAAGGGCGGTACGGGTGGCCATAGGAAGACAGACCCAGTAGGGGGCTACTTCCGGCAGCAGCCGCTCGAAGGTCCGTGTGACATACTCGGTTGTTACGGTATACTGGGCTTCAAAATCCTGGTGGAACAGGCCAATGACCCGGTGCGGATAATGAGCGCGTTTAAAGTCCATCAGCAGATTTAGCAGCAGGCCGCTGTCCTTGCCACCGCTGAAGGAAACATAGATGTTCTCAAATTCCTGAAACAGATAATCAAACCGGTCCTGAACAGCGTCGTAGACGGACCGATCCAGGTATTCTCGCTTCATATCAATCTCTCTATCTAACAATATGACAACATTACTGATACTGTGGGAAGCGGGTACCTATGGAATCTCCTAACTGAAAGCGGCGAAATCCATAGACATGGACGAAAAGCGGACTGTCCTGCTGAAAAAGGGTTCCTTTTTTTGGAGTAATTTCCTATATATTGTATCACATCCAAAATTTTCTTCAATACCATATCCGTGTGAGGAGAGAGATCCTGCGGACAAAATATATTTTCCGATAGGAGTCCTGTAAAAAATGTCCTTTCCAATTTATAACAAAAAGAAAATAAGTGGATAAATAATACAGTTCGTATAGAAAGCGGGCGGTCCAAAGCATTCCATAATCGCGGTTGAAGACACAAACCATGAAGGGAAAGATAAAGATGATTTTGCGCCGTTATCTATCTCAAAGTCAGGACAATAAAAAGGCAGCCGCAAGCCAGACTGGCCTGCGGCTGCCTTACTGCGCTTCATATGCCCAGCACATGAGTAGCGATAGCAAAATAGATGAGCAGGGATAGAGCGTCCACGATGGTGGTTATAAAAGGCGCAGCCATGACTGCTGGGTCGATGCCGACTTTCTCGGCGGCCATAGGCAGAGTGCAGCCCACTATTTTGGCGCAAACCACGGTCAACATCAGAGTCAGACAGACTACCAGAGCCACCAGAGGGGTGACCTCTGGATTGTGCATAAGCCAGCGGTCCACCACCATCATTTTAATGAAATTGGCGCCCCCCAGACAGACGCCGCACAGCACGGCCACCCGGATCTCTTTCCACAAAACGGCGAGCACATCGGAAAACTCCACCTCGTCCAGGGACAGGGCACGGATTACCGCCACCGAGGACTGAGAGCCGGAGTTGCCCCCGGTGCCAGACAGCATGGGGATAAAAGAAGTGAGGATCACGCAGGCGTTCAAGGCTGATTCAAAGCTGGTGATGATGATGCCGGTGAAGGTGGCGGACAGCATCAACAGCATAAGCCATGGAATGCGGGATTTCCAGGTCTCAAAGACGCCGGTACGAAGATAGGGCTTGTCAGAGGGCAGAATGGCCGCCATCTTTTCGAAGTCCTCAGTGGTCTCCTCCTCAATGACGTCCATGGCGTCGTCAACGGTGATGATGCCCACCAGGCGGTCTTCGCCATCCACCACGGGCAGGGCGGTCAGACCATATTTGGAGAACATCTGGGCGACATCCTCTTTATCCTCATGGGTGGTCACGGAGAGGACATTGGTTTCCATAATATCGCCAATACGGGTTTCATAGGCGGACAAGAGCATAGTCTTGACGGTGACTACGCCGAGCAGGACACGGTTCTGGGTAACATAGCAGGTATACACAGTCTCCTTGTCCAGTCCGACACGGCGGATGCGGGCAAAGGACTGCTCCACTGTGGCGTCTGGATGGAGGTATACGAACTCTGTGGTCATAATGGAACCGGCGGAGTCCTTGGGATAATTGAGAAGCTGATTGATCTGGCTGCGGGTAGAGGTATCGGTATTCCGCAGAATACGGGACACCACATTAGCGGGCATATCCTCAATGATATCTACCGTGTCGTCCAGAAACAGCTCGTCCAGCACCTCCCGAAGCTCCTTATCGCTGAGGGCGCCAATCAGCTTCTCTTGGTCTTCGGTATTCTCCAGATAGGTGAAGACCTCCGCGGCTAAGTCTTTGGGCAGAAGGCGAAAGACCAGGATCTCCTGTTCTACATCCAGTTCATCCAAAAACTCGGCGATGTCTACCTCATTCATCTGGCCCAGGGCTTCTTTCAACTGGCGAAACTTTTTTTGGCGGACCAGTTCCATCAGCAGCTCCAAGTCATAGTTTTCGTGCATATGGCTCTCCCCTTTCCGAATTTATGTGAAAGTGGGGCACAAAAAACCACAGGCCAGAGGTCATTTTGAAACTGACAGATAGGGGAGAAGCCCCTTTATCATCTTCAAAATGATCTCAGCGCCTGTGGCTGCGCACGGACAGACCAAAGCCAGAACCGTAAGGCCTGGCTAAACATTGTTCCGGCGGCGGACCAGCATCCGGATCAACCCGGCCAAGCCCGCCGCCTGCTGTCTGTGGCAGCATATCTCTGTGTCCTGATGGCGACTTCGACCGTCCACGCTGGATCCCACTTCCTTTCCGCACAAAAACTCCCTCCCAATACCATTTGGGAGAGGATCAAACGACATCAGTCAAACATGACCGCCATTTTTGTTTCATTATACCATTGTACGCACATCCTTTGCAAGCGGTCGCCAGGGAATTTTCCTTTGAAGATACCGGAAAACAGGAAATTATCTATTCCATAAAAGGGCCGTCCGACAGATTGCCGCCGGACGGCCCTGGATTGCAGACCTATCATGGCTGCCGGCATGGGAGCCCCTCTCTTTTGGTACCACTCCAAAACCGAACAGAGAGGTCAGCCCCAACTGACCTCGGCCGATGTGTCTACCAGATTGATATAGCTGGTCCCGACACCCAGGCTTACCGGGGCCCCGGACTGGTCTAAGAAAGACAAGCAGTCATTTCGGCTGTCCCGCTGCCAGGTAATCTCATAGAGCATACCGTCCCGGAGGAGGAGACCTTCCCCATTGCCGGTGGTGCGTACCTTCATCCGGCCCGCGGAGTCGCCATTGATCTGGGCTACGTCAGTGTACAGCACAAGCACGTTGCGGAAGCCAACCTCCTGGCCGGTGCTGCCATCGACATATGGTATATCCTTGCCGTTGATATGCTGCTCCACCATATACAGGCCGCTGTCAGAATTGTAGGTGAAGTGGCCCGTCTTATAATGGGAGAAGGGAACGGTCAGCCAAGTCGCATGCTGCTGATCGCCGGCGGGGGCCTCCTTGGAAAAACTCCAGCCCACCTGGAAGTCTTGGTCGTGTTCCCGCTCGATGCGCTTGGGTAGCTGATCCAGCATTTTCTCGCTGGAGGTGAGCAGGGAATGCTCCAGACCGGCAGTCTTTCGCCGGCCTGGGTCCCGCCAGCACATATCGCCATAGGGCCCGTTGACAAAGTCAATGTAGGACATCCCCCAGCCCTGAAGGGCGTCATAGGCCTGGGGACTGCCGCCGGCATGGACGTAGATAGCGTCGTGCCCGCAGGCCAGACTGACGTAATAGTCCCGGGCTGAACGGACGCTGCCCAGGTCGCCCACCCCCTCTATATCCTGGAACACGGCCAGCATCCGAGTGATACCGCCCTCAGCTACAATCTCATAGATCACGTCGGCCTGGGATACGCCGAGTTGTGGCAGAGCCTTTGACAAATTGTTGAGCATGACCGCGAAGGGCCGCTGCCCGCTGATATCCTCCTCCAGCCCCTCTCCGGTGAGGGGATTATGATAGGGATAGACGGGTTCCGGTTCTGGATCTATCGGGGCGATGACGGAGACAGAAGGCTCCTGGGAGGATATCTCTCCTCCAGAACCGCTGCCTGGGTCCTCTGCCGGCTTTCCACAGGATGTCAGAGCGGCGGACAACGCGGCCGCCAGCAGGAGCGCGCCCATACGTTTCACAGTCATAGCTGGTCCCCCTTGCGTTTTTGTATATATCGCTGTGCTTATCATACTGTTTTTTCAGCGGTGCTGTCAACCCTGTCTATAAACAAAAGGGGCGGGAGTGTCCTGCCCATGCCGCCGTCCCCACAGGATCATCTGGCCTGTTTTCTAAGCCAATCCAGTAGCTCTGACAAGTCCGGAGCGATATGGACATGGGGAAAGGGGAAAAAATCCTGCCTTGGGGTGGTCCCGTTGAGGACTGCCGAAAAATGGCATCCGGCCCGCTGGGCCGCCTCCGCGTCCAGAACGGTGTCCCCACAGTATAGCACCTGGGAGGCCGAGACTTCCAATTGTTCCATAGCAAGCAGAAGCCCCTCGGGGTCCGGCTTACTGTTGGAGACATCGTCGCCGCCGAGTACCACCTCAAACTGGTTTGCCACACCCCTGTGCTCCAGAATGCCCCGCAGAGTGTCCGCCCGCTTGGTGCTGACGACGGCTCTCTTGACGCCCTTCTGACCCAGCCAGCGGAGCAGTTCTGTGGCGCCGGGCAGCAGGACAGCTTCTTCCCTCTGGCGGGCCTGAGCTGCTTGGGTGAAATAGGCGCGGAACTGCTCGCGGTGAATCGGGTCACGATCCCCGGTGAGCTTGGTATAGGACTCCTCCAGAGGATAGCCAACAGTCCGACGGATCTCATCCGCGTCGGGGGCGGGCCAGCCGAGCTGGTCCAGGCCGTAGGCAAAGCCTGCCAGAATAGAGGGGGTAGCATCTCCCAGAGTGTAGTCAAAATCAAAAAATATGGCTTGATACGGCACCATTGTTACCCTTCTTTCCCATTTAGTCAGCCTGTCCCCTAGAGGCATGAAGCCCCAGACAGGAGATCACAATTATAACACAGGCGGCCACGGAGCCACAAGAGGGCGGCCCTTACTCCTGGTCCATGCTTTTCAAATAGGCCTCCGCCCCATAGCGCAGGCAGCGTTGGAGCCGCCGCTCTCCCCGCTTGATGGTCCGGGAAATAGTGGATTTGTCCACCCCCAGCTGCTCACCGATCTCCCGCATATTCAGCCCCTCGGCGTAATACAGCAGGAGGACCTGCCGCTGCTTGGCGGTCACGTCCTCTTTCAGGGCACGGATCAGATTGCGCTTGAGGCGGCTGACCTCCTGGCTGTTGTCCGCCGCCATCTGCCGGGTATACACCGCCATGTCAGCGGCGTATACCTTGCCCCTCCTATATCGTGTATTTGGCATTCCGGCGGTACCCCCTGTCATAGTAGCGTTCGGTAAGGACGGCCAGCTCTCTGGCCTCCCGAAGCATGGTGGCCAGCAGCTTGATCCGCTCCTGAAGCTGGTTGCGGGCGTCCGGGTCCTCCGTCCGTTCCAGCCAGCACTCCAGTTGGTAGATCCTTAGGTCCAGGGACCGAGCATGGGCCCGGTATTCGACAGACAGTTCCATCAGCGTCATGTGATCTCCTCCTCTTTTTCCAGTCTGGCCCAGCAAAGGCGGCAGATCCATCTGCCGCGCCACTGCCAGACTCTGTCCCAATGGTATTGCTCCCCGCCGCACAGAGCGCACAGGCAGCGTGCCCTCTCCTGCTGGCGGTCCTCCAGCGGGGGACGCAGCCGCCGGTTTGGGAAATATGTCGTGGCCCTCTCCTCCTCATATCCAGGTCCGGTAGTCTTTGGAGCAAAGAAACAGCCGCCCTGGAAAAGTTTTTTTGAAATCTGCTTGACAAGTGACAGTTCCTTTGGTAAAATACCACTTGCTGCTGGACAGAAACCTGAGATGCTGGTGTAGCTCAGCTGGTAGAGCAGCTGATTTGTAATCAGCAGGTCGGGGGTTCGAATCCGTCCACCAGCTCCAATTTCATATGGAGGAGTTCCCGAGTGGCCAAAGGGGGCAGACTGTAAATCTGTTGCGTTAGCTTCGGTGGTTCGAATCCACCCTCCTCCACCAAGCCGGAGCAAACGGTCATATCGTTTGCTCCGACTTTTTTATAAAAAGTCAGAGCGCGTTCATTTTGCTGCTCCTCCTTTCCAAAACGGACCCGCTTCGTTGGGACTCGATTTTGCTGGCCGCCCCATGGGCGGCCTTTTGTGTATAAAATATGGCGCCCGACCGTCCTTTCCAGCTTGATAAGAGCAATCCGAAATAGAACATATGTTCTATTTCGGACATAGGATACTCCTTTTTTCTTCTGGTGTCAACTATTTCCTCCCATATTTTTGTGTGGAAAAGGCCGGAAAAAGGGACCTTCGAAAATAAAAGCGCCCCGCGGGGAAAACCCGCGGGGCGCTGCCTGTCCGAACTCAGAAATATTTTTTGACGCCGTCAGGAGCCAAATCAGCATCATCGCTGATGGTGATGGTGAATTTGATATTATGCTGCTCACCAAACTTATTCAGCCAATCCAGGAAATTCTCGGTTTCATTGTCACACTCGCCGCCTGCGATCTTGGTCAGACTGTCGATAAAGATATGGGTGATGTCATAGTTGCTGGCGTACATACCGCTGATAAAGCCCTTCAAAGCAGTATAGCTGCCGATATCATAGTCGCTGGCTTCCACCAGACGAATGTGGTAATGGATATCCAGGGTCAGCTTGTTGCCTTTCTCGATGCAGATCACATTGCCATGCTCGGTCTGAGCGGCGGCATTGATCATCTCAATCATCTGCTTGGTCTTGCCGGAGCCCTTCTTGCCCATGATAACTCGAATCATGTGTATCACTCCTTAAACGAATTGACGTGGGGAACCTCCCCGTTCTTGTATAACACTTTACCATATCACGCCCAGTTTTTCAACCGGATTATCGTGAATTTTTTGTGACAAGCTTAGAGCCGTGTCTCTAACTGGGCTTTCAAGTCCTCATAACCGGGCTTGCCTAAAAGAGCAAACATATTCTTTTTATATGCCTCCACACCGGGCTGGTCAAAGGGGTTGACCTCTAGCAGATGACCGGACAGGCCGCACACATACTCGAAGAAATAGATGAGATATCCCACCGAGGCCTCACCAATGGCGGGCAGTTCGATCAGCACATTGGGGACGCCGCCGTCTACATGGGCCAGGATAGTGCCTCGCATAGCCTGCTCCGCCACAAAGGAGAGGGGCTTTCCAGACAGGAAATTGAGGCCGTCCACGTTGTCCGGATCGTTGGGGATGATGAATTGCCCCTTGGGGGCAAACTTAACTACAGTTTCAAACATGAGCCGCTCTCCCTCCTGGATATATTGGCCCATGGAGTGGAGGTCGGCAGTAAATTCTACGCTGGCAGGGAAGAGGCCTTTGCCCTCCTTGCCCTCACTCTCTCCGTACAGCTGCTTCCACCACTCGGCAAAGAAGCGGAAGGGAGGCTCGTAGCAGGCCAGTAGCTCTACCTTCTTTCCGGCCTGATACAGGCCGTGCCGGGCGGCGGCGTACTGCCAGGCGGGGTTTTCCGGCCCACCCGCGGAGAGCTCCTCCATAGCCAGACGGGCGCCGCCCATCAGGGCGTCGATGTCGATACCGGCGGCGGCGATGGGCAGCAGACCCACGGCGGTAAGGACAGAATACCGGCCTCCCACCGCGTCGGGTACAACGAACTCCTCATATCCTTCCGCGTCGGCCAGCCCCTTCAGGGCGCCGCGGCGGGCATCTGTAGTGGCATAGATACGCCCACGGGCTCCCTCTTTGCCGTATTTCTCCTCCAGCATGGCTTTGAAGATACGGAAGGCCACAGCTGGTTCCGTGGTAGTACCAGACTTAGAGATGACGTTGACAGAAAAGTCCCGGTCACCGATGAGGGCGATGAGCTCCAGCAAGCTGTCAGTAGACAGTCCATTGCCAGCAAAGTAAATATCGGGCGTGTCCTTTTTCTTCAGATTATAGTTGGGAGAGGCCAATAGCTCAATGACGGCCCGGGCGCCCAGATAGGAACCACCGATCCCGATGACCACCAGTACCTGGGACTGTTGCTGGATCTTCCGCGCGGCGGCCTTGATGCGGGCAAATTCCTCTTTATCATAGTCCCGGGGCAGGTCCACCCAGCCGGTAAATTCGCCGCCAGGTCCGCTGTGGCTGGACAACATGGAGGCAGCTTTTTCAAGCTTGGCCTGCCGACTGGTCACATAGTCCTGTGGCAGGAAGGGGGATACCTTGGATAGGTCCAATTTCAACATATCGTATTCCTCCTGTGAGAAAATGAGATCCTACAAAACAAATTATACCACAGCTCGTCTCCTTTTTACAGAGAATTTTCCCGGTACCGGGATACCAAAAAAAGATTTGTGGAAATTCTTTGGAAATAGGTTGACAAGGAGGGGAACAGCAGTTATAATAATCTTCGCTGTCTGGACGATTAGCTCAGCTGGTAGAGCATCCGCTTGACGTGCGGGAGGTCACAGGTTCAAGTCCTGTATCGTCCACCAACAAGAAGCCCTGGAACCATAAAATGGTGCCAGGGCTTCTTTGCGTCTGTTAAAAAGTAGTATGCCTTACCATAACTTTATTGGCCAGCTATGGGCCCCCATGACTGCATATGTTAAGATGAAGATGATACAATTTTTTGAATGGTGTCCATATCTTGACTACGATTCGTTTTTAAGTGAATTCACTATTTTTCTAATATAATTGGGTAAAGAATTTAAGAAAAAGTTAAAAGAAAAGAGCGGATGATGAAACACTGATTGAGACAGACGCCCTGCCTAAATTGTGCCCTTGGACAATAAAACGAGATTAGTTTAAATTCATCATTTTTAGCTCTTGCTTATATGCTGGTTTTGTGCTAAATTTATATATATTAAGAAAAAAGGAGGTATGTTTATGTGCAAAGTAGATCTGAACAGCGACTTGGGCGAGAGTTTCGGTGCCTATACCATTGGCCTGGACAGCGAGGTTATCCAGTATGTATCCTCTGCTAATGTGGCCTGTGGCTATCACGCCGGCGATCCTCTAGTGATGGACAAGACGGTGGCCGCCGCCAAATCTGCTGGCGTGGCGGTAGGCGCGCATCCCGGCTACCCCGATCTTATGGGCTTTGGCCGCCGGAACATGGTGTGTTCTCCCAAAGAGGTCAAAGCGTACATCCAGTATCAGTTGGGCGCGCTGATGGCGTTCACTGCGGCCCGCGGAGTAAAGTTGCAGCACTGCAAGCCTCATGGCTCCTTGTACAATATGGCTGCCAAGGATATGGATTTGTCCTTGGCCATTGCTGAGGCCATCGTTGAGGTGGACAAAAATATCATTCTCATGGGGCTGGCGGGAAGCAAGATGCTGGAGGCTGGAAGGCAGATGGGCCTACGGGTAGCCAGTGAGGTTTTCGCCGACCGAGCCTATCAGGCGGACGGCTCCCTAGTACCCCGGAAACAGCCTGGCGCGGTGATCCATGACAAGGACGAGGCCATTGCCCGCACCATCCGCATGGTTACCGAGGGCAAGGTCACCGCCATCACCGGCGAGGAGGTATCCATTGACGCCCACTCTATCTGTGTCCACGGTGACAACCCCTCTGCGGTGGAATTTGTCAAGAACATCCGGGCCTCCCTCAGCGCCCAGGGGGTGGAGATTGCCCCCATTGCTGAGATTGTGTGACCGAGTGTATGAGGAGAGAAATCCCTAAATTTCATATCATGGGAGGTACATTATGAGTAAGGAGCCTAACATCCTGAATCAGTCCTCGGCAAAACCCAGCCGATCGGTGCTCTTCGGTGCCGCCTTCCTGATGGCCACCTCGGCCATTGGCCCCGGCTTCCTAACCCAGACGTCCACCTTTACCGCCCAGCACGGAGCGGCTTTAGCCCTAGTCATTGTGCTGGCTATTGTCATGGATATCACCGCCCAGATGAACATTTGGTCTGTGGTTTCTGTCTCCCAAATGCGCGCCCAGGATGTAGCTAACAAGCTGCTGCCTGGTTTGGGCGTGGTCATTGCCATTTTGGTGGCCATTGGCGGTTTAGCCTTCAACGTAGGCAACGTAGGCGGTGTGGCCTTGGGATTCAACGCCATGATTGGTTTGGACCAGAAGGCAGGGGCCGTTGTTGCGGGCTGTTTGGGGATCATCATTTTTATCAATAAGAATGCCAAAACTATCATGGATAAGGTAGCCACGATTCTAGCTGCTGTTATCCTTGTCACTGTTCTGGTGGTGGCCATCATCTCTCAGCCCCCCATGGACCAGGTTGCCCATGGGCTGACACGTGTGGACTATTTGTTTAATCCGGATAACAAGATGTTTACTGCGCTGACCACTCTATTGGGCGGATCCTGTGGCGGTTACATCGCGTTCTCAGGCGCGCACCGCCTGCTGGACGCTGGTATCTCTGGCCCGGAGAACGTGGGCCATGTACGTAAAAGTGTCATCCAAGGCTGTGGTACCTCTGGCATCGTGAGGATTCTGCTGTTCCTGGCGGTATTAGGCACCTGCATGGAGGGTTCCCAGTGGCTGGCGGAAAACGCTAAAATTATTACTGACGCTGCCAGTGGCGGCAATCCCGCTGCCGAGGCATTTCGCCTGGCCGCCGGTGACTTTGGTTACCGCTTATTTGGTCTGTGCCTATTCTCCGCCGGCGTGTCCTCTGTGGTGGGCGCGGCATATACCTCAGTCTCGTTTCTGAAAACCCTGCACCCCTTCATCGCTAAATATGAGCGGCAATTTGTGGTGGGCTTTATTGCCTTCTCCACCCTGATGATGGTGATTGTGGGCAATGCTGCTGGGCTTTTGATTGTCGCCGGCGCCTTTAATGGCCTGATTCTGCCTATTACTTTGGGTGTCATGCTTATCGCCAGCCGCAGCAAGCGTATTGTGGGTGAGGAGTACAAACACCCCATGCCGCTGATCGTGCTGGGCGTAGTAGTGGTGGCTGTCTCCTTGTACTCTGGTATACAGACTGTTCCCAATATTTTGCAGCTATTTGGCTAAGAGGATAACAGATATCCGGAAAACCTGCGTTATGCGGGCTTGCCGGACTGGAACAGAAAGGAGCCGTATATGGCTGAAGTGAAATTTCTCCTCTCCGGGGATACCTCTGTGACGGTGGAGTTCGGCAATGAGATTAGCCCGGCTATTAACGCTCAGATCCGCGCCTTTAACATTGCCCTGGAGGAGAGCAGGATCCCTGGCATTACCGAGACGGTTCCCACCTACCGCTCCCTCATGGTCCATTACGATCCTGGCATCATTCTCTATGATGACCTGGTGAAGGAACTCAAGGGGCTGATGGGCCAGCTTTCCAACATTCAGATTCCCCCCAGCGACGTGCTGGAGATTCCTGTCCTCTATGGCGGGGAAGCTGGGCCTGATTTGGAGTTTGTCGCAGAGCATAACAAAAAAACCCCGGAGGAGGTCATCAAAATTCATACCTCCACCGAATACCTCATCTATATGCTGGGCTTCACCCCAGGCTTTACCTACCTGGGCGGCATGAGCGAGGAGATCGCTGCCCCCCGCCTGAAGCAACCACGGGTGAAGATCCCCGCTGGGTCAGTGGGGATCGCGGGTTCTCAGACCGGCGTGTACCCCATCGACTCCCCAGGCGGCTGGCAGCTCATCGGTAAGACCCCGGTGCGTATGTACCAACCGGACCGGGCGGAGCCCATCCTCCCCAAGGCTGGTGAGTACATCAAATTCTATTCCATTACCCAGGCGGAGTTTGACGCCATCGCCGCCCAAGAGGCGGCGGGCACCTATGTGTGCAAGCGCCACCCCAGAAAGGAGGGGGGACAATGAGCATCATGGTATTGAACCCCGGCTTGTTAACTACGGTGCAGGACATGGGGCGCGTTGGCTATCAGCAGTTCGGCGTGCCCGTTTCCGGAGTCATGGACCCCCGAGCGGCGGCCGTCGCTAATATTTTGGTGGGAAACCCGGAGGATGAAGCGGTGCTGGAGTGCACTATGCTGGGCCCACAGCTGCGCTTTGATGCAGCCAACACCATCGCCATCACTGGCGGGGACCTGATGGCCGCTCTAGATGGACAGGTGGTACCAACTTATCGAGCGGTAACTGTCCAGGCAGGTCAGACACTCCGTTTTCAGGCCCCTAAGACAGGTTGCCGGGCCTACATCGCTTTTGCCGGAGGTTTGGACATTCCCGAGGTCATGGGCAGCCGCTCCACCTACTTGAAGGCCAAGATCGGAGGCCTAGGGGGGAGAAAGCTTCAAAAGGACGATGTAATAGGCTTCCGGGCCCCCGGCATCCCTAAGAACCTGTCCGAGCGGTATATCTACCCAGAGTTCATCCCACACCCCGTGTACACCCTGCGGGTAGTTATGGGACCTCAGGACGATGCGTTTACTGACTCAGGTATTGCCACATTTCTGAGGGAAACCTACTCGGTGACCAATGAGTTTGACCGTATGGGCTGCCGCTTGGACGGAATGCCCATCCAGCATGTTACCGATGGCAACATTATTTCTGATGGCATCGCCTTTGGAGCCATTCAGGTGCCCACGGAGGGGAAACCCATCATCATGATGGCTGACCGTCAGACCACTGGTGGCTATACCAAGATCGCGAACGTGATCTCCGCCGACTTCCGCCTCCTGAGCCAGATAAAGGCGGGGGACAAGGTGAAGTTTGAGAGAGTGTCCATTCAGACCGCGCAGGAGGCTCTCCTCAACCAACGCGCTGCCCTGCGCACCCTGCGCCGGTCCCTGGATATGTGATCAATGTAGCCCTGCCTCTGTCGGGTGGGGCCACAGGACAGAAAGGATGATAATTATGGCCTTTGACATTACCCCTTATATAGACAAGAAACCCTCTGAAGTCCGCCAGTTAATTCGTCAGGGTGTCATTGACTTTCCTACCGCCGGTATGTGCCGGGGCTACGCCCAGGCTAACTTGGTGATCCTACCTCCGGAGTACGCCGACGACTTTGAGGAGTACACGCGGAAAAACCCATTTCCCTGCCCAGTGCTGGAAATCATTCGAGGCACCCCAGAGACCCACGCCATGGGACAGGGCGGAAACATTGTCACCGACATCCCCCGTTACCGAGTGTATGAGAACGGGGTGTTCACCAAGGAGCTGACTGATGCCTCTGCATACTGGAAGGCTGGGTATGTGGGCTTCCTAATCGGGTGCTCCTTTTCCTTTGAGGAGGCGCTCATGGCCGCAGGCCTCCCCGTGCGTCATATTGAGCAGGGCTGCAATGTGCCTATGTACAAGACCAATATTCAGACTGTAAAGGCGGGACCGTTTGAAGGACCCATGGTGTGCTCCATGCGCCCTATGACCCCGGAACAGGCCAAAGTAGCCTACGACATTACAGTAAAAATGCCGAATGTTCACGGTGCTCCGGTCCAGATCGGTGATCCTGAGAAGGTAGGCGTTAAGGATGTGATGAAGCCAGACTACGGCGATCCTGTCGAAATTCGGGAGGGAGAAATACCGGTATTTTGGCCCTGCGGAGTCACTCCTCAAGCTGCAGTAGAGAACGCGAAGCCACCCGTTGTCATTACACATGCCCCTGGGCATATGTTTATTACCGATATCCTCAACACAGAGCTAAACGATTATCTGGAAAAAAACAAGTGAAGCTGAGTATAAGGCATGATTGCCTCAAATAATTTGGAGAAAGAGCTGCCTGTGATTTGGAATATCAGGCAGCGCAAATAACCTGCATCGGCAGTACATAACAGAGCATTGAATTACTTCAATGGATCTGTGACAAACGCCTTTGTGGAGGCTCTGAATCATATCACGCAATTTTCTTTCAGTCTGAAGAATATGAATTTGAAGTGTTATAAGAGAACGAGAGCAGCAATCTGATATGGATTGCTGCTCTCGTTTCATATTCCGGAACGATATCTTAAAGCTTACCTCTTAATTGAATAATATTTATTCTAACTTCTTTCGCTCCGTCCGGTCGATGTACCTCTTCTCAATTTGTCGCAAATGGTTATCCATTGCCTGATAGGCGTGATCATATTCTTTTCGTTCCAGGGCGTCCACAATGGCGGTGTGCTCAACTACAGCCGGTTTATAGGAGGAAAGCAGTGTGGTACTGAGTATCAGACAGCGGGTGCTGTGTGTGTTAAGCCGTTCCACCACATCGCAAAGGAAGCGATTTCCGGTCGCCTCTGCCAGCGCGGTATGGAAGACATAGTCCTGCTGAATATAGTACATATAGTCATCGGCATCGGCCATCTTGCAATTTTGCTGTTCCTCAATACTATTGCGCAATTTGCGAATCAGCATGGGGGTGACTCGTCCCCTCAGCTCGTTTATAGTCAGAAGCTCCATTGGCCGGCGAATAACATTAATGCTTGCCGCGTCCTCCTCCGTTAGACGGGAGACTGTCACACTTTTTCCGCGCACTTCAGCCAATCCGTCGTCTACCAGTCGGTGAAGTGCAACCCGAACGGTAGTGCGGCTGATTGACAGTTCCGCGCAAAGTTTTTCCTCTGTCAATACATCATCAGGAGCCAGCTCATTGTAGACAATGGCGTTTCTCAGTACATGATATGCCTTGTCTGACAGTTTCATATTTTTCTTCAGGGGTTCCAGCATGAAATACTCGCTCCTTAAACTTAGTATCCAAAAACGCACTGGGGATCAGAATATTACCGACAAGGCGGTGGTATCATTTTTCGTTAAGATATTTCTCCAAGACGCGCAGCATAATAATGGGTAATTTGCCGAAGGAATACTCCTTATGGACTCGCTCTGTCCACTTATGGGCATCCTTGCCGTGACAGCCGAAGTTGAAGGCGGGGATATTCAGCCGCTTAATTTGGTCCAGGGGCACGTCATAGTGGCCCTTCATGTCAGGGAAGTTGTCCACCAGAGTCTTGATAGAGGTGTCGGTGTCATCCAGCTTCAGATAGCTGCTGTCAGTGAGCACTGGGAAGAACTGCATCATCTTCAGCTCCTCGCCCATCTCCTGGCCTAACTGATTCAGCAGATCGACTACGCTGTCTAACAACGCGCCTTCCTCCGGAATTTCGCGCTTCAGTGTATTTCGGGGGCAGTAGGGCGGTGCCAGGAACAAAATGACTGTGGGTGTATTAATACTCAAAATATTATTTGCCAGATATTCTACAATCTTCAGACACAGCTCGCGGCGGTCCAGGTTTTCCTCAAGCGATTGTTTGGTGATCGCACGGATATCCTCGTCCACGTCAGTCTTGAGGGCCTTGGCCTTCTCATACAGCTCACTGTATTCCATGACCTTCAGTTGGTACTCACGCTTGTAGTAGTCGGCACCGGTCATCTTACAGTAGACCTTATTCTGCTCATCTGTGTAGGTATCCACAGTGTTCAGGGCATCCTCGGCCACCTTGCGCAGGCGGGCAAAAATCTCATCCATCTCCATATTATGGATGAAGTAGTTGAAGTACACAAAAGCGGAGAAGGCGGTCTGCACGTCGTAGGAAGGCTTCAGGTCCCTCATCTTCAGCACCGTGGGGGGCATAGCGAACTCGCCGTTGTAAACGTCGCTGAACTCGGCACGCATATCTATGTTCCGGGTGATCTCAGCGGCTACCATAGAGGCGCTAAACCCCTCAAAGCCCTGACCGGAATGGGTGGGCTTACCAATGATGTAGAAGCAAGGCAGAATTTTTCCCACCGCTCCGGCATGGAAGTAGTGGGCGGTATCGCCGGGGAAGGCGGGGGAGATGAAGTCGGTGTTCATGGCCATCTTGTAGGTTAAGCCATACTTGGCCTTCAGCTCCTCCAGCACATTTAGAGACTCAATAATTCCGGTATGCTGGTTTTCTTCCACAGGATTGGTCATGAAGATCAAATTTCCATCAAACTGATCCAGGTGTTCTGTAAAATACCGCATCAGCACCATATTGACCGCATCGCCCGATTTCATATCAGAAGAACCGCGACCAAACATCCATTCTCCAGACTCAATATCCGCCAGGACCTCTGGGTCGCTAGTAATGGACTTGATCTTCTCTGGCAGGGCGTCGCAGTCAAAGGCGTACTCCTTGATGGAGCCGTAGTCATCGATACCCACAGTATCGTGGTGGCCGTGGAGGATGATAGTTTCGTTGCTGTTACTACGGGAACCAAAAGCGATGGCGACCACGTTGATGCGGTCATAAGGGTCGTTCTTTAGGGGCTGGGTGATGACTTGATCCGGATGTGCCTTAAAGTAGGGGAGCTCACGAATCCAGGCGGCCATATAATCAGCCACCGCACGCTCCCCACCATCGGAGTTATTCATGCTGGGAATGGAAACCAGCTTTTTTGTGAGGGCCAGTGCCTCATCATAGAAAGGATAATTTTGCATGGCGGGTATGCCTCCTTTGTCCCAGAAAGATGGGACGAATATAATAGAAACATTACCCTGATGTCTTTGTTTGAGAGTTGGCCATTTGTACTTTGTATACAGAACATAAATATTATAGTTGAAAGAAAGTTGAATGTCAACCCAAATATCACGATTATGATAAATAGCAAGAAAATACGAATATCTTTTTGTTGATATAATACAAATGATTTTTGCCAGTCTGTTACCATTAATCGCTGTACACTATAAACAAAAATCTTGGATAATTTTTTCAGAAATAGTAAAATATTTTTTGATATCTTTTTATCTCTTGACAGATAAATGTCGTTTGTGCTATTGTCTTTTTGAACTTCCCTGATATTTTTGGCTATATTCTACATGTTTGTATACAGAACACTATATTACAGAACACTACATAATTACCTTTTGAAAAGAGTATATTTTCTAATACCTTGGCATCCTCATGAAGCCGCAGAATTGTGGCATAGTCAGACCAATTCTGATATGTTTCCTGTCATCGTACTTTCTGTGGGAGAATCCAGTCCAATGTAAACAGGCCGTCCAAATCTGCTCCTTCCTTGGGTTTATGGGCCGGAAGCTTCCCCAGAGTGTATATCAACCAAAACCGATCTAAATGTAATGAGGAGGATGAACAAAAATGAAGAGAAAGACCATTTCCATGCTTCTAGCCTGTGCCATGATGCTGAGTCTGGCTGCATGCGGCAACACCCAAAAACCCAGCACATCCAGCGCTTCCAACGCTGGCGGAACGAGCGGCACCACTTCTGATCCTGAATTTACTTTGATTGTCGGTTCTACCATTCAGGACGACTCTGCCTCCGGTATCGCCCTGATAGAGTATTTTAAGCCTTATGTTGAGGAGAACTCCAACGGCCGTATCCGGGTAGATGTACAGAACAATTCGGTTTTGGGTGGCGACCGTGAGCTGTTTGAAGCCCTGCAGCTGAATACAGTGCAATGCTCTTTTGGACCCATGTCTACTTTAGCCAACTTTGAGCCCAACTATGCTGTGTGTGACTTGCCCTTCCTTTTCAGCAGCAAGGAAGATGCCTATGAGCAGTTAGACGGTGAGTTTGGCGCCAAACTGGCCGAGAACCTCCCCAATGTCGGTATGCGTTTGCTGGCCTACGGCGAAAACGCTTTCCGCAACATCTCCAATAAAGTCCGCCCCATAACTTCCCTGGCGGATATGAAGAATATGAAGATTCGTGTTATGGAGTCCCCTGTTAATATTGCTACTTACGACGCACTAGGAGTTTCTCCTACTCCCATGGCTTTCTCCGAGTTGTACACCGGTCTGTCCCAGGGCGTTGTTGAAGGGCAGGACAACGGCGTAGTGCTGACCTACACTGCTAAACTGTATGAGGTTCAGCCCTACTATACATACACCGGCCACATCTATGCTGCCAACGCTATGGTTTTCTCCGAGGCGTTTTGGCAGAGCCTGCCCGCTGACTTGCAGAAGGTCGTAGAGGATGGGTCAAAGTACGCGATGGAGAATCAGCGCCGTTTGAACACGGAGATGGAAGAGGAACTGGAAGCCACTATGGCCGAGGCTGGGGTGGAATTTATCCATCCCGACGCCGCAATGGTTGAAGAGATGCGTGAGGCGACCAAGTCTGTTTGGGAACTAGAGGACATCAAGAATATGATTGATCCTGAGATCTACGAGATGGCGGTTCAGATTCGAGATAATTAAAGAAATATATTATCGCAAATTACTTGAGTAATGTCTCCTGTTGCGGGCGGGGATGCCGGCAGGCATCCCCGCCCACTTTACCAATTAACAGAACTCGGTAAAGGCATTTCCTTGTCTACGCCGTTATTATGGGGGCTCAATACATGAAAACCTTGGTTAAAATTTGGGATCATTTAGAGGAATATATTTTGGTCCCTTCTTTGATGATTAGCACCGCCCTGATTTTCTATCAGGTTGTGATGCGTTTCCTATTTAAAGACGCGCCATCCTGGTCTGAAGAGGCTGTGCGCTATCTCTATGTGTGGCAGACCTGGCTGGGTGTGAGTTATGCTGCCCGCAACGGCACTCATCTCCGCATCACCATGATAAAGGATCGCCTCTCCCCTAAAGGACAGAAAATCCTTGAATTGTTTGTTACTGCCATCTGGATCGGCTTCGCTGTCTTTGTCTTTATTCAAGGCATGGCCGCAGTCCAGACGATTGCCGCTTTTGGGCAGAAATCTACTGCCCTGCGTATTCCCATGCAGATTTGTTACGCCTCCATTCCTGTCGGAATGGTGCTCATGAGCATACGTCTGATCGAAACAACAATTAAGAGTCTTATCGGCAAAAAAACTGTGGAAGGAGGGGCCGCTGAATGAACATTCTGCTTCTGTTTGGCGTGTTTTTTGTGCTGATCATGCTGAGTGTGCCGATCGGCGTCGCTCTGGGCGTGGCCACATCGCTGACCATCTGCCTGACCAGCAACATTGGCCCTGTGATGGTGGCCCAGAAAGCGTTTACTGGTCTGGACTCCTTTACGCTGATCGCCATTCCCTTCTTCATGTTGGCGGGCAATTTGATGGCTCTGGGCGGTATCGCCAGACGTATCGTCAATCTTGCCGACGCCGCGGTGGGTAAGTTTACCGGTGGCTTGGGCATGGCTACCGTCATCGGCTGTATGTTTTTTGCGGCCATCTCTGGCTCCGGCCCTGCTACTGTGACCGCCATGGGCTCCATCATGCTGCCAGAGATGGAAAAGCGGGGCTATGACCGGGCTTTTTCCACTGGTTTGACTGCCACAGCTGGTACGATTGGCGTCATCATCCCCCCGTCTATCCCCTTTGTGATCTACGGCGTTGCTTCCGGCACCTCTGTGGGTGATATGTTCAAGGCGGGCTTTATTCCAGGCATTCTGATTGGCATTGGCCTGATGATTGTCTGTTGGGTTATTTCTAAAAAGCGCGGTTATAAGGGAATTGAGCGTACCAAGAACGATGAGAGTTTCCTGAAGGTCTTTTTGGACTCCCTGCCCGCACTGATGGCCCCCGTCATTATTCTGGGAGGCATCTATGGTGGTATTTTTACCCCGACAGAGGCCGCGGTGGTTGCCACTGTTTATTCTCTGTTCGTAGGGAAATTTGTTTACCATGAGCTGACTTGGAAGATTGTATACGAATCTTACCGCAGCACCGCCGATATGAACGGCTTCACAGGGTTGGCGCTAGGGTTCTCCATGTCCTTCGCGGCCTATTTGACCATGGAACAGATCCCGGCCAAGGTAGCCAATGTGGTCCTCAGCGCGGTCTCCTCCAAGATCGCCATTATTGCTCTGATCATCGTCATTCTGCTGGTGGTGGGATGTTTTGTAGACAATATTTCCTCCTGCCTGATCCTGACCCCTGTGTTCCTGCCCATGGTTAAGGCGGTTGGAATGGACCCTGTCCACTTCGGCATTATGATGACTGTAGCGCTGGCCATCGGTTTTGTAACACCTCCCTACGGTGTGAATCTGTTTGTGGCCTCCGCTGTTGCAAAGCTGAAGATAGAGGAGGTCTCTAAGGCTGCTATCCCATTCTTGGCCGCCATGTTTGTCTGCCTGCTGCTCATTGCCTACATCGAACCCATCTCGATGGCTCTAGTCTGGCTGCTATCCTAAAACCTGTTTGATGTGTGCTCCTGCGCATGTATGATTGGTGGAAACAAAGCTGTTGGATTGCCCTGCGCTTTCCTCCGGCTTTGTTTCCATCCAATCTGGGCAAAGGATATTCCACGCGGTTTTGTGACACTGTGACATATTTCTGTTTTGAGGAGGAGCTGTTATGTATCCAATGCGAAGAAGCGATCGGGAACAGGGGGAAGAATTTGCGCTGTCCTTGATTGACCACTGCTCTCATGGCGTTATGTCTATTCATACCAGCGAGGCATTTCCCTATTGTCTGCCCCTCTCCTTTGTTCGAAATGGCAACTGCCTCTACTTCCACTGCGCCAAGGCGGGAGGGAGAAAGCTGGACCTGCTGCACGCCAACCCCAATGTGTGCATTACTTTCGTAGGGGGGGACGAGCCGGAATTTGTCGCGCCCAACACATATACCACCTATTTTCAGTCTGCCATCGTTACTGGCACCGCCGTTGAGGTCACGGACCAGGCGGAAATGATTGAAGCTCTGCGTTTGCTGTGTGAAAAGTTAATGCCTGAGCATATGTCTGGCTTCAGCCACGCCATACAGTCTACCCTCGCCGCCACCTCTGTCTGGCGCGTTGATATTGCGGAGGCCAGGGGCAAGCAAAAAAAGAGACCAGCGAACTGTTGACAAGTATTCCTGAACCTTTGGTCGACAGCTTTCACAGTTCATATTTGAATTTTACCGTTATTGGGGACGCTTCTTATGAACGATGACAGATGTATTGCGTTGCGCTGCGGAAACAAGAGCTATACTGTCCGCATCCCGGACGGTATTCGATTTCAATATGCCCGACTAAATCAGACAGAAAAAGTAACTGATTACGGCGGACTGATTCGGGATGCGCTGGACCACCCTATCGGCGCGCCTCGGATCGAAAACCTGCTTCGACCTGGCCAAAGGGTTTGTATCATCAGTGATGACAATACCCGCGTGACACCTGTCCGAACCATACTCCAGGAACTCCTGCCCCGCATTGAAGGGGCTGGGATCCTTCGACGTGATATTTTTATTGTCATTGCGCTGGGCAGCCACCGGCCCATGACACAAGAGGAAATTGCAGCCAAATTCGGACAGGATATTGTGGACCGCTACCAAATTCTCAACAGCGAATTTGAGAATCCCGATATGCTCACCCAGGTTGGCACTAGCGAATTAGGCACGCCGATCCGGGTATATAAGCCAGCTATGGAGGCAGATATACGTATCGGCATTGGAAATGTGGTGCCACACGGCTGTATGGGCTGGTCAGGCGGCGCGAAGATCCTCTATCCTGGTATTACTTCTGCCGATATTTTCTCTGAGTTCCATGTCATGCAGGGACTTCGGGATGAAGTGCTTCTAGGCATGGTGGAATGTCCTGTTCGTCTGGCAGTGGAGGAGTGGACCAAAAATATAGGCTTACACTACATTATCAACACCGTGTTGGACGAGAATATGAATCTGTATCGCGCAGTAGCAGGGCATTATATCCATGCCCACCGGAAGGCGGTATCCTATGCCCAGGCTGTGTGCGGTGTATCTTTGAAGCAACGGCCTGATGTGGTGCTGGCCTCTGCTTACCCCATTGACATCGATTTCTGGCAGTGTGGAAAAGCGGCCTATGGTCCTACTCGTGTGATCGCAAAGGGGGGCGAGTTCCTTCTTTTGGCCGCCTGTACCGAAGGAGTAGGACCCCATCCCCAGATACTGGATTATATGGCATTGGAAAACGGAACAGAGGTTCTCTCCCACCGCATTGCTTCCCAAAATACTGGAGAGGATCTGCTTACCATGGCGGTAGGTGTGAGTATGGGCCGAGTAGTTCGACATTCAAACGTCACGCTGGTGACTGACGGCCTGCTGCCAGAAGATTGCCGGCGTGGGCAAATGTCCCATTGTTCTCCAGCCAATTTACAGCAGGCCCTGCAACAGGCGCTAGAAAGATTTGAAGATCCTTTCCTCCTTATAATTGGAGAAGGCGGCGAAGTGATTCCTCTTTTAGAAGATTAACCTATACCCTTTATGGGCGTTTATGTAGCCTGAACATCACCTGGGGGGTACATATGTGAATTTCAAGACATTTTATATCAACCGCCATCAGATTGGCTATCAGGAAGTCCTGCTGGATGATCCGGTCTTTGAAAAGGCATATCTGCTGGAAAATCCTAAAAAAATTGATATTATTGCCATTCCTGACGGCTGTGTCGATCTGCAATTCACATGGGAGAGCAATGTCTGCCGTGGATATGTATGTGGGAGCTTTCTCCAGGGAAAAAAATCCCTCATCAGTTCCTGCTGCCGTTGTTTTGGCCTGAAGTTGCAGCCGGGTATCCATTTTAAGTTTTTGAAACAGGATGTTGCCTCTCTGGTGGGCAATCGCATCCCGCTCTCTGAATTTCTTGATACCGGTTCCTTTGAGCAGGAATTGGGGGAGATGCCTGACTTCCTCAGTATGGTTGAGGCTACACGCCGGTTCTTCTACAGACAGCAGACCGTTCCAATCCATATAATCGCCAACTGCGTAGCCAAATTGATTGTTAATTCCCCTGGCACCTTGAAGGTATCAGACATGACAAGTACCTTGGGATATAGTCAACGTTATATCAGCAACATTTTTAAATGCCATTTTGGCCTCTCGCTCAAAAAATACTCTGATATCATTCGAGCCCAAACTGCCATCACTTATTTAGAGTATACCGATATAATGGATGTCATTGTTGATCTTGGCTACTACGACCAGCCTCACTTTATCCATGACTTCAAACAATATACTTCTATGACCCCAAGTTCTTTTTTAAATCAGGTATGCCGCAGCAAGGTTGGCTTGGTCGTCTAGGGACTGGATGATATGTCCACTTTTTACAATCTTTCTTTTTCCTCAGATGATACAATGTGGCCAAGTTAATGAAGCATGTTTAAAGAAATTTCTTAAGACCCAAACAATAATGAATAGAAAGGATTGACGTTTATGACTCAGCATGAGAGAAGCAAGGTACTCCTGCCCCCAATGGCGATGCACGCGGAGACAACGCCCTGTGTTGTAAGGGGAGAAGGCTGTTATCTGTATACGGAGGATGGCCGGAAG
>NZ_JBHEVC010000011.1:0-45086 GCF_041925235.1 Flintibacter sp. P01028
GCGGTTACGGCGAATAGAGGGGCCAGTAGTGGCCCCTCTTCTGCCAGTGGCGCTATTAACGGTATCGCTAACAATATATCTAAGATTTCAGGCATCACCAGTGCTAACAATGCGTGGAGCGCTCAACAGGCTGAGGAGTTGAGAAAATGGCAAGAAGCGCAGACCGACAAGGCTATGAAATACAATTCCCAGGAAGCGGAGAAAAACAGGTCGTGGCAGGAATACATGTCCAGCACGGCCCATCAGAGGGAAATAGCCGATTTGAAAGCTGCTGGTTTGAATCCGGTATTAAGTGTGATGGGTGGCAACGGCGCGAGTGTTACCAGTGGTGCGACTGCGTCTTCCTCCGCTCCAAGTGGGGCGATGGGAAGCACGGACACTTCCGGGAGCTCTGCTCTTGTCAATTTGCTAGGCGCAATGCTTACAAGTACCACCGAACTCTCGAAGATGTCAACATCGGCCTTGACAAACCTAGCGGTAGCTGATAAGTATAACAGTGTAAATAAGTATCTGGGTGAGCTTAGTTCTGCTACTCAGTTGAAAGGCTATCAAATCAGCGCACAGACGGCCCTTAGCACGGCTAATATCTCGGCCGCCGCCCAGCGTTACGTTAGCGATAATAACCTGAAAGGCAGTCTCGCACAGGCCGCCGCTACAAAAATTAGTGCCGCTATCCATGCGGAAGCCAGTAAGTATGCTGCCGATAAAGGCTATCTTTCTAGTGAGAATGTCGCTAATATTAACGCCGCTGTTAATAAAGAGCTAAAGGAGATGGGAATTAAGTCTGACTTTAGTATGGCTTATTATTTTCCGGATAATCCTTTTCAGTTTAGTGGTAGTGTTTTGGATAAGACTATTGGTAATGTTTTTAGTAAAGATTTGACTATTGGTTTAGATGATATTTTCAGTGAGTTAGGTATGTCTCGCAATTCCGCCCGTGGGGGCGGTTTTAGTAAGTAAGCGTTAGCACTCGTGCCCATTCCTCTTGATATAATGGGCACGAGTGACAGCAAAGGAGGTAAATACATGAAGTGGATAGAGAGACTGGCTAAGTTGATTTTCTTTCTAATTATGTTTCAAGTTGCTTTGTTGTTGTTGAATATGTGTGCTGGAGGTTTAGCTTAGATGCCTTGTTATCAACCCCTCTGGGCTATCCCGGATATCAACCCCCGCACAGGTAAGCCCTACCTGACGAAGAACGGTAAGACTAAGTATCATATCTTTGGTTCTGAGAAGCCGCTCCTTGACGACCCCCACTTGATTACAATTCCCTGTGGGAAGTGTATTGGTTGCCGACTGGAGTATTCACGCCAGTGGGCAAATCGTTGTCTGCTTGAAATGAAAGAGCATGATTCAGCCTACTTTGTGACTTTGACCTATAATGACTGGCACGTTCCTATTTCCCATTATATCGACCAAACGACAGGGGAGTTTTGCGATGTTCAAACTCTGCGGAAGCGTGATTATCAGTTATTCATGAAAAGGTTGCGATTTGCCTTCCCAGACCAGCAAATTCGCTTCTATGCGGCC
This sequence comes from Flintibacter sp. P01028, assembly GCF_041925235.1. NCBI lineage: Bacteria > Bacillati > Bacillota > Clostridia > Eubacteriales > Flintibacter > Flintibacter sp. P01028. The sequence goes on from NZ_JBHEVC010000011.1 coordinate 1,531, forward strand.
GGAGAATATGGGCCAAAGACGTATAGACCTCATTACCATGCTATCCTGTTTGGCCTAAAATTGGACGATCTGGAGCCTTATGGAATGTCCGACCAGAACTATCCTTACTATTGGTCAAAAAGTTTGCAAAAAGTATGGGACGAAGGAGAAAACTTGCAAAACCTTTATGAAAAAGTTGAGAAAAAGCCTTTACAAGTCTACCAAAATGTGCTACAATACATACAAGGATGCAAGGAAAGTATAACGCCCCTTGCAAAGCAAAAAAGGTGAGGAAAACCCGCTAAGAGAAAATAAAAAAGGGCGTTTTTTCAAAGAAAAAGTGCCCTTGGTAGACATCTGGTAGACACCCAGAAAATGGAAAAGCGGGAAAGCCACGTTTCCCAGCGCTTTCCCGCTTTTTTTGGTAGACATTTGGTAGACATAGCGCGCCTACCAGAAAAAAACGCCGGTCCATAGGACCGGCGGACAAAGGGATTCTGTATGACATTTTACTTGACCTTAGCCATCCAGGCGGGCCGCAACGTCTTCCAAATAATTCCGTTCGACCTGTTCAATCTTTCCGGTGTCAAAGGCGGCGGCAAGGCTGGGATCAATAGGCAACTGGGCCAGCACAGGAATCTCCAGTTCCATTGCCACTTTTTCCAAATGGCTGTCCCCGAAAATCGCGTGCTTCTTGCCGCAATCAGGACACTGAAAATAGCTGTAATTCTCTACCAGCCCAAGGACGGGAATATCCATCATCTTGGCCATATTTACAGCCTTTGTCACGATCATGGATACTAGATCCTGGGGAGAAGTGACGACAATAATACCGTCCACGGGAAGGGACTGGAAAACAGTTAGAGGCACGTCGCCAGTGCCGGGGGGCATATCCACGAACATATAGTCCACATCGCCCCAGACCACTTCCTGCCAGAACTGTGTGACTACGCCGGCAATGACGGGTCCACGCCATACCACGGGGTCCGTTTCATTTGCGGTGAGCAGGTTCAGGGACATGAGCTTGATGCCGCCGGCCGTAACGGCGGGGTCGATGCCGGCGTCGCTTCCTGTGGCCTTCTCATGGATGCCAAAAGCGGTTGGGATAGAGGGGCCGGTGATATCGGCATCTAAGATGGCTACCTTACGGCCCTTTCTGGCCATAGCGACGGCCAGACTAGCGGTGACGGTGCTCTTGCCGACGCCGCCTTTCCCGCTGACAACGGCGATGACCCGCTTTACACTGGACATGGCGTTGGCAGGGACACGCATATCCCGGGAGGAGCAATCGGCGTTGCAGCTGGAGCAGTCATGAGTACATTCAGACACTTGGAACATCTCCTTACAATCATACGGGCCGGGCCCGAGTATAGTCGTTCTCTCAAAGTGTACCCCTTTTCTCTCCGCCCGTCAAGACAGAGGCAAAAAAGGACCGGAAACTACCGGATCAAAGTATTTTCCATGGGGATCTCATCCATGCTGCCCTTGGTTGAGAAGTAATAGGAGAGAATATCGGCTGCCATGGCGCCCAGTTCTGAGCCGCTTCCGCCGTGTTCCACCACCATGGCCAAGGCGATCTCCGGGTCATCATAGGGGGCGAAGCAGACGAAAACGGCATTGGACTCCGTCTGGGCGCTGACCTGGGCGGAGCCAGTTTTGGCGCCCACCTGGACAGGCAGGTCCTGAAAGTAGCGGCGTACCGAGCCGTCAGTGGTCAGGGCCAGCATACCGGCCTTGACCGCCTCCAGATTTTTGTCCTGTATTTCGATGGTGCTGAGGACCTCCGGCTCATAGGTTTCCACGATTTGGGAGTAATCGCTGGATTTGATTTCCTTCAGCAGGTGGGTGGGCTTTCGGGTGCCTCCATTGACCAGTGTGGAGATATAGCTGGCAAGCTGGATAGGGGTAAATTGGCTGCTCTCCTGGCCGATGGCCACAGATAGGACCGAGCCCTCGTACCAGGTCCCGCCCATGCTCTCAGTATATTCGGGGCCAGCCATGACGCCTGAGGACTCCTCCAGCTCAATGCCCGTCTTTTGGCCAAGGCCAAAGCGGGTGGCGTAGTCTACCAACAGGTCGATGCCAAGCCGCCGTCCCACGTCGTAGAAAAAGTAGTTGCATGATACCTCGATAGCCTCGCTGACGTTGATGAGCCCGTGATACTTGCCGTACTGGCGGTAGTACCAGCACTGGGGAGGAGTGCCGGGGTAGTAGGTGTAGCGGCCCAGGTCCCGTATTTGGGAGTCGGGAGTGATAATGCCCTCCTCCAGTGCTCCGATAGCGGTGACCATCTTAAAGGTGGAGCCGGGGGCGTAGGTGCCTGTAAGTGCCCGGTTGACCAGGGGAGTGAGGGGATCTGTAGAATTTTTCTCCCAGTCACGGGAGTAGTTGGCCAGGTCGAAGGTAGGGTAGGAGGCGGAAGCCAATACATCAAAGCTGTTTACATCCAGCACCACGCAGGCCGCGCCCTCCACCTCCTCACTGACCAGATTGGGCAGGGAGGAGGCCAGAGTGTCCTCCACCTTTTTCTGCAGGTCAATATCGATGGTGAGCACAATATTGTCCCCTGGCTTTGGCTCGGTGATCCAACTCTCTGACAAGATCTTTCCGCTGGTGTTCCGATCCACGGCCCGGATCCCTGGGGTACCCCGCAGGAAGGACTCGAAGGCCTTTTCTACCCCCTCCTTACCTACGGTATCGTCCATCTCGTAGTCGGGCTTACCGTCCCCGTCCTCGTCCAGCGAGGTATAGTATTCCACCTCTGAACGGTTCATCAGTCCTACCCGCCCTAAGATGTGGGCGGCATACTGGGTGTGGTACTGACGGACGGTAGTGGGCTCGATGACCACTCCAGGCAGAGAGAGCTCTTTGACACGGGAGATGAAATCGATATCCACGCCCTCGGCAAAGACATAGGGAGTCCAGGTGACCTCACGGGAACGCAAGTACAGCTCATACAGCAGTCCGGCGATGGCCCGGGCATCTGCCGGGTCCATGTCTCCGATATTCAGGTCGGGCACCGCCTGCCCGGATGCCTCCGCAGACTTCTTGTCCACAGCGCCCTCGCCTGCGATTTCAAAGCTGGCGCACATTTTACCAAGCAGCTGCCGGGCGGTAGGAAGTGAGCTATCCTTCTCCTGCACTGGTGTCTGGACCTCTTTCTGGGGCGTCTCTCCAGTAAAAAATCCGGTGATCCTGTCCCAAAGCCCAGGCTCCTCCTGCTGTACAGGGGCTGTTTCTACTGGCTCGGGCTCTTTGGTGGGGTCGGTGATCCATTTCATTTTGACAGCCAACTGGCCCAGGCGGGTCAAAGTCTTAGAAGGGGTCCCGTCCTCATTTTGTGAGAGGGTAAAGTAGGGGGACTGCTCAGTGAACACAAAGGGCTCATCGGCGGAGATGGGCAGGGTGTCGCTCCATTCTACCCCAGAGGCCCGAGCCGCGTGGACGAGGGACAGAAGGGTCGCGTTGCGCTCCTCCGGCTCCTTTCCCATGTGATCCAGGTCCAGCGTCACCTGGTAGACCACCCGATTAGACACCAACACACGGCCATTTCGGTCCAGAATGTCTCCCCGGTCTGCTTCGACTATCTGGGTTTCTGCGATCTTGTTCTGAGATCGCTCATACAGCGCCTCACCCTGATTGATCTGGAGGTCGTACAGTGTGGCCCCCATGGCGGTAAGACACAGGGAAAGGAGCAAGGCGATGCACAGGACCCGGCGATGAAATTGTTTTACATCCATGGAATACCTCCATCCTGGAGAAGAAAAGGGCGAATCAGGCCAGCTTGGTCCCGCCCACCCGGCGAAATATGGCCCGGAACAGGAGATAGACTACCGGAGTCCAGGCCAAGGAATAGAGAAATTCGGGCACGGCCACCTGGAGCAGCGCCGGGAGGGAGGCCGCGTGGGTGATGAGCCCCCGCAGCACCCGCAGCAGGTCCAGCAGAGCAAGGATAGCGGCGGAACAGAGCAGGCAGCCGGGAAAGGACTGGCTCAGGGCATACTGGGCGAGGGCCCCAATGGCCATGCCGGCCAGGGCCATCCCAAGCACCAGGCCGCCAAAGCCTCCGGGGTAGGCCAGCTCCCACAGCAGGCCGACCGCCATTCCAAAGCCCGCTCCGGCATAGGCCCCCTCCAGCACCGCCACAGCGGCTGCCGCCACAGGCAGCAGCATGGGTGTTACGCCAAAGAGGGGGTACCGAGGCAGGATATAGTCGTCCAGCAGCCACAGGGGCAGCAGGCCCAGGGCATAGACAAGCCACTTGTGGATCAGGTCACGTCGGGTCAAATGAAACGCTCCTTACTGGGTAGGGCGGCCACAGGCCGCGCCTACTCCTGGATATCAAAGTCTTTGATGACGAATACCTCAACTAAGGAGGACAGGTCGGCGTCAGGGACCACCACGGCATAGCGGGTCATCCCAGAAGGGTCGGTAAAGACGCCCTCCACCTGACCCACCACCAGCCCGGAAGGATACACGTCCCCCTTGCCGGAGGTGAGCACCTCGTCCCCAGACACCAACTGAGCGCTGTGGGGGAGGTAACTCAGCTTCAGACGGCCCTGGCCCATCAGGGCAAAGTCTCCCTCCAGCACCCCGGCGCTGTACGTTCGAGTGACGATGCCCCCAATCTCAATGTCTGTGTTGATAATTGTGGAGACGGTGGACCAGTTCAGCCCCACCTTGGACACAACTCCCACCAGCACGCCGGTGGAGGTCACGACGCAGTCGCCCGCCTCCACGCCGGCGGAGGTGCCTTTGCTGATGGTCAGTGTGGATGCCCAGTTGTCAGTGGAGCGCCCAGTAACCCGTGCGGACTCAAAGACGAAGTCCTCACGTTTGGCCTGGAGGTCCAGCAGCTCCCGCAGGCGCTCGTTTTGCTTGGCGGCCTCCTGCCCCTCTCGAACCTGGTCCTCCAGCTCGGCCACCTGGGCCCGCAGGCTGTCCAGCTCCTCCTGGATCTGGCCATAGCGGAATACATAGTTATATACTCCCTCCGCCCAGTCAGCGGCGGCAGCAATGCCATTTCGTATGGGGCTGGTGACCGTGTTCACCACGTTGGACAGGGGGTCGGCATTGCCGCCCATAAAGGCGGTGCCCACCCCGATCAGAATGGTCAGCAGCAAGGCGATGATGACCAGCAGGATCCCGTTCTGGCGGAGAAAATCTTTCACGTTCCTTGCTCCTTTTTCGCGGCCATGGACAGTGTGTCCACTCCAAACCGGGCCAGCATCCGGCCCAGCCGGCAGACCGGCAGGCCCATCACATTATAGTAGTCCCCGGAGATGCCCTCTACAAGCACACTGCCGTACCCTTGGATGCCGTAAGCCCCAGCCTTGTCCATGGGCTCTCCAGTGGCCAGGTAGTGGTCGATATCCCCTTGGGACAGGGGGCGGAAGCGGACAGAGGTGGCCTCGTGCTCCGTGGCGGTCCGGCCACCGGAAAAGAGGGTGACGCCGGTGTATACCATATGTTCCCGACCGGACAGAGCGGAGAGCATTCGGACCGCCTCCTCTCGGCTGTGGGGCTTGCCCAGCACCAGCCCGCCCACAGATACCACCGTGTCAGCGGCGATGACCAGGCCGTCCGGGTGGGCGGCGGCGACTTCCGCGCACTTCTGGCGGGACAGCTCCTCCACCAGCCGGTCCGGAGACAGCGAAGGGTCCATGACCTCCTCCCCTTGCGCAGGAATGATGTCAAATTCAGCGACCCCCATCCGCTCCAGCAGCTCCCGCCGCCGGGGGGATTGAGAGGCGAGGATGATACGCATAACAAAACCCCTTGGTGAGAAAATAGGTGGGAGGATTCATCCCTCCATCTGGGCCTCCTCCGGCCCATTTGTCAGAGAGCCGGTGACGTGGATGGAGTGCCCCCAGAACAGGTCCCCGTCGTTGAACCAAAATTCGAAGGCTCCGTCCTCATAGATCTGAATGGCGTCCAGTTCCATGCGCTCCATGAACTGCTCCTGGGTGATCTCTGCCGCCTCCCGGTCCTCCTCCGCCTCCTGGGCCCAGTCGTTGGCCAGGTCAAGCAGCTTTTCCGCGGCCAAGGCCCGCACCCTCTGGTCCCACTCCTCCTGACGCTCCATCAGGGTGTGAAAATGCGTCAGACAGTCCGCCCGGTTTTCGTCCCGGTCGAAGTCCAGGCGGGCGGGCTGGCCCAGCCACTCCGCCTCAGTCTCAAACCAGCCCACCGAGCGGTTTAAGGTAAAGGTGCCCAAGCCGTCCTCCCAGAAGGATACAGGCTTTTTCTGCTCCTCCAGGATGGCTTTTAGGTCCGGATCAAAGCCCGGCTCCGGCAGGTCCAGTAAGAGGAGCCTCCGGCCATCCTCTGACACCCGCGCCGTGAACTTGATGATAAAGTCAGGCCGGACCCGCTGGCGGAGATAGTTCCGCAGGGTATCGTCGGCCAGAGAGACTAGGCTGGCCTCTCCCTGGTGGATGTCAGGGCTGTCCTCCTCCATCCAGGCGGTCAGGCCGATGCCCACCCGCCAGAGCTCCTGCTCCGGTTCTTTGACAGAGCCGAAGCCGCTGGCGTCCGTGACAGCCACAATAGACAACTCCTCCGGCAGGAAGGGGGCGGCGAACTCCTTCCACTCGTCCCTCTGTTGGGAGGGAGGCTCCTTGGGCGCTTCTTTCTTTTTGAACAGTCCAAACATACTGCTTCCTCCATGCTCGTCACACTGGGCCTGGTTAAAGGGGCCCGTGTTTGTCGCTTATTTTCCGGTAGAGCCGAAGCCGCCGGCGCCCCGCTGGGTGTCGTCCAGCTCATCCACGATTTTCAGCTCGGCCTGGACTACCGGGGTGACCATCAGCTGGGCGATGCGCTCACCGGGCTGAATGGTAAAGTCCGTGTCCCCGGAATTTTGCAGGCCCACCAGGATCTCTCCCCGGTAGTCGCTGTCGATGACGCCCACACAGTTGGCGGGGGCGATGCCATGTTTGATGCCCAGCCCGCTCCGGGCAAAGACCAGCGCCACATAGTCCGGCGAGGGCAGGGCGATGGCGATGCCAGTTGGGATGACCTTCCGGCCGCCGGCAGGAATGACCACCGCCTCCTCCATACAGGCGTGTAGGTCCATGGCCGCCGATCCGGGGGTGGCGTAGAAGGGCAGGGGGATGTCGCTCCCAATTTTAGGGGAAACTGCTTTGATCTTCAACTCCATAATTGTAAACTCCTAATCCTTTTTCTATTCGATATCCACGATGCGCACATACCGGCGCAGGGGGTGCTCCCCGTCATGTCCCGCCCCTGGAAATGGGGCGGACATAGTGCCGGCGGAGGTGATTCGGGTCAGTCCCGCCCGGACCAGAAGGGCGGTCAGCTCCTCCCGCTCCTCCGGAGGGCAGAGCAGTCCGGCGGTCTGAAGCCTTCCCTTCTGCCGCCGAAGGACAGAAAAAAGCTGGGAACGGGGCAGCCGTTTTACCAGTATGTTTCCATGGAGAGGCGACAGCTCCAACTCCTGGTCGGGACAAAGGGTGACCGAGCAGCCCCGCCCCAGAAAGACCTGGGCCCCAGTGTTTCTCACCGTCTGCTCCAAAAAATGCTCATACCCGTGGAGAGTGGCCTGGGCCGCCTGTCCGGGGGGCGGGTGACAGGCGGCGGCCGCGCGCTCCAGGATAGGCAGGAAGCTATGGCAGAACGCCCTACCATCATCCAGGCTGTCGGTGTCCAGATAAATCACCTGGCAGGAGGAGCACAGCAGCCCCCCGGTGGACAGGATATGGCGGGCCAGGGCATACCATTCCTCCTCCGGCGGACGGCCAGATACATAGGCGAAACTGAGCCGGTGGCTCCACTCAATCAGCTTGCAGCCGGCGGGAGCCATGCTCCGGGCGGCCCGGACAGCCTCATCCCCGCCCCAGGTGACGATGCCGTCCGCCAGGCTGGCCAGGACCTCCAGGGAGGTCCGGTCGGCAGAGGGGATGGAAAAGACATAGAGGTAGGGGGCCAGATCGGGCTGGGTGTCTGTCAGCAGCTTGAGCAGAGCCAGGGACAAGCCCGTATCTCCAGAAGGCAGCTTCAGCAGGTTGACGTTTCCGGTCAACAGGCCCTCCAGGGCGCTGAAGGCGGGAAGGCCCTCTATGTTGCCGGCGGCAATGTGGAGCAGGGTGCCCAGGGGCAGGACCACAGAGCGGCCAAAGGGCCGGGGGCGCTCCCCTGTCCAGAGACCGTCCAGCTCTACGGCCAGTTTATAGCGCAGGCTCTCCGACTGGAGCATGTGGCGGTACCTCCCCAGAGTATCCAGAAGCTGTGGGGTGGCAAACCGGGACAGGAGATGGTCCAGCTCTCCCTGATCCAGCCGGTCCAGCAGCGTAGCGCAGGCGTCCACGACGGCCTCCGCTTCCAAAGGGGAGGCGCTTCGGGTGTGGTTAATCTCCGCCTCCAGACCGGAGAGCACCTTTGGCAGGTCGCTGTCCGGGAGAAGGGCTCCATTGGCAAGAATCACGGCATCTCCTCCTTCCCAAGCAGTTCCGCAGCTCCGGCGGCGCAGGTCTGGATCTCCGCCAGCCCCACCCGGCCCAGGATGGTCAGATAGGGGGAGCGGAGGCCGCAGCCACATTCCTCCCCCGGCGTGAGATAGCCCAGATCATCCGTCATGACGCTGGTAGCCGGGGTAGCCCGGAGGAGGGGAGAGATCAGGTTGATCAGCCCCACCTTCCCCATGGGCAGGGGCTCCAATGTATTCACATCCCGAATGATGACGCGGGAGTAGACGGGGATGTGGAAGTGGTGCTCTTTGCAGGCGTTGAAAAAGATGGGGTGCTCTACCGCCCCGAAAAACTCATTGATATTCGCCTCTTGGATGCCCAGTATCCGACCGGCCAGGCCATAGAGGACAGGCTTTTCCACCTGCTGGGCGTAGTGCTGTTTCCAGCCTCCGGCCAGGAGGATGCGGGAGCCCTTCGGCAGCTGCGCCCGCAGGCCCAGCTCCTCCATCCGCTTCAGACCGAACCAGAGGTAGGAGGGAAAACCGATGATCCGGGTGGGAAACCGGGAACTGCCCAGCTTTTCCAGGGCCTTCGCCACATGGTCCAGGTCGGGGACATAGCCGCCGTCCCCATAGCGCAGGGCGTAGGTCCGGCTGATGGGAGGGGCAAACCAGGTCAGGCCGAACATGGTGCGGGTGACACCTGTTTTATTCTGGCGATGGGGCTGATAGCCCAGGATCACATTGTGGGCGGGCCTGGGAGAGATCAGGCCGTGCCGCCAGCCCAGGCGAAGGACCATGGGTACCTCCGCCAGGAGACAGCCCCAGTCAAAGCCCACCTGGCTGAACCTGCCGCTGGTGCCGGAGGAGGTGACCCGCATGGCCATTCGCCACCGGGGCATGGAAAAGACGGCGTGCCGCTTGTAAAACAGGGTAGGCAGGACGGGGAGCCGGGCCAGGTCAGCTATGGTCTGTATCTGCTCTGGAGAGAAGCCGATGTGGTCCGCAATGGCCCGGTACTCCGGGCAGCGGGCCATATGGAAGGCGCAGTTATCCCGCACCGCCCGAAGAAAGTCCGGGTCGGAGCCCTCCAGGTCATAGGGCTGGTGGAGCCAAAACAGGCGCTGTCGGCTGAACACGGCGTTCCCCCCTAGTCTCTGTTACTCCACGTCTCGGTAGTAGAGTCCCCGAGTATACTCATTTGGCTGGTATGACCCCTGTCCCAGATAGCGTTCCAATACCTGGGCGCACTCCATGGCGTTTTCCGTGGTAAACATCAGCCGGGCCGCCCACAGGCCCAGGCGGCCATAGTCCTGGGTCCGGTCAGCCAAAAACAGCTTTTTGGAGTTCAAGATCTCGTTGCGGCAGCCATAGGCTTGGACCACCGGGAACCGCTCCCCCTTCCGGTCGGTGAGCAGGTTCACGTTGGAGCAGGTGTGCTGGCCGGAATGGTTGTGGATAATGCAGTTTTCTGTAATCATCAAAGGTAGGCGGCCATAGGCGATGAGCTCCGTGGGAATAGCCTTAGACAGGTCCCGAATCTGGGCCAGCTTCAGCTCGAAGGAGGCGGTAGCGGAGATGAGTCCCAGCCGCTTCAGCTCTTTCATGGTCTGGCTGTTATATACCCCAAGGCCGTAGTCTCCCCGGACCGAAAAGCCCAGCTGGGCAGCCCGGCGGACAGCGCCCAGTGTGCCGGCCAGGACCTGGTCTACTCCAATGCGGCGCAGGGCAGCCAAATCTTCCTCCAGGGCCAAAGTTTCCCGGTCGCTGTACACACGGGGCATAAGGGCTGCGACGGGGACACCGGCCTCTTGGCACCGCTTCACCACCTCCGGGTGGGCAGCGCCCTGGTCGGCGGGTAAGTAGATCAGAGCAGGGGCCAGCCGCAGCAGCTCTCCACTGATCTGAGCCGCCTCCCGGACAGAAATTGTGTATACAGGCGTCCCCCTGGGATTCTCATACCGCACACCCGGCCGGAAGGGCTCCACCCTCCTCTGGGGCAGGGACTGCCGCTGGACGGACAGATCCTCCAGGGCCCGGCGGCGCAGGTCATTCAGGGCGGACAGGGGAAGGGATAGGCCCTCCTCTACTTTGGCGGTCACCTTCTGACAGGAGTAGGGGGTGCCTCCAGTGCGGGACAGCTGGCCCTCCACCTTTTCCCGTGTCAGGGGCACGTTTCGAGCCGCCTCGGGCACCGGCCCCTCCCTATGGACCATCCGGCCCTCCTTGTCCTGCACGGCGATCCGGGCTGGCTGGTCGGCCTGGATCATGGCGTATATTCTCACCGGCTCCTTCCGGTTCTCGCCGTTTTCATAGGTGGCCCGGGCCTGGGCATAGAGCTCCTTGGGCTCCTTTCCCTCCTGGCGCGTACCAAACATTTCGGGGCCCTTTTGACCCATGAAGTAGCTGTCCGTAAAGCCCTGGCGGGAAAAGACCTGCTCCAGGGCATCCAGCTCCGCCTGGGTAGGGGAGCGGCCCTCCTTCAGAGCTCTGGCGTACACACCGGTGACCACGGCCACATACTCCGGCCGCTTCATCCGGCCCTCCAACTTCAGGCAGGCCACCCCCATGTCCTGAAGCTCCTTCAGGTGGCTCACCAGGGACATATCCTTTAGAGAGAGAGGGTACTCGTCCGCCCGGCCATTCCAGCCATACTTCAGCCGGCAGGGCTGGGCGCACAGACCACGGTTGCCGCTCCGTCCCCCAATGACCGAGGAGAAATAACACTGGCCGGAGTAACACATACACAGCGCCCCGTGACCAAACACCTCGATCTCGATGGGGGAGTTCTGGCAGATATAGGCGATCTGGTCCCGGTTCAGCTCCCGGGACAGCACCACCCGGCTGATGCCCAGGTCAGCGCACTGCTTTACCCCGTCCAAAGAGTGGACGGTCATCTGGGTGGAGCCATGGAGGGGCAGGTCCGGGACGGTCTGCCTTAGCATACGCAGCACCCCCAGGTCCTGTACAATGACCGCGTCCACTCCGATGCGACTGGCGTGAGCGGCAACCTCCGCCGCCCCCGGCAGCTCCCGGTCAGTAAGCAGGGTGTTCAGAGTTAGATGTACCTTGCAGCCCCGGAGATGGCAATAAGAAACCGCCGCCGCGGCCTCTTCCTCAGAAAAATTCTTGGCGTTGCGGCGGGCGTTGAAATCTCCATATCCAAAATAGACGGCGTCGGCGCCGTTCTGGACAGCGGCCGTCACCGCCTCCATAGAGCCGGCCGGCGCGAGCAGTTCCAACATGGGATACCTCCTGGAAAATCAAAGGCACGGGACGGACACGCGGCAAAAGTCGTGTCCGCCTCCGGCGGTTATTTGCGGGTCTGAAGCTTGAAGATCTCCCGCTTGGCCTCAGACAGCTCCATCTTCAGCCGGCTGGCCTCCTCCAGATTCTCCTTGATCTGGCGGCGGAGATTCTCGGCGGCATCCTGTTCCTTGAAGTACAGGTCGGCCATATTCATGGCGGCCAGCACGGCGGCCGTCTCCTTGGGCAGCTTGTTGCTCATGATATCACGCAGCTGGCTGTCCACATAGTCAGCGCACTTGCGGACATAGGCCTCGTCCTCTACCGCCACCATGGTATACTCCTGTCCCGCGATGGTCACTACCACTTTGTTCTTCATCGGAGCTCCTCCCCTTCTTCTATCTTTTGTATGCCAAATGGGCATACGAATCCAACTTACTCATCATTATACCACAGAAGGGAACATTTGAAAAACAAATAATCCATGAATTTTTCCAAGAAGCGCCGACCCGCGGCGAACAGCGGGGATGGACCGGAGCGAGGGCGCGAAACCGAAGCCGCATAAGCGGCTGTTTCCAGCCCGAGACGGAGGGAAGCCACGCGTCGTGAGCCGGGGAGGCGTGACAACCAGAAGCGCCGACCCATAGCGAACAGCGAGGATGGACCGGAGGCCTCCGCAATTTCCTGTTTACGCCGGGCGGTTTTTGCGGTAAAATGAAGAAACACAGCCACGGTCCCTCCGCCCTGCCTCGGGTCAGGAGCGGGACTGTTTTTAGAAAGGAGGGCGGTAGTATGGCCCAAACATTGCTGCCCGGAAGCGTCCTGGCCATGACAGACCAGGCGGCTGACCGGCTGTTGAGACTGGACAGCGGCGATGCCGCCCTGCTCTATCTCCATTTTCTGCGCCACGGGGACCTGTCCCATCTGACCTGGTCCCAGCAGCGTCTGGACACAGCTCTGGACCAGTTAAAAAAGCTGGGTATGGCACCGGAGCAGCCCCCCGTCTCCGCCCCCCCTGTCCCGGAAGCTCCTCCCCCGGAGTATTCCCTAGAGGATATTACCGCCGCCCTGAAAGAAAATACATCCACCTTTCCCGCCCTGTGCGACGAGGTGGAGCGGCGGCTGGGCAAAAAGCTGTCCGCCAACGACCTGCGGTCTCTGTACACACTCTATGACCATCTGGCTCTGCCTGCCGAGGTTGTTTTGATGCTGGTGGGCTGGTGTACCGAGGAGATGGAACGAAAATACGGGCCGGGACGGCGGCCCTTCCTGTCCCAGATCAAAAAGGAGGGCTTTGTCTGGGCCCGCCAGGGCATCGATACGATGGAGCGGGCCGAGGCCCATCTCCAGCGCCTGACCCACCTCCGGGGTCGGGAGGCCCAGGTGCTCCGGCTGCTGGACATCCCGCCGCACCCCTTGGTGTCCCAGGAGCGGACTTATATCGCCGCCTGGGACGATATGGGCTTTGACGACGGGGCCCTGCGGATGGCGTATGAAAAGACGGTGCTGAAGAAGCAGTCTATGGATTGGGGCTATATGAACGGTATTCTCCGCCGCTGGCACCAGAAAGGCCTCCACACCGCCGCCGCCATCCAGGCGGGCGACCGGGACCCCAGGCCCCTGCGGGCTGGCCAGCCGCCTCAGGGGGCTCCGGCGGACCAGGAGAAGCGGACACGGGAAAACATGGAGCGGATGCGCCGTATGCTGGACCAGATGAAGAAGGAAGGGTGAACCTATGGCATATGATCCCAATGTGCTTCGCCGGGCTGTGGACCGGCTGGAAGGGGAGCGGCGCCGAAGAAGGGTGGAGCTGGACCGGCTGCGGGACAGAGCCTACGGCCGGGAGCCTCGCCTGGCCCAGTTGGACCGGCAGCTTCAGGGGACCATGGCCCAGTTGGTCGCCGCCACCCTGCGCCAGGGAGGGAACCCCGCCCAGGCGGTACGGACGGTAAAGGAAAAAAATCTGGACCTGCAGCAGGAGCGGGCTGTCCTGCTGGGCGCTATGGGACTGCCCGCCGATGCCCTGGAGGACAAGCCTGCCTGTCCTCTGTGCGGAGACACCGGCTGGAGGGGAGCCCAGATGTGCGATTGCCTGAAGCGGTTGTGTGCCCAGGAGCAGATCCGGGAGCTGTCCAAGCTGCTGGACCTAGGGGAGCAGTCCTTCGACTCCTTCCGCATCGACTATTACAGTCAGACTCCCTGGCCGAACCGGGGGATCTCCCCCCGGGAAAACATGGAGCTGATCTACGAGGTCTGTCTGAACTATGCGCAGAAGTTCGGCAGGTTCCACTACAAAAATCTGTTCCTCTCCGGCGCTCCGGGGCTGGGCAAGACCTTTTTGTCCGCCTGTATCGCCCGTACGGTGTCAGAGGGGGGACGCTCTGTGGTCTACGATACCGCGGGAAATATCTTTGCCCAGTTCGAAGCCAAGAAGTTCCTCCGGGACAGCCAGGACGGCCAGGAGGCCAGGGATGAGACCCGCCGCTATCTCAACTGCGACCTGCTGATCTTAGACGATCTGGGCAGCGAATTGACTACCCAGTTTACCCAGTCTGCTCTCTATGAGCTCATCAACTCCCGGCTGGTGGCGGGGCTGCACACAGTTATCTCCTCCAACCTGACCATGGAGGAGGCGGCCCGGCGATACTCACCCCAGATCGCCTCCCGCCTGGATGGGGAGTATCACCTGCTGGAGTTTTTCGGTGACGACATCCGCCTGTTGAAGAAAGGCAGGCTGTAATACCCTGAATTTCGAAGCGTTTTCCATAGAGAAAAAGTGATGGAAGATAGGCGGTTATCATGCGTTTCAGAAGGTCGCTGCTGCTGGTTATGGCGCTGATCGTGGGCGGCGGACTGGGCGCTGTGCTGCTGCCCAAGTTTGAACCGGTCAAGATCATTTTGTTTTTTGCCATATGCTCTGTGCTGGGTGAGGTATTTTACCGAATCGACCAGAGAATATCCAAAAAGTGATCTCTGTCCGTAGGAATGAGGGCGGCCGATTTGTCATTCGGGAGATAAATAGGATTCAGGAGACAGAATAAAAAACCGCCTTTCCGGACAAACTGGTGCAAGACCAATTTTTACCGGAAAGGCGGTTTTTACATGGAAGTAAGAGAACTGATGAATCCCAGCGTGGTCACCATCGAGCCAACCTCCTCGGCCTCCCTGGCCGCCCGGCTCATCAGCCGGCACAATGTAGGCTCACTTCCGGTCTGCTCCAGCGACGGCCGGCTGCGCGGAATGGTGACGGACCGGGATATCGTCCTGCGCTGCATCGCCGCGGAGGAGGACCCGGCCCAGACCATGGTCCGGGATATTATGACCCGGAACTGTGCCACAGTAGCTCCGGGAGATGACTGCCGGGAGGCCACCCGGCTCATGTCCACCCAGCAGGTCCGCCGGCTTCCTGTTGTTGAAAAAGGCAAGCTGGTAGGCGTCATCTCCCTGGCGGATCTGGCCCGCAGCCACCGCTTCGACATGGAGGCGTCCCAGGCTCTGTGTGAGATATCGGAGAATATAGTGGTGCGGTAAAAGCGGTAAAAAATGTGCGTCCATGTTCAGCATGGACGCACATTTTTTAAACGTTCTTTGGCTATAAATGTATCTTCCTCTAGGGAACGGAAATCGTCCGGATTTGAAGCGAATATAGACTGTTGGAAATCAGACCAGATCCGCGGCGATCTGGCGAATCAGTTCCTCGCTGGGGGCCTTCTGGTCCCGCTTAGATACTTCTACGATCAGTTGATATAGAGGCACGCCCATTTCATCGGCAATGTTCTGAAACCGTTTGGTAAAGCTGGAGTGGCAGCCCGCCAGACCCAGGATCAGGTCAAAGGGCTTAACTGCCACGTGGTAGTTGTATTCCTCCATGGCAGGGATTAACTCACCGTCTAGGAAGGCCAGCAGCTTGTAGAGGTCAATGTCCTTAAAATAACCCAGCCGTTGGAAAGTGGCTACCAGAAGTTCAGTGGCGCAGTTGCCGGCGCTGCGGGCCATGCCCAGCAGGCCGCAGTCAAAGACGGTGGCCCCGGCCTCAGCGGCGGCGATGGCGTTGGCTACGGACAGTCCCAGATTATTGTGGCCGTGGAATGCTACAGGGATATCCACAGCAGCGACCAGCTCTTTGGTATAGGCCTCTGTCTCATGGGGCATCATGGTACCGGCAGAGTCCATGATAGTGATCTCATCCAGTCCGCAGTCAGCTAGCATCTTGGCTTCCTCTGCCAACTCCTTGGGGGACAGGACATAGGCCTTCATCAAAGAGTAACGGCACTTCATGCCGGCAGCCTTTACCCGCCGGATTCCCTCGCAGGCTCCTGCTCCGTCGCCGGCGTTAGCGCCGATGCGGAGAAATTTCAACCCATATCTGGCAGCCAGATCCACATTGGGCTGGGTGGCGTTCTTATAGCCCAGAAACATACCGATTTCAGCCTGGGACAGATAAGGCTGTATCAGCTGGAGATACTCCTCGTCTGTGCAGGGGGCAATAGAACCATTGGCCTCATATGCGCCCAGACCCAAACAGTTTCCCATTTCGATGGTGGTGATACCCGCGGCGATCATTCCCTCGATCATCATTTTGGTCAGCCGGGCATCGAAGCCCTTGCCTACCACATTGGCCCCATCTCGCAGGGTGCAATCCATTACTAACATAGCGCTGCTCCTTTATTGTTTGTACATTTTTTGTAGACAAATCATAGATCAGGACATAGGATTTCTGGACAAGACCTCACCATCCTTTGAATGGACCCCAGTGCCATGCGGATCAAAGCTTCTTGACCGCTGGTCACTGCATGGGACGCCATACTCACATTTTCTATCAGAAGTGGGACGATGTCAAGAGGGGGCGGTACACAGGGCCTGAAAGGGAAAAAGATTCCGGGAGATACACCTGACAGGGTAAAACGATTCTATCCCTTGGTGGGCAGCACCGAGGAGATAGCCCCGGCAAAGGCGCTGATGGGCATGGTTTGGAGCGTGATGTGCCCCGGACCGGTGACAACGGTGTTGAACAACCCCTCACCGCCAAAGATCATATTTTTGACTCCTTTTACGGATTGGATGTCAATGGAACAACTGGTGTCCATAACAGCGAGATTTCCTGTATCTACAATCAGTTGCTGTCCGGCCGCCAGATCGTATTCCACACCATAGCCGTCGATCTCCAAAAAGACGGTTCCGCGGCCAGAAAGTTTCTGCATAATAAAGCCTTCGCCGCCGAAAAAGCCGGCCCCTAACTTCTTTTGAAAAAAGACGGAGAGCTCCACCCCATCGGTGGCCGCCAAAAAGGCAGATTTCTGGACCACGATGGGCCGATCCGGAGTAATCTCCACAGCCCGGATAGCGCCTGGAAAGCTAGACGCAAAAGCAATCATCCCCGGACCGCCCTGGGCTGTATAGATGTTCTGAAAGATGGATTCTCCTGAGAACATCCGACCAAAGGCTTTTCCCAGGCCTCCTGCCGAGGTCTGCATCTCCATATTAGGGCTCATCCAAACCATAGAGCCTTTTTCGGTGATCATACTTTCCCCCGCGCTCAGTTCACAGATAACTACCGGGGTGGGCTCACCCTTGATCTCGTATTTCATAGTATCCCGCCTTTCTTTTTATTGGTGGTACCTCCAGTATATCAGAAGCGGGAAGCTGATACAACCAGGATATAAAAAAGCGGCCTGCCAGAGAGCTCCGGCAGGCTGCTTATTATTTGGTGGCCCAGTTACCTGTGGCCTCCGCCGTGAGATAGGCATTGATAAAGCCATCCAGATCGCCGTCCATTACGGCGTTGATGTTGCTGGTCTCATAGGCGGTGCGGTTGTCCTTCACCATCTGGTAGGGCATGAAGACGTAGGAGCGGATCTGACTGCCCCACTCTATCTTCAGCTGGACGCCTTTTAGATCGGAAATCTTCTCCGCCTTCTCCTGCATCTGCAGTTCCACCAGCTTGGCCCGGAGCATCTTCATACAGTTGTCCTTGTTCTGGAATTGGGAGCGTTCCTGCTGGGAAGCTACCACCACGCCAGTTGGCTTGTGAATGAGACGGACTGCGGAGGAGGTCTTGTTGACGTGCTGGCCGCCGGCGCCGCTGGCCCGGTAGACCTGCATCTCAATGTCCTCAGGGCGGATTTCAATCTCCACATCCTCGGGCAGGTCGGGCATGACCTCCACGGAGGCAAAGGAGGTCTGCCGCCGGGCATTAGCGTCAAAGGGGGACACCCGCACCAACCGGTGAACGCCGTGTTCTCCTCTGAGGTAGCCATAGGCGTTGCTCCCCTCAATCATGATAGTGGCCGATTTGATGCCGGCCTCGTCCCCTTCCTGGTAATCCATGATCTGATAGGTGAAGCCGTGGCGCTCGGTCCAGCGGGTGTACATCCGGTAAAGCATCTGTGCCCAGTCCTGGGCCTCAGTCCCGCCGGCGCCGGGATGAATGGTCAGGATCACGTTGGAGCGGTCGTACTCGCCGGTGAGCAGCGTCTCCAAACGGGCCGTCTCCATATCGGCCTCCAGATGGGCGAAGCCATCCTCGAGCTCCGGGATAAGGGATTCGTCCTCAAATTCGTTGCCCATCTCGCACAGGGCCATCAGGTCGTCCCACTGGCTCTGGCGCTTTTTCTGGCTGTCCACCTTGTCCTGCAGGTTCTTGATCCGCTGCTGGACCTTCTGGGCCTTGGCCAGGTTGTCCCAAAAGCCGTCGGCGGCAGACTCAGCCTGGAGCATATCCAGCTCGCGCTCGGCCCCATCCAGATCAAGGGCCTGAGCCAGCTCCTTCAGGGCGGGGAGCAGGTTGTTCAGCTTGACTTTATATTCATCAAATTGGAGCATGCGGTCCTCAACTCTCTCTCGTAAACTCCCGGAATAGCCGGGGACAAGTTGGTTTTAGGCCCAATTATTATATATGAGCTGGAAACAAAAGTAAAGGAAAACCTGCCCTCGCCCAGAAAGGAATCAATGAGGGCCGTTCCAGACGTGAACGGCCCCCTAACGATCACTGGCCAGCCAGCCCTCTCCGCGGAAGATCAGATCATCCAGATCGTCCTTGGGGGCGGAACGCTCAGGCAGCTCTAAAATAGGGGTCTTGTGTTCATCCATAATTGGTTCCTCCAGTTATGTCTCTCCCAGTTCATCAGCAGATGGCGGGGAGAAGGGATATACATATCAGTATATGCGGGCCCTGTGGGGATATGTGTCCGTTTTTGTACATCCAGCCGAGGGGAACTATGGGGAAAAGAAAAGATATTTTTTGACTTGACATAGTCCATTTCATATGGTAAACTATTCTAGCCTTCAAAAGAAGATCGGAAGCCACCCATGCCGGAGTGGCGGAATTGGCAGACGCCCGGGACTTAAAATCCCGTGGGAGCGATCCCGTGCCGGTTCGATCCCGGTCTCCGGCACCATATCGCGGGATAGAGCAGTTGGTAGCTCGTCGGGCTCATAACCCGGAGGTCGGAGGTTCAAGTCCTCCTCCCGCAACCAGAAATCCGCTGGAATCACATGATTCCAGCGGATTATTTTTGCTTTCTGCGACTTTTTTGTGAGCTTTATTTTTGGCTTTCAAATCTGACCTAGGTTCCGGCCCATACGGAAATTTGGAGTGTTCAGGGTGGACCCGGCAGAGAGGTGCCCCAGCATCCCGGACACCGTTTTTCATATCTACCCCGTTTTGCGGGGCCAGGGTAGCGAAGATATACCGGAGATCATGGAACCTGACTTCTGGGTAGTCCTGCCCGTTTCAGCACCCGGTGGAGCATGTGCAGGACGCTGTCTGGAGAGATGGGACCGTCTGTGGTACTAGGGAACACCCAGGGGCCTTCCCCGACTTTCTTTTTCTGCTGATTCAGAATGTCTACCATATCCTTTTCCAGAGGCAGGATGCGGTAGGCGTTTTTTGTTTTCAGTGGGGCCTGCACCACCTCTCCATTAATATGGGCAATTTGCCGCCGTATCCGGAGGTCGCCCTGTTCCAAGTCAAGGTCCTCCCACCTTCAGACCTAGAAGTTCACCTCTCCGTACTCCGGTGGCCAACTCCATGAGTAGAGTTCGAACACACCGATGTCCCTTGCCTTCCGCAGAAAGTAGCCCAGCTGCTCCACCGGGGGGGTGTCATCTCCCTGTACTTCCCCTTGGGTATGGCGGCAACTCTAGGCTGGGCCAGCGAAAGTTGATTCCAACTCTTTTGTCAGCTTCATAGCTGAGGTAATAATCTGGTGGAGGTTTCTGACCGTCTTGGCATGGCTGGCTTTTGCTCTTGCCCCGATTCACTCGGCCGCTGTTCAGCAGCCTCTTGCGGAACTTCTGTAGCTCTAGAGAGGCGAGCTTGCCCAAGCGAGATCTTCCTGATGTTTATCTTGATGTAGTTGTCAATATAGCCCCGGTCTCCAGGGGTGGCGGTGTACTGTCCCTCCCAACGGCCATCCTTCCGTTTCTGGAGATTGCCCTTCCTGTCGGCTCCGTGTTTTCCCATGTTGTTCCATCTCCTTTGTAACGACACACAATACCAAGGAAACGGGAAATAGACGGAAAATGGCGCAGAGTCATCAAACGATTCACATTTTTGGGTTTTCGCACATTCTCTTTGTTAAACGTCGCTCTTTTGATCCCAGGGAGAACTTTTATCTTTGATTAGGCGGCGCAATTTTGGGGATGAGGTGTCCAGTCCGAAAAAGGTATCTCTTATAGAAAAGGACAGACAGATTCCCCTGCTTTTTCTTTGTGACAGTAGGTGTCCGGGGGATGACGATCGCAGAAGTGATATCACAGGCCAAATTTTGCCCCCGCTTTTGATACACTGTGAAAGCTCTCGTAACTGTCTGCACTGCGAGCAGAAGTAGTTCCTGCGGTGGTCGTCTGAGAACCTGCCTTTATACTGCACTTTTTTCAACCCCACGGTTCGTCCTTCCGTTTGTCAAATTGGCAAGGCCGCCGGATACTGTGCGCCGGCTATGTTCTTTTTGACACAGTTACATTTGAGACGCAAAGGGAAAAGTGCAGTTTGTCGTTCTAAAATATCTTTTTCTACCCCACCACTCAGTTTCTGTTCTTACGGGGCAGAGATCGCAAAGGCTCATATGGTCCACAAAACGGAAAAACGAACTGAGCATAAAATACGGTTAAAGTGTATGCTGCCTTCGGATCAGATCTATAAAACCCTTCATAAAGGATGCCACCCACTTTCCGCGGTGGTAGATGATTTGGCTGAAATAAATTTGCGGTGCAACGCTGACGTTCAACTTGACCAGAGTGTTGCTCTCTATATCACGCCTGACTGAATATTCGGGAAGGAAAGTCAACCCCTCACTGTTTTTTAATATTTCGGCAATCGCCTTTGTATTGTCCACCACCAGTGAATTCTTAGGCAGCATCCCGCAAGAATATGCAAGGCGTTGCAGTTTTCGGTAAACGATGCCGGATCGCTCTGTCACGACCAGGGGGTACGAGAAAAAATCTTCCAAGGCTATCTGCTCACGACCGGCCAATTCGTGGTTGGGACTGGATACAAAAGCCAGTGTCTCCTTATGCTGATAAGCACAGAAAAAATCCGGATCAGAATTTAAGTCGTCAGACAGGTAAACCATATCTAATTGGTTTAGCCTGAGCCACTCTTGGAGGTCCTTTGTCCGACCCATTTTAATTTGAATCTCAATATTGGGCCATTGGCTGGCATAATGCGGCAATATGTTGACCAATGTGCTGAATAACAGCGATTCCAAAACGCCCACACGAATGACACCGTGTATTTCTTTGTCCGATTTTCCTAACATGACAGATCGATGTATATTTTCTAAAATCGAATCAGCATAGGAACGGAATTCCTGACCGAGGGAGGTCAGGTAAATTTTTTTATCAATTCGGTCAAATAACGGAAATCCCAGCTCGCATTCTAACTGCTTGATTTGATTGCTGATGGTAGATTGCACATAGCCGAGCTCGGTTGCAGCCTTTGTGAAACTCTTTAGATCCGCTACTTTTGTAAATGCACGAAGTGTACGCTCATCCATAAGCTATCCTCTATTTAATCGAAAAATCGAATGAACTTCATCTAAACTATTCGTTTTACAAATTAATATTAGCACTATATTATTGAATTTGCAACAAAATAATGATGCCATTTTAAAAAAATTGTAACTTATGAAAGGATGAGGCAAGATATGAGTAAGATGGAGTATTTGCAGGATATGCCAATTGCGGTACTGGGCGGGGGCGCCGTGGGTAAGACCTGCGCAGCTGACATGAAACTGGCTGGTAAGGAGGTACGCCTCTATGACGCTATGCCCTTCGCCGCCAGTTCCCTGAAAGACGTGGAAAAGACCGGCATCCTTCTGGACGGTGTTCAGCGCAACAAGTACTGCTTTGAGCGCTCTGGGCGGGCCTTCTTCGACTTGGTGACCAGCGACATCGCCGCCGCCGTAAAGGGTGTGGGCCATATTGTTATTGCTATGGGCTCTTGGGGGCATGAAGCAACCTTCCGGGCCTTAATTCCCCATCTAGAGGATGGTCAGGTAATCAATATCTTCGCCGACAACTTTGGTTGCCTACTTCTACGCCGCCTGATGCAGGAAATGGGCTGCGCTAAGAAGGTTATCGTGGGTGGTTGGTCCTCCGCCCCCTACGGCACCCGGATTGAGTCCATCGGTAAGTTTCAGTTCCCCCATGTAAGTGCCAAATACCGCGCCATCACGTTGCGGGGTGCTGCTCTGCCTATGAAGGACACCGATGATTTCTTGGAGGCCTCCAAGTATCTGCCCTGCATGGATGCCGTAACTCGAGGCGACGGCCCCTCCAAAGCCAACACCATTCTGGACGTTGACTTTGCAAACGTCAACCCTGTCATTCATGTCCCCGCCACTGTGCTGGGCGTGTCCACCATGGAGAACTGGGGCGTTATCTTCTGCGGCAACGATAAGACCACCTACTCTATGTACTCCCACGGCTTGTGCCCCTCTATCTGCGAGGTGCAGTATCAGTTTTATAACGAAGAAATTGCCTTGGCCAAGGCAATCGGCGTGGGTTGCCCTGAGTACAAGTATGAGATGTTCTTCTCCCGCCGCAGCGTACTGACTCAGGAGTACATGGGCCTAGACGAGAACGGCAACGACAACGTGGTCTTCCCGCTGGATCAGCCCTCCAACGAGGGTAACACAGGCCCCAACACCATCCATCACCGTTACATGACCGAGGATGTGCCCATTGGGTGCAAAATTTACCACGACTTGGGCGTACAGTACGGCGTGCCCACACCCATTATCGACTCCATGATTGTCTTGGCCGGCGCCATGCACAAGAAGAACTTCTTCCAGGACAGCCGCTACACCTTGGCCTATCTGGGCATTGACAATATGTCCAAGGAGGACCTGCTAACCTACTTAAATGAGGGCACCCGCCTAGTCTGAACGATATCGTTCAATCCCTGCGACGTTTCACGCTACAGGGATTGAGATTCGGATTTTAACCATATTATGAAAGGAGATTCCATATGACAATCCCCTTGGATATTTTACAAACTTTGGCCGTAGCCGTGATCGTTCTCTTTGCCGGCAAGGGTATCAAGCGCTACGTTAAGGTGCTGGATCGGCTGTGTATTCCTGATCCTGTGGTAGGAGGCATCCTGTTCTCGCTTGTTGTCCTTTTCGGCCACCAGTCAGGGATGTTTCTGCTCGAACTGGACACCACCCTACAAAATGTTTTTATGACGGTGTTCTTTACCGCTGTCGGCTTTACCTGCGATGTAAAAGTATTGCTGAAATACGGAAAGCGCGCCATTCAGTTTACTGTTTTGCTGACACTGCTGGTAATCTTCCAAAACGCTATCGGAGTTGGACTGGCCAAGCTGTTCGACATCGACCTTCTTCTGGGGCTGTGTACCGGCTCGGCATCTATGACCGGTGGACACGGTACTGCAGGTTCCTTTGCTCCTCTATTTGAAACAAATTATGGCTGTGAGGGGGCGTTGGTAGTTGGTTTGGCCGCTGCAACCTTTGGCCTGGTCAGTGGCGGACTTGTTGGCGGTCCTGTGGGCAACTTCCTGGTCCGCCGTCACGGATTAGCTGAAACTGCTGCTGCCCGCCGAGAGGACCCGACACAAGCGTCTACCCATGAAATGGAGATCCCACTGAGTGCCAAAGGTATGGTTTCCGCAGTGAATCAGATCATTTTATGTATGGGCGTGGGCACTATTATCTACTTGCTGCTGAAGATGGTGGGCATCACGTTCCCCTCCTATGTAGGAGGCATGGTCATGGGTGTGGTGCTACGCAATGTCAGCACCTACACCGGAAAATTTGAAACTCCTCTGCCGGAAATTGATTGTCTGGGTAATATTAGCTTATCCCTTTTCGTTTCTATGGCGCTGATGTCTCTGAAACTGTGGCAGCTAATTGATTTGGCGGTCCCCATGATCGTCACCCTGGCCACGCAGGTTGTGTTCATCGCAATCTTTATGATTTTTGTGGGCTATTACATCTTGGGTCGTGATTATGATGCGGCCGTGATGGTAACAGGTTTCTGCGGTTTTGGTTTAGGGGCTATGCCCAATGGAGTATCGAATATGCAGGCATTTACAAAGAAATGGGGACCTTCGCCCACTGCGTTCTTTGTTGTGCCAGGCGTTGGTTCCGTGATTATCGATGTGGTCAATGCATTGATTTTAACCGCTCTGATGAATCTTCTTGGATGAGCGGAGAATGTTCCTCCAACTTACACAAAAACCAAGGCCGTAGAGTTGCTACGGGCGGGGGCCCATCGTCTCCGTGTGCTTTCCCTTGCATTTTCGTACAGAATTGCACACAAGGTTTTACCAAGGAGAATGAGGAGGGACTCTTGGTGACCTGCGTACCTCGAAAACCCTCTTGACAGTCTGGCCGCTTGGAGTTTAGATAGAGCAGAGAGAAAACCAGCTATTCTGGATATTGGTGCCCTTGCTTTGATAAAACATTTTTTGGTTGTTCTGTGATCCTTTCTTTGTCTTTTTTATAGAAGTTTTTGCGTTGCTTGACATCTTCTGACCCGTAACTTGAACCAGAATAGGAAAAAATCAATGGAGGCAACGGGGCAAAGAGACTTGGAGAGTACCTGCCTTCGGTTGGGACAGGCCCGGAAAGCGCTGAAAAGGCCCAAACTGAACTTCAGAGCGTAGCTCACGTAGTTTCAAGTCCTACTCCCGCAACCAGAAATCCGCTGGAATCGCCTGATTCCAGCGGATTATTTTTGGCTTTCAAATTTTGACCCATACGGGAAATTTTCTGGGTTGAATAAGGTTATAGATTGGCGGAGAGGGCGTTTTTCATCATCTCCGCCGCCTGCCGTTGAGCCGAGGCGGTCATGTGGGCATAGGTGTTCGGGGAGCGCGAGTTCTGCGACGCCTTCGGTCTGACCTACCCGGGTCCGGTGAAGTTTACTCCGATGGCTACCATCTATCAGGGCAAAATCAAATACAATGCCATCGAGATGGATTTTTAAGGAGGAACCAAGTACGCCGTTTTATCGTATGTCCATGCCCAAGGGGCTGGACGACCTGGCGGTGGAGAAGTCCCTGCGGGAAATCACAGCCGCCACGGCGGACATTCTTGCGCCCCTCATGGTGCGCATCGGGATCTACGAGTCTGACCCGGAAAAAATCTATGAGGGCGGCAAGTGCAGAGGCCGTCTGCCCCCCCACAGTTGTCTTCAACTGCGGCCCCGGCCGTAGCCTGGAGGCCAAGAACATGCTGATGAACTGGGTGACGGAGATCCTCAGCGAAAACCTTGGGTGCGGCAAGCGGGACGTTCGATGCCACCTGCTGGACAGATGGGAAGGCTCCCATTTGATGATTGACGGAAAACCTAAAGATTTTTCAAAGAAGGTGAAACAGGATGCCCTACATGTGCAACATTCAGATGCCCAAAGGCAAGCCTAAGGAGGTCATCGAGAAGACCATGGTGGAGATTTCTGAGATTATGATCCGGAACTTCGACGCCAAGCCCAGGCAGGTCCGGGTCATCGTGGACGAACTCCCCCGGAACCGGTATATCGTGGGCGGAGTCATGACCGCTGAGATGCCGGAGTTTGAGGAGAAAAAGCCGATGGAGAAGGCCTTGGAAGAATAAAGCGATTTGCACTTGGAAGATACTGTACCAAAGAAAGTTTTTGTATGGATATGAGAAGAGAGGAGATTATTTATGAGAAAGTCAATCGTAAAAGCTTTTGCCTTTGCCGCATCCTTGACGGCAATCCTCACCGCCTGCTCCCCAGGTTCCAGTTCGAATAGCAGCGCTTCAAACCCCAACACCAACAATGATTACCCGTCTCAACCCATTCCCCATGCTGGCGCTGTTCCTGCATGACACCTAGGATGAGGCCATGGAAATTGCTCGGGCCAACCTGACCACAGTGTGGTGATCCACTCTAATACTCAGAAGCACATTGAAGCGGTCCCCGGCGTGGTAAATGTGTCCCGCTATGCGGTCAACCAGGTGGGCGGCACTGCTCTGGGCGGTGCCATGGACAACGGCCTAAACCCCACCACCACCTTGGGCTGCGGTACCTGGGGCAACAACATCATCAGCGAAAATCTGTGGTACACACACGTGATGAACGTGAGCCGCATTTCCTATCGAGTGCCCGATATATACATCCCTACGGATAAAAAGATTTGGGCTGGCTAAACGATCCTCCTTTTTGATTTCACGACACAGAGGTGCGGCTTTGCGGTCGTACCTCTGTGCCTATTCAAAGGTGAAATTTTTGAAACAGAGGGAGAACATTGTGGTACATAAGGAGAAAATCAACCTTATTATCCCCGAGGCGGCGGCCCAGACAGTTTTTTCTCGTCAAAGGCCCTGCGCCAACAGTATTCCTTGAAAGTCGCTCCAAGTTGCCCTCTGATCCATTGATAAGGAAGATTCTGCCAAGCGCTACAGTCTGGTATATAATTGCCAACAAGGAATAAAACTGGGGAATTGCCAGCATACCGTTCGGTGTTGTGCGCTAATTTTTGATATGTCTGTTTGCTGCTCGTGATACCGATTCTGCAACAACGGGTGTGGGCATCCAATCGCAGAAAGGTGGTTGGCAGAGACGCATAGTTTAGATTCCTTTTCGCAGCAATTCAAATACTGTTAATAGTCCTTCGCACATAACAGGATCTAAAACAGGAATTCCCACTGCTTTCTCTATCGATGAGGCAATTTGGATACTGGACATTCCAGTGCAGCTTAAAGCAATTACATCAGCCCCCAGTGCTTTCTGTGCAGCCGCCTTTTCCATAGTAGCCTCGTACCCCTTGGCTGTCATCAAGTCTAAAATATTCTCCACCCCATCTCCCTTTGCATTGTTCACAATTCGATCACCCAATATCCGATGGTAGCTCTCTGGTACATCTTCAGTAATACCTAGGACAGCTGGATAGCTGCCAAAAAATGTGCTCAGTGCGGCAGTGCTGGCACCGCCTCCAATAACCGGAATAGGCACTGCCTGTTTTGCCTCTGCAACTCCCGGGTCACCAGCACAACTGACAATAATGGCTTGGCACCCTTCCTGCCACAACTCCACGGCAAGCTTCACTACCTTGGGTACACCAGAAGTAAATGTCACATCATCATGAATTCCCTCTGGTTGATCGGGAATGCATCGGGACACTACTTGCAGCATGGGGAAATAGGATTCGATAAGCTTTCCATGCAGCTGTAGCAGTTCCTCGTCTTCTGTGGTCAAGACCCGAATCAGGCCCACTTTATATGTTTTCAATTTATTCACTCTTTTCCCCCAATTTTGTGGAAAATATTTTGCCGGCCAGAATATCCGCAACTGTGATGGGATCCGCACTCCGAGCAAGGAAAATTACACTCATCTAGGCTGTCGTGATCTACTGGCGGTTCCTCTGGTAAGGTCTTTATATACTCTACCAACGTAAGAACTCGCTCCACTTGATCCCGCTCTCCCTGAATCTGAATAGCTGTTGAATCCTGGGCGCCGAAAAACCCGCCCTTTGCAAAAATCTGAGCTTGCACCTTTGCAAAAAATTGAATAGCCTCAATTTCTGTTATAATCTCCCCAGGAATAGGGGCAAGACTGCAGGCCATGCCATAAGAGAATCCACAACGCCGCATAGACACATGGCTCATGATCTGGGTCAAATCGCCCGGGATCAGCTTCAATACGCTGGACAGGATTAATGTTTGGATACCCTCTGTGTATAGATAGGGCATGCAGATGCCATAGCCGCCCCCACTCGGGCTTCCGATGAGCAACGCAGCGTGACCAAAAGCATCCAAGGCATTTGCTCCGGTAATAAATAGTGTCTCCGGACCCAGGCCTTTCATGGTCTGCTCCAAACAATCATCCACTTTTTGAGCTTTCCCCTGCCGATATAGCATGAAATGAGCCCCTTTGCACTTATGCAACGCCCCTTTCATGCCGTTTTTTGTCCACCGCCCGCAGATACGAAGGGTGTCACCTGTCACCAGTTTAGATAGGCAGGACACTGTTGAAGAACCCTTAAATAGAATTTGGCCATGCTCCAGATAGGGGGTCAGAATGCCACTTGTTGCAATGCAGTGGGCAATCATTTGCTGACACTGGCTTCCCCATAGAGTAAACTGGGCTGTTTCCATAGCATAACTATCCCTTCAGATCTGGAATACTCCGTCCAGCATTACCAACTTGTCATCCAGATATAATGTGGGATTTTTAATAATGCCATCGATATGGCAGTCTGCCTGATTGTTGCCACCAAATCCCACATTGGTTCCAAAAGCGATATGGACAGTCTGATAGGCCTTTTCGTCCTCCAGGATGATGCCAACCAGTCCAGCAGCATAGTTGGTACCAATTCCCAACTCACACAATGTAGCATTATTTCTGCTTTTCAAAAGGATGTCCAATTTTTCCGCTTCTTTGCCCCGAATATTTTGCAGGACCCCGTTTTTTACTTCTACCTCCAGAGGTTCTTTTAGCAGACCAATTCCAACCACGGAGCCGTCAATCACCATGCTGCCGTTGGCCCCTGTCTCTACTGGAGCAATATAGGCCTCTCCCGAAGGAAGATTTCCCGCCTGCCCTTTCTCTCGATAGATGCCGGGGCTGGATACGCCGGGCCGGCCCCGGAGATCTAGTGTCATAACACGCCCCTGCTTCTCGATACGAGCCGTGCTGGCCTTAGTTAACAATTCTGCCACTCGCTCGGTGAACTCCATGACCCGCCTATAATCAGCAGTCATAGCACCCTTGGTAAACATATCTTTTGTGATACCTGGCATCGTGGCAATCCGCGCTCCCGCCGCCGCAGCCTCGATTTTGGCCCGGGTGTGGGTAATGGATGTACTCATAGGGCAAAGGACCACATCTGCAGCCTTCATGGCGGCGGCCACCGCAGCGGGTGGCTCCTGACCCGACACTGCCCGAGGAGACATGGTCATCAGCATAGCCTCCGATCCCAACACCTTGGCCGCCTGATACAGCGCCTGGCCAATAGCATACTTTTCATCGTCAGTTACCACCAGTACCTGCTCCTTTGGCCGAACATTCATACAACTGGTCAATATATTTTTTCCGATCTCCACTAGCTCCATCTTTTTTCCTCCTTACGACAGTAGTTCCATCATGACGCGAACCGCTAGGGTTCGGGACAAAATTACCGGCTTTCTGGATAATTTCTGAAACCGTTCCTTCGTTCCAGTGTGATAGCCAATACAGTCCATCACTACTAGATCTACATCTAGCTCTGATACGGTCCGGGCAGCCTCATCCAGAGCCTCCTGATCTCCGTAAGGCGAGGCAGGAATTGCAGTGCTCTCTTGGACGTATTGTTTCCACTTCTGCTCCGACTGTGCCACCTGCTGGGGGGTGGGAACCACAACAGCAATCTTTCCACGGCTAGCCAGTGCCGGCACAAGGCCGTTGAGTACCTTACAGGGGAAAATCAGAGGCACTTTGGAGTGAAACACGTCAGGAAAATCCCCGGTGCACAAAAACAGTATCAGCTCCGCTCCCTGCTCCTCTAGGAGTTCGATGCACTGCTGTAACCTGGGTAGGATATACCGCTCGGCAAACATTACGGGGCTCCCATCCTGCAGTTGTGAGATCAGGACATAATCCTCCTGCCCCGGTGCAAAGGCACGAATATCCTCTCGGGTGAGCCCATCCAACGCTCCTGCCTGAATTAATTCCACCCGATCATCCATCAGGGGAAGCAGGTCTTGAATTACGTCCTCTCTGGGCGACTGTCCAATGGTAATGGCGCCAACTTTCATCATCTTGTCTTCCTCCGTCCCATATTTATTCGATCTATAAAACCCCCGCCGCCAGTGATCCGGCAGCGGGGGTCGGTCAGCATTGCTTTTTTCCTGCCCCCAAATTTTTTTTGTCAGAAAGGAACGTGTTCCACCATGGGGCGGTGAATAATGTTTTCCACTCCGGCTAGCAGATCTTTGTCAAACATGGGGGCGGCCAGTTTCAAATGTTGATACCCTACATGGATTAGGTAGACCTCCTGGCCAAGTCTCAGGTCAGAGGTTGGGGTCGGTCGGCCAGTCTGGCTGTCAAAGGTCATGATCAAATCAGGGAAAGTGCCACGGCGCTGTCCGTCCGGCCCGTCTACCGTCATGTACTCATTCCAGAAAGACATCTCATATCCGCAAATCTTGACAACACCCACATCAAAGCCACCTTCACTGCGCAACTGATACTCTTCTACCGGGCCATGAGCTAGGATCTCGCCGCCTAAAAACTCACAAACCTCCTGTACGCCTGCCTGTACAGACTGCTCCAGACCCCTAGCATAGCGGTGACCCGTCTCAATAGCCTGGGACAGCCCGCCCACAGCACTATTTTTTTGCAGGAGAGAGGCTTTTACTGGATTGCGGATTACAGCTACTAGGCCACCAGCCTCCACTGCAGCCGCTCGAACCAGCTTGGAGCAGTGGTCGATGGAACCAGTCACAGTGCATTCCACATACCGTCCCAATTCTTTCCGACCACCGACACAGGTCATAGTGGTGACATAGGTAGGATCGCGGTGAAGATTCAGGCTGCCCATCACGCCTGTAGGGTGAGCACGACCGTTGCACGGGGCATCCAATAAGGGAATTCCCAGCACGGATGCCTCCAGCCAACCGTTGAACGTAGAACCACCGCCATTTTCGTTAGTGATGATGCCACCGGGCCGAATTCCTGTGCTCTTGATAAACAGCTCCACACAGCGCATCATATCTGCGGGAGAAACAAACTTTTCCTGGGCCGCAGGAGCCCCAACCATGGAGGCCGTGACAATCACAGTTTCTGGATCGATTTGATCCAGCGGAGTCAGCTCCAGGGGGCTAAACCGCACAGCCAACTCGCCGGTTTCCGCCCCGGTTACCGCCGATCCTCCTCCACCGCCGCCCAGAATGGCTCCTCCCAGAGCTGCCCAACGGACATGTTGCTCGGTCAGCTTAATCCCATTGCGTTCCATGATTTTTCTTCCTTTCTGTTATCTGCTCCACAATTTCCCTGCACTCAATGTTTTTTGTTAGACACCAGA
Organism: Flintibacter sp. P01028; assembly: GCF_041925235.1. Taxonomy (NCBI): domain Bacteria; kingdom Bacillati; phylum Bacillota; class Clostridia; order Eubacteriales; genus Flintibacter; species Flintibacter sp. P01028. Next base: position 32,677 of record NZ_JBHEVC010000011.1, read on the forward strand.
TTGAATACTACGTGTAGGACAACGGTAGCCACCATGCCATTGACGGCTTGGATACCTGGGGTGAAAATGGCCACTACTACACCGCAGCCCCACGCCAGAACTGACGGCCACTTGATAAGAGGGAGCTTTTCATAGGAGATATCGTTGTAGTTATAGTCGTGCTTGATCCCAAACAGGGGGAGCACCAGATAGTCAGCCACCATGACTGCGGCCATGGGAGGAATCACGATACCCAGCCAAGTCATATAGGGCACAAAGTAGTCCACTACGCCACAGAAGCCCAAAGCAATTCCGATGACGCCTAAAATAATAGTAATGGGGGCCTTTTTCTTTACTTCAATGATGTTGCAGGCGGCATTGGCTGCGGAGTAGAGATTCTGCTGATTGGTGGTCCAGGCTGCCAGGGTAATGAGTACAGCACCAATCAACCCGGAACCGGTGGCTAGCACGCCGATGTAGTCGGACACCACGCCAAAGTCCCACGTTTCCAAGTGCAGGGCGGCGGCAATGCCGGCGATGGGCAACAGGAAATGGCCGAAAAACAGACCGCTAACCCATACAATAGAAATTTTTACAATATCGGTCTTTGCAAACCGGCCGCAGTCGGGCACGGTGGCCATGCCAGCAGCCCAGCTGCCGATGACCGTGGTCACGCCGGTGGTCATAGCGCCGATTTGATTGCCGGTAGGGCTATAGGAGAACAGAGAATCAACACCGATGAGACGTACACAGTTGACCAGAGCCAGAACAATGAACAGTAACAGGGGGATGGCGGCAAAGGTGCTCAACTTCTCCATTCCTTTAAATCCTTTGATTGCGGTGGAGGCCATCATGATTCCCCCCAGTACTGCCAACACCGGCACACTCAGGGGGATGTACTTGGTCCAGATCTGCCCAAAGAAACCTAACTGCGTGGCGAACCAGCCCACGGAAGTAAAACAGATAATCGCCGAGAAAATATAAGTTCCTACCCGGCCCACAGTAAATCGGATTAGGGACATAGCCGCCAGTCCGGTTTTGGACCCGATATACACAGTCATAATCATGACTACCACTAGGATAATATCGCCGATAGACAAGGCAATGAGGGCATCCCGAAAGTTCATGCTGGAGCCTAGTGCTGTACCAGTGGCCAGATCTCCCACCACCACATTCCAGCACAGCCAGACAAAAAACATCTTGATCCAGCCGTACCGTTTATTTTTGGGAACGGGAGTATAGATATAGTCCTGTTCTTCCACACCACCCTCGGTTACCGAAGTGCTCACATTATGTTGCTTGTCACTCATAGCTATCTCCTTTCTTTGTTACAGCACACAATCCGTTTTTTCTATCAGCCGGTCATACCAAATGGTATGTCTAGTGCCTAGCATAGGTTTTTCTCGGACTACGTTTACCGCCGGGTGGCCCTGTATATCCGTCAAAATAAAACGTGTATCCAGTTTCATTTCCCTGAAGCCTTTCTCTCGGAGTAGTACCTCATCTCTGGGCTCAAGAAACATATCCGGTCCAAATATGCCGCTTATTCCCTCTTGGACGGCAAAGGCTGTGTAGGTATTGTTTTCGTTGGCACGTACTCTGGCAGGGTGATAATTCTCTCTCGCCTGCTGGGCTTCCGGGCAGCCGGAGAGACAGTTTGGATTTTTAACCGCCGGGACAGCAAAAATGTCACACCCGCTGTTGGCCAGCAGCCGGGGTACCTCCATGACCATAATTTCACTCCCTAACAGTATGCCGATTCTGCCATAGGGGCGGTCAAGAATCAGCCCGGCCTGGTCCCCCGCTTCCGCCCACTGTGCCTCCCGGCGAGTCAGGTGACTCTTACGGTAACAGTGTCGGGTGCCATCCTCACACAGACATTCCGCTGCATTCCAAAGCTTCCCGTTCTCCTCCAGAACAAAGCCCAAGATTACATCGACATGGTTCTCTACAGCCAAATCAGACAGTTCCGGCCACACTGGATCATCTGCCCGGATAGCGATACGCTGTGCCTGCTTCAGGTTTTCGGGAACGCCTCCTAGTACCAGCTCAGGCAGTATCAACAAGCGGTTCCCTCGCTTTCCGGCCTGGCAGATGGTCTGCTTTATATTAGCCAGATGTCCCTCCCGGTACTCCGGTTCCATGCTGCATACCGCTACAGAAAACAGGCTGCCTTGGAGCAGAGGATGCGGAGCAAAGATCTGATAATACTGACTCTGGAACCAAGGATAGCGCTGCAGCTGCAATTCACGGTAGAGCTCCGGGCGGCGCGGAGGGATCTCACTCCTATCCGTCTGAGTATCCAAGTCAATCTCGGCCAAAGCAATACCGTTTCCGTAGGGGTGACATGCTAGTACCCTGCCGTCCGGGCCAATGATACCGCTTCCACCGCAGAAGGAAAATCCCTTTTCCTCTCCGTGTCGGTTTGCTGCAATGACATACATCCCATTTTCCTTGGCACGGGTTATCCAGATACTGGAAGGGACAGATGCCTCACTCCAATTCATAGGGGAACATAAAATCTGCGCCCCCATTAGGCGGCTCAACCTGGAGGCTTCTGGGTAGCTTAGATCCATACAGATCTGTATGCCAACGACTCCAATGGGGGTGTCAAATACAGCTACCGGCTCATCTCCCGTCTTGGCCCAGGTGCTGTCAGGAGTGTAATGGTGCATTTTCCGGTGACGGCCAATTAGGCCTCCTGGCCCCACGAGGACGGCAGTGTTGTAAAGTCGATCCCCCTCCGACTCAGGGAGCCCGGCTACCAAATAACAGTCCAGTTCCCGGGCTAAGTCCTCCAGTAACCCTACCGTCCGCCCGCCGATCACATACTCCGCCATCTCCGATGCCTGATCCATGCTGTCAAAGTAATAGCCTGTAGCGCACATTTCGGGCAAAACTATGAGCTTTGCCCCCTGACCGGCTGCCTGTCGTATCAGACCGGCCAGCTGAGACAGGTTTTTCTCTTTTTCCATGAAACGACAGTCGAATTGGATTGCCGCTCCCTTGTACTTCATGGTCCTTACCCTCCTTTTATTGTCCCGAATCTTCCCGACGATCCCACTTCTTTCAACTGAATATTTTTTCTCAAGATAGTCATCCGATTTTTGCAAATATTCCTATAATAGAAATAAAAAATCTTATTATGGAATATTGTAATTATAGTAGCACTACACTTAGCGTTTGTCAAGATAGAAGCCGGTAAAATACACAGGAAACATTCTGTTTGCTTAATTGGCTTTGGTCAAAATGTAACAAGCCAGACGGGGGTTGTTTTCTCCCCGCCTGGCTTGTTTTTGCGCTATTTTCCTGAATCTTTCAGTATAAAATCATCAATAGATCAAATTGCTGTAATAATTGGAGCCCATTTGATTGTTAATTTCCACAGCGAGCTGGCGGCCTTGCTGAACGAATTGCTCCACTGCATCCGGCCGGGCTGGGTCATCCACTCCACCCACACTCAGGCCAGCTACCAACTGATTGGAGGAATTATAGATGGGAAAACCAACGGCAAAGAGTCCCTCTGTAAGTCTGTTATGGGTAAAGTCATAGCCGCGGGCTTGCGCTTGCTTCAGATCTTCGGCCAACTGAGCCATTTCCTCCTCTGGCAGTTCCAGGCTGCGCAGATATCCGCTTTGAAACTGGGGGGAGGCAAAAGCCAGCAGTACCCGGTTGGTAGCCCCGCAGAACAGTGGATATACTCCGCCTACAAACACGGTGCTCAGACGCCCGGTACTGTCGGAGACCACCCGATCCACACATAGGCTCTGGTTTCCACAGGGAATGGTGAGATAGGTGCTGATTTTTGTGCGCTCATGAAAATTCCAGAGAAAGTCATGGGCAATCCGTTTTACATCCTGCCTCTGCACTGCACAGAAACCAAGCAGAAGTACCTGTTCTCCTAAAGAATACTGCTTAGTAAGAGGGTCCTGCACCAAAAAGCCTTCTGTCATTAAGGTATGTACCAACCGGTATGCAATGGTCTTCCCCACGCCCAGCCCGCTGGCAATAGCAGGAAGAGACAGGGTATTCTCTTGCCGAAACATTTTTAAGATAGACAATGCACGGCCTGCTGTCTGCAGATAGCTCATGTCATCCCGCTTATCCAAATCTTCTTTCACGGTGTACCACCTTTATTAGATAAATCGTTTAAAGTGTACCAATTCTCCTCGCTTCTGTCAACCGGATAGGTTAAATTGCTGCTACTTACTTTTTTGTTTTATGGTTTTTACCTCGACTTTACCTGTATGAGAATCAAGCGTGAATCGGCTAATCCGCCCTGTTTCAAAGCGATGTCCATCTACTTCAGGTCAGCAACTTTCTCGCTAATAGAGACATATGGTCCATTCCGGAGAATACGGATCAAAGGTGCCGCTCGGTCACCTTACTCAGCAAAAAACTAGGCCCGCAGTTTTTACCGATCTATGGATTATCCTGAACGGGTGAAAATTTTGCATCTCGCCTTCAGCTTTAGTGCAAAATTTTTGGTTCCTTTATCCAAATCCTAAAACAGTGCCATAAGAAGTCCCTGATTCCCTTGAAAGACTCAGAATAGACAACAGGAACGTATCATATTTTTCTGTTTTTTGTTTTGCCAAGTGTAGAGGAACAGTTGTAGTATGAGCTCTTTTACTCGATATGCAAAAGATTCAATGCCTCCTAGCCTACAAAGACTCCCACATAGAAGTGTTTGTTGAGGAGGTTATTCGACCATGATCGGGGGCTTCAGTCCTGGCCGGTACACGGTTTTAATGAGGTCGTTTTAGCCTGCCCCAAACTGTGATACACGAGGGTCAGACAGAACGGAACCAATGGAGCAAACAGAGACAGACAGCACACAAGCTCCTTGCAGAAAGGGTACAAAAGCCCCCGACAGAGCAGAAATCATATCCGAACCGCAATTCATAACCCGGAGGTCGGAGATTCAAGTCCCTCCTCCCGCAACCGAAACTCCGCTGGAATAAGCTGATTCCAACGGGGCTTCTCTGCTTTTTATTACTTTTCTAGCTTGATGATTTTGTTGAGGCGTTAGTCTGACTAATTTCTTGAGCCGTACGAAAATTTTTCCGGGGAAGAGAGGGCTATAGACTACTGGAGAGGATGTGCTCCATAATCTCTGCCGCCTGTACTGCGCTTTGGTAGTTGCATGGGTTTCAGTGTCGGAGGTAAACTTGGTGGGGAATATGCTGCACAATAGGACCGCTGGAACTTTCAAATGGCTGCTTCTAAATTACAGTAGGGGTCAGCGGTCCAATAGAAAAAACAGGGGAATGCCTCCCTTGATCAGACGCATTCCCCTGTTTGAGATGGGCTTTGAAGAAAACTTACGATGTCTGGCTCTTTTTTTTGGCGCGGTATTGAGAGATATAAGGATAGCTGACTGAGATTACCATACACAGAAACAGCACGATACAAATTGGTCTGGTCACCATAGAGGTAAATACGGCAGAGATGGAATTGTTGTTTAAAAGTAGTGCCTGGGATAGACCGGCTTCAGCGATGGGGCCCAAAATCAAGCCGAGTACAATGGGGACCACATTGTATTTATATAGCTTCAAGAGATAGCCAATCACGCCGAACACCAGCATGAGCAGAATGTCCGCCACGCTGCCCCGGATAGCATAGGTTCCGATAACGCTAAGGAACAGCACGCAGGCGTTTAAAATATTTTTGGGGGCTAGAGTAACCCGGGCAAAGTATTTAGCGCCCCAGATGCCGATGGCCGCCATCATTACATTTGCAATAAATAGAGCGCAAATAAAGGGGTAGGTGATTTCTTTTTCTGTGGTGAACAGGCCGTAGCCAGGAGTTAAGCCCTGGATGGTAAGGGCGGACAGTAGCACTGCTGTGGTGGCGTTGCCAGGGACACCTAGAGTCAGAGTAGGGATCAGAGTGCCGCCTGTGACCGCATTGTTGGCCGCCTCACACCAAGCGACACCCTCCCGGGAACCGTTGCCATAATCCGGGTCCTTCGTAAACATATGACCAGTGTTGTGGGCTACATAGGAGGCCACATCCCCCCCGGTGCCGGGAATAATACCCACAATCAGACCAATGACAGAAGACCACCAATAGATTTTGGGGTATTTGAAAATATCTTTTAGTTTCAATTTACTGCTCTTGTACTGCACCAGAGAGTCCTTGCTTGCCACCTCGAGAGGATCTTTCAAAGAAGTGAACACCTGGGACATACTGAACAGGCCGATGACCACCGGGATCATTTGAATGCCACCCATGAAAAAAGTGCTGCCAAAGGTAAAGCGAATGCTGCCCTGGACAGGGTCGATGCCTATACAGGCCAAAACCAGACCAACACAACCCATCATCAAGCCCTTGAGTACGCTTTTGGCGGTCAAAGAGGCTATGATGGTCAGACCAAAGAGAGCCATCATGAACCTCTCTTGGGGGCCGAATTGGAAGGCGAAACGAGCCAACGGGGGAGCTAAAAACAGCAGGGCTACAACACTGAGGATACCGCCCCAGAAAGAGGACATTGCGGACTCCACCAGAGCTTCGTGAGACTTCCCCTTCAAAGTCATGGCATAACCGTCCATGGCGGTGGCGGCCGCGGCACTGGTACCAGGGGTATTGATTAAAATAGCGGAGATGGAGCCTCCGAACATGGAACCACAATAGATGGCCCCTAAAAATACCAGAGCGGTAGTGGAGTCGATGGTGTAGGTTACCGGGATAAGCACTGCGATGCCCATAGTAGGAGTGAAGCCGGGCAGAGCCCCCACGATGATTCCCAAAATCGTGCCGACAAGGGCAAAAATCAGATTACCTGGAGAAAATGCGGTGGCAATATAGCCTAAAATTTCGGTCATGGGCGCCTCCTTCAGATCAGGATCCCTCTGGGGAATCGGATGCCCAGAAGAGAGAACATGGCGAACAGGAAAACAGAGAAAAAGATAGTCGCTATGATATCCCGGACGATATGCTTTTTATCTTTGACCGGCTCAAAGATTAAAATAGTAATTCCAGTAAATAACATGGAAGAGCTCAAAAAGCCAACCCGTGGGATCGCAAAGATCCAGAGCGCGGCGATAAATGCGAGGATGATGCCGCGCTTGATTTGCCCTGAATTTAGAGGAAATACCGTCGCCTGGTCCCGCTCTTTTTGCCACTTCACACCGGAAATCACGATGTTAGCGGCAGACAAAGCCATGCCGGTCACACAGATAAACTTGGGCCAAAGGGCCGCTGCGGGCTGGAGCTGAAGACTGTAAACATAAAATAAAATGAAAAATGCCAGCACTAAGATTCCGGTGATACAATTTCGTTTATTCAAAGGTTTCACCTCGAATGTCTAAAATGAAGCTGGACCGGACCGCTTCCCCAGACAGGACGCGGCCGGTCCAGCATCGTGAGAGCTTACTGGAGGGACTCCAGGACAGGAACTGCCAGCTCTGCAGCATTGTGTACCTGCTGGGAGAACTCCTCATGGTCAGCATATCTGTGCATAAAGTTGGACTCCGCTGCCGCAGCTTGGAATTCCTCGTCCTCAAGGGTGGCCTTGACTGCTGCGTCAAAGGCATCTACATAGGTCTGATCCACGCCTTTCATGTAGTAGAAGCCGGCAAAGGCGTTGGTCTCATAGCCCTCATAGCCCAGCTCTCCTAGGGTGGGTACGTCCTCGAAGCCTGGGGTGCTGGACTTGGAGCCCAGATTGATCACCGGCCGGATGTCAGAGCGGCCGGTCAGCTCGGACTCACTTACTGCATAAGACATCACATGACCACCCATCACCGCCGTGTAGCAGTCGGAGGTACCGCCGGTGAAGGGGACGCTGAGGGCGTCCAGCCCCTCGCCTGACAGGAAAGAAGCAAAGGCCACATGGGCGATACCGCCGTTACCGGCATTGGCGTAGGTGAACTGGCCGGGGTTCTCCTGGATATAGGTGAGGACGGACTGGGCATCAGGGAATTTGTCGTTCTCTCCGGAAACTGCCAGATAGAAGGGATCTGCGGTGATCCGGGAGACAGGGATCAAGTCGTCCACCGTGTAGGTGGTTTCGCCGCTAGCGGGGCGGTAGACAGTAGGGGTAGGGAGGCTGAACAGGATGTTGCTACCGTCCGCCGCCTGAGAGACAAAAGCGGTGGTGCCGATGACGCCGGAGGCGCCGCCGGCGTTGTTGACTACCAAGGTAGCGCCAAGGTGTTTCTCCAGGTAGGGCTGAATAAAGCGCATCTGGATATCGGTGTTGCTGCCAGCATTGAAGGGGACAGTGACCGTAATGATTTCAGGGAATTCTACTTGTGGAGCTGTACTAGAGTCACCCGAAGTGTTTGCGCTGGATTCGGTGTTGGAACTGGTGCTTCCGCCGGCGGAGGTGCTGGAGTGATCGCCACCGGAGCAAGCTGCGAGAGAGAGGAGCATGGCGAGAGACAGAACGGAAGAAACAAGCTTTTTCATATCAAATTCCTCCTAAAGACTACTTAGGTGTTCTCGGTGCTGGGTGCGTCGTCGGTGTAGCGCTTGCGGAAGAGCTTTTTAATTTCTGCAATGGGGGCATCCCGTTCAATGAGTTCCCGCATGACTTCCTCGTCAGGCAGGATTTCTTGGCATTTTTTCAGTATATAAGCTGCATGCTGAGGAGGTACGGCACAGATCCCTGAGTCGTCAGCGATAATCAGATCGCCAGGATTGATCTGGACACCTGCAAGCACCACAGGGCCGTTGATCTCAATGGCCTCAATACGGCACTTGCCTGTCTTGGGGGTGACACCTCGGCACCAAGTGGGCATCTGATACTTGCGGATTTCGCCAACATCTCGGACCGCACCATCGATGACCACACCCTCCAGTCCACGAATCTTGGCGGAAACAAAGGATTGACCACCCATGCTGCTCATATCCGTCATACCGCCGGCGTCACCCACCAGTACATCGCCGGGTTCTGCCAGATAATTAACCTCTCGAGAGGCCATTTTGATGAAATCGTGGTCCATCAGGCCTTTAGTAGTGGTCTTTTCGATGGGGATGCTACGCAGGGTCACCGCAGTGCCAACAATCAAGTGGCCCGGCTCGATGGGCTTCAGTACAGAAGCGGGGATCACTTTGTTGTAACCCAGTGCGTCCAGAAGGTCGCTGACAGTTCCGGTCAGGTCGTCCTCCAGTGCCTTGAAGCCATCGACAATCTCCTTTGGCACTCGGGGGAACTTGATCATCTTGATGTTCTCCTTGTCGATTACGCCCCAGATACGTCCTGCCGCCTTATATTCTTCATAGTCAGCGGCAACTTTCGGATCTATCATATCAAAAACTCCTTTCCGTTTCCGGCAAAGTGAAATATGGGCTCTTATTTATACCGTGCCCGGAACAGAGGCCGCAATTCAGAAATAGGAGCCTTGGATACGATCAGTTGGCGCATCCGCTCCTCGGAGGCGGCGATCTTTAGGCACTCCTCTAGTACAGGCTCTGCCAGTTCATAAGGGACGATGCACACACCGGAGTCGTCCGCCACCATTAGGTCGCCGGGGATGACCAGTTTGCCGCACAGAGTGACAGGACCGTTCATCTCGATGCACTCCATGCGGAACTTTCCGGTGATCTGAGTGGTGCCGCAACTGAATACGGGGTAACCCATCTCTCGGATGGAGGACACATCCCGGCAGCAACCGTTGACAATATTGCCGGCAAAGCCGCAGCTTTTGCCAACGGTGCAGCTCTGGCCGCCCATGTTGGATACATCCAGGTTACCGCCAAAGTCGGACACCAAAACGTCGCCTGGCTCTCCTAGGTAGTAGATATCCCGGGTAGACATTGCGATGAAGTCATGGTCGTGGGCACCCTGGGTGGGTGTCTTACGGACCGGAATGTTCCGAATAGTTACCGCGGGACCGCAGATTTTGCTGCCGGGAATCACTGGCTTCAAATAAGAAGTGGGGATGGCCCCGTCGATCCCGTAGGAGTCCAGTACATCAGAGACAGTGGTGCTCATGTCCTCCATGGATAGGTAACCGTCGATAATTTGCCTGCTGACGCGAGGAAATTTGATCCGAGTGATCCGCTCCCGGGGGACCAGACCCCAGACTCGTCCGGCCGCCTCGTACTCCGCGTAATCCTTGTCGCGCTGGGCGCGCAGGGCGGCAACCTCTTCATTAGCCTTTTCCACTTGTGTGATATCCATAACCTATACTCCTTCTTAATGGTATTTCTAAATAGGAAACTTATTTTCTGAATATAGGATATCATAAGAAAGAAAAATATTCAATATATACAAGAAAATCAAAGAAAATTCATCAATATTCCACATTTATATTGGACAATTTTTAATAAAATCCCCGATACTGTTTCCTAATAGGAAAATGAGTACGGGGATGTTTCCTGCGTTGTCACAGTGAATTTCCAATGGCGCCGCTGCTTAGATCCTTGGACATCTCCTTTGCGATTTCCTTGACTAAAAAGATGTACCGTTCTAGTTTGGTCTGATCCACCCGCAGTCGGGGAGCGCCGATGGAGATAGCCGCCCAGACGGTCCCGGACTCATCCCGAATGGGGGCGCTGATGCCGATGGTCTCAATACTCAATTCCCCATCGCTGATGGCATATCCCTGTGCGCGAATTTTAGCGTACTCCTTCAAAAGCTCATCTGGCGAAATAATAGTGCGCTCAGTCAGTGGTGTAATGGGTTCCTCCATCAGGCGGCGACGGATGACCTCGTCGCTCTGGAAGGCCCCCAAGACCTTCCCGTTGGCACCGGCATACAGGGGGCGTTCTTGCCCCACACTGCCAGCCACCCGGACGGCCTGGAGACTCTCCTCCCGGTAGACCAGGTTGGCCTTTCCGTCAACCAACATACTGAAGGAGGCGTTCTCCCCGGTGAGATCACGTAGCCGCACCAAATACGGCTTAACCATTTTGGATAAGCCGATGTGATCCTCATAAGTTTTTCCTAAAATATATACCACCGGTCCCAGAGTGTATTTTCGATCTACAGTTTGGGTAGCCAATCCGCTTTTTACCAGGGCCGCTAATAGTTTGCATGTTCCGCTCTTTGTGCATCCAATTTTTTCTCCCAGTTCAGTAACACTGTGGACATAGGGAGCCTGCCCAAGTAATTTCAACAGTGAAACGGTTTTTTCACCAGATGTCATATAGTATCCCTCCCTCTCGTTCTTTTGCTATTGTAGCGGGGGTCTCAACGCATGTCAATTACCGGTTGGCAAATTAAAATTGCAGGGCAACCATGTTTTGCCAAGTGGGGCGTTTTAATTTATACCCGACTCAATTTTCTACTTATTACCTGCTCCAGATCCAGAAAAGCCAGAGATAAAACGGGGCTTACACGACCTCCAGCTTTTGACCAGTTTTTATAAAAATTAAAGAACTGTGCCACAATGGGGGACCCCTGCGGCACAGCTCATGATTGAATTTTGTTTGTAGTTTTTCTTACAGTAAGGACTACACTTTTGTATATACAACGTCTACGAGGCATGGCTATGCCAGCGATGAACAGAATGTTGCCGCAGCACAGAAAGAGAATGATGGAGGAATTTCGCGGTCCATACCGCTTTGGTCCCTGGAGTGAGACTGATTTAGGTCTGTTCCCCAGGTGGGAGCATAGTCTTTTCTTCCTTGCTAATTTGCGCCTTTCCCTCATACTTAGAATCAAGCGAAGTCCTTAATGGGAATGGGGCCGCTGAAATCCTAAAAGCATGATTGAGACACAAAAGAGGCTATATATAGGGGCGGGCCGCCCGGCCGTCGCGTGTGACGACCGAGGCGGCCCTAAAAGTCAGCGATATTACTTCTTGATGCCCCGCTTCTTCATCCAGTCAGGCAGTTGGTCAGGCTGCAGGCCATTGTAGCGGCAGCCAGGATACCGGCAATTAGAGCAGTTGCCCTTGTTGCCCTTGACAGGGGGCTCGCCCTTGATCTCCTTCTCCAAATAGTCCACCAGAGCCTTGATGTCCGCCTCATCGCCGTCCACAGCCCAGTAGTGGGCGCCCTCGTTTCCGCCGATGCCGCCGGCGCAAACTACCTTGGCCTCGCAGTTGAACATCATCTTGATGGCCTCCACCTCGGTGACGATGTCGGCGCTGGACAGGCAGTACAGGCCGGGGTCGGCACCCATGGAGATGTCGATATGGTTGGCGCCGCCCAGAGCGCGGCTGGCGGCGGGCACGCTGGGCACCATCTTCTCATAGCCCACAGGGCAGATCCACTTCAGGCCCTTGCTGGTCATATAGCCGATGAAGTTGGGCACGGTGCCGCCATTGAAGCCGGAGGTGATGATGCCCACATGGCCATCCTGGTCAAAGGCGTTGGCGCCCTTGATGATGACGGTGTCGGCGTGGTAGTCCTGAGGGGCCTCGTCGATCTTCTTATCCACAGGCTGTCCCTTATAGAATACGTTGGGGAAGCTCTTGCGGCTGGAGGGCTCAGTGACGCAGAGCATTCCATCGGTGCTGTTGCCCACCGTGCAC
>NZ_JBHEVC010000012.1:0-27806 GCF_041925235.1 Flintibacter sp. P01028
CGCTCCAGGGGCGGCCGGGGCTATATCTGCATCAATTCCTCCAGGAGGGACAAGGAGGGCAATCTGAGATCCAACATTGTTCCCACCATTCCGGGGGGCAGCACCATATCTGTCCCCCGCACCATGGTTGAGTGTGTGGCTACTGAGTACGGCGTGGCCCATCTGCATGGCCTGTCTTTAGGCGAGAGAGCCGCTGCCATGGCCGCTATTGCTCACCCTGACTTCCGGGAGGAACTATATAAGTATGCTCAGGAAAACTTCTACTGAGGCAAAAGGGGCTGGGAGCACGCTACTTAAAAAACAAGACAGCCCAAGAGCGCCTCTCAACCGTGGAAGGACAGATTACGCCAGCCTGGTTCCAGGTACAGAAGGAGCTGACCAAGTGGGAAGTAGGTCTTGGTATAACGGGCCATATGACGGTAGAACGTTCAAAGCGTGCCGACGGCTGTTTGACGGAGAGGCTTTGAATTGGCTGACAGGAGTAAAATATCTCAGGGACAGCGGGATGTCACTAGATTCGATCAAAGAATATGTGGAACTATGCCTGGAGGGAGACTCCACCATTCCGAAGCGCTGTGATATTATCAGGACCCAGCGGGAAAAAGTGCGTGCCCAGTTGGAGGAGGCCAAGAGGCGGTTGCAGTATATGGATCACAAAATAGAGTTGTACCAAACAATTATGGAGAAGGGGACTCCCGACACTATGAATCCGGGAAAATGGCCTGCACCTTCTGTGGGGTAAGGGATCCATCTTCCATTTTTAAGAAACTTGTGTTAAACTCGACACTGATATCAGACCTGTCCCGAACCGCCGACAGCGCCGTTGTCGGCGGATTTTGTTTCAGAGACCATGGGCAGAGAGAGGAGGAAGCAAACTTGGCCCAGGTAAAAAACGACTTTTCTCAGGGGAGCATCCCCCGCAATATCCTGTCCCTGGCACTGCCTATGACGGCGGCTCAACTGGTGAATGTACTGTACAGCGTAGTGGACCGCATCTATCTAGGCCGCCTGCCCGGCAGCAGCCACCTGGCGCTCACCGGGCTGGGAGTTACTATCCCCATCGTGTCTATCATCATGGGGCTGGCCAATCTCTGCGGTACCGGAGGCGGTCCGCTGTGTTCCATCTATCGGGGAAAAGGAGATGAGGAAGAAGCGGAGAATGTGATGGGAAATTCCTTTACGCTTCTTCTGCTTCTTGGCGCGGCGGCTACGGCATTTTTCCTGGTGCTGAAGCGGCCCATCCTCTATCTATTTGGTGCCAGCGACGATACATTTCCCTACGCTGACGACTATATGACCATCTACCTTTGCGGCACCCTGTTTGTTATGATCGGTCTGGGAATGAATCCCTTTATCAATGCCCAGGGGTTTGGAAAAACTGGGATGTTTACCGTGGTCATCGGCGCGGTCATCAATATCGTGTTAGACCCCATCTTTATTTTCCTGATGGATATGGGGGTGAAGGGAGCGGCCCTGGCCACCGTGATCGCTCAGGGTGTATCCGCGGTATGGGTGCTCCAATTTCTGACCGGCCGCCGATCTATTCTCAAGCTGCGCCGGCGCTGTCTTCCGTTACAGGGAAAGCGGGTCAGGCGCATCATCGCTCTGGGGCTGTCCGGCTTCTGCATGAATATGACCAACAGCCTGGTCCAGGTGGTGTGCAACGCCACCCTCCAGTTCTACGGCGGCGATCTGTATGTGGGCATCATGACCATTATCAACTCGGTCCGGGAGGTCTTTTTCATGCCGGTCCACGGGCTGACCAACGGCTCCCAGCCAGTGATGGGGTACAATTACGGGGCGGGTAAGTATGGCAGAGTCCGCCAGTCCATCCGCTTTGGCTGCGGACTGACTGTGGCCTATGCCGCCGCCTTTTGGGCACTGGCCATGGCCTTCCCAGGCTTGATGATCCAGATATTTAACGATGAGCCGGAGGTAATTCAGGCCGGTATCCCCGCCCTCCGCATCTATTTTGCCCTCTTTATCCCCATGTCCCTCCAGTCTGCGGGGCAGGCCGTCTTTGTGGCACTGGGCCGCTCCAAGCAGGCTGTATTCTTCTCTCTGCTGCGTAAGGCCATCATCAATGCCCCGCTGACGGTCATCCTGCCCATCTGGATTGGGACAAACGGTGTATTTATCGCCGAGGCGGTGTCCCAGCTCGTTGGCGGTTTGGCCTGCTTTGTCACTATGTATTGCACAGTTTACCGCCCTCTAGGGCGGCTCAAGGATGACACCCCTCTGCCTGCCCGCCGCTGAGATCAGGTGGGTACCCGCCTGGGATGGAAGAAAGCGCCTGGTTGCTGAAAGAAAAGATTTGGGCGTCAGCTTATGCTGGCGCCCAAACCTGTTGGAGGATAGAAATGAAAAGAAGAAAAGATTCTTAGTCAGCCATATTGAGAACGGGGAGGACAGGTCCATGCCGCGCCGGTCACAGCCCGCTCCCCGGAGCTTTTTGGTTCCTTTCTGATACCATCATACGCGGTAGGTCTGTAAAGTTCCACCGCTGACAGGTCAAATCTGGGTAAAATATAAGAAGAAGGGAAGGCATTTTCCCACAGAGAATCCTCTCTCCCTTGCCAAATGTCCGTCTTTATGAGAAAATAAAGAAAAAGATACATCCGTTGTCAGGAGTTTTGATATGAACGAACTGTTTGAAAAATCCATCCAAACCCTAGAGCTGCCCAGGGTGCTGGAAATGCTGGCCGGTTGCGCCGTCACCGACGAGGGGCGGGAGCGAGCCCTCGCCCTGCGTCCTATGACCGATATAGAGGATGTGCGCCGGGCCCAGGAGGAGACCTCTGCCGCTGTGAAGCTGCTGATCCTCCGGGGCACCCCAGGGTTTGCCGGGATCCGTCCGGTGGCGGCCAGCCTCCAGCGGGCGGATATGGGGGGCAGCCTGAATACACGGGAGCTGTTGGAGGTAGCCGCCGTCCTGCGGGCCGCCCGCACCGCCGGTGAGTATGGAGCTGGGGAGGAGAAGTCCCCCATCTCTCACCTGTTCCACGCCTTGACCCCAAACCGCTTTTTGGAGGATACTATTACCAACTCCATTGTAGGGGAGGATGAACTGGCGGACTCCGCCAGTCCGGAGTTGACCTCCATCCGCCGGCATATGCGGGCCACGGAGTCCAAGGTCCGGGACATCCTGCAGAAGCTGATCTCCTCCAACCAGTCCAAGTACCTTCAGGAGGCTATCATCACCATACGCTCAGATCGGTATGTGGTGCCGGTGAAGTCGGAGCATAAAAACGCTATCCGAGGCCTGGTCCACGATGTATCTTCCTCCGGCTCTACCTTTTTCATCGAGCCCATGGGGGTTGTCAAGGCCAATAATGAGCTGCGAGAGTTATTGGCCAAGGAGAAAAAAGAGATCGAGCGCATCCTGGCCGAATTATCCGCCCAGTGCGCCACCCACAAGGAAGACATCCTAGAGGACTACCAGCTGTTGGTGTGGCTGGATACCATCTTCGCCCGGGCCAAGCTGTCCCTAAAGCTGGAGTGTACTGAACCCAGGCTGTCTGACAAGTATTTGCGCCTGCGGGGAGCAAGGCACCCCCTCCTGGACCAGAAGAAGGCGGTGGCCAACGACCTGGAATTGGGGGAGCGATTTGATACCCTGGTTATCACCGGCCCAAACACCGGAGGAAAGACGGTTACCCTGAAGACCCTGGGCCTGATCACCCTGATGGCCCAGTGCGGCCTCCATATCCCGGCAAAAGATGACTCTACTGTGCGGGTCGTCTCCCGTGTGCTGGCCGATATCGGGGATGAGCAGTCCATCGCCCAGTCCCTGTCCACCTTCTCCTCCCACATGGTGAATATCGTGGGCATCTTGGAGGAGGCGGATGACGAGAGCCTGATTCTCTTTGACGAGCTGGGAGCGGGGACCGACCCGGTAGAGGGAGCTGCCCTGGCCGCTGCTATCATCGAGTCCGCCAGGGGACTGGGAGCCCAGGTGGCGGCCACGACCCACTATGCCGAGCTGAAGGTATACGCCATGACCACTCCGGGGGTGGAGAATGCCTCCTGCGAATTTAATGTGGAGACCTTGGCCCCCACCTACCGCCTAGTACTGGGTATTCCCGGAAAGTCCAACGCCTTTGCCATCTCACGCCGGCTGGGCCTGCCCGAGTATATCATCGAAAAGGCAGCCGCCCGCCTGGATGCGGAAAATGTCCGTTTCGAGGATGTGCTCACCCGTCTGGACCAGCAGCGCCAGGAGATGGAGAGAGAACGGACAGAGGCCCGCCGGCTGAAGCTGGAGATGGAGCAGTCGGCCAGTAAGGCCCGTGAGTACCGGGAAAAGCTGGAGGCGGAGCGGGCCAAGGTGGTGGAGAAGGCCCAGGCCGAGGCCCGTGCCATCATTCAGGAGGCCAGGGACGCCAGCGACCTGGCCATATCAGAACTGAAGGAGCTCCAGAAGCGGAGGGACCTGGACTGGCAGCAGGTCAATGACAGCCGGGCGGAGGCCCGCCGCCTGCTCAACGAGGCGGAGCGGGGCATTGGCGGTCCGGCCCAGGAGGTGGAGACCCCGCCGCCAACCCGTCCTGCCGTGGCTGGGGACACTGTGGAGCTGGTGTCCATGGGGACTAAGGCTACGGTCCTGTCGGTCAATAAAGACGGCTCCCTTCAGCTTCAGGCCGGCATTTTAAAGATCTCCGCGAAGCAGGACGAGGTCCGGGTAGTGGAGGGGGAGAGCCAGTCCCAGAAGGAGGCCCGGCGCATTGTCGCCCGGGCGGAGCATACCCTGCGTACCGCTGCCGTCCCCTCCCAGGTGGATTTGCGCGGTATGATGACCGACGAGGCCATCGCTGCGCTGGAGCGATTCCTGGACACCGCCATGATGGGCAAGCTGGAAACGGTGACCATTATCCATGGCAAAGGCACAGGGGCGGTGCGGAACGCGGTGCGGACATATTGCAGGCGTAGCCGGTATGTTAAGTCCTTCCGTCCGGGCCGCTACGGCGAGGGCGAGGACGGCGTCACAGTGGTTGAGCTGAAGTAGCGGGGCACCCCTCAAAGGAAGGCTCTTCGCCCAGCGGGATGGGGTTAGAACGGGTGAGACGGAAAGCGTTTTGAGTTTGTGGGGGAAGAACAGGCCAATTTTCCGACAAGAATTTGACGGATCATCCCTCTTGGAAAAGATTTCTAGAAAATCCCGTTGGTTACAGGAATTTTTCCTGTAAGGAAAGAGTTAGATTTGTGAAAAATGTCATTGACGAGAACGGGATAAATCTGGTATGCTTAGACCATATAAAACGACCAGTGCGGAGGTACAGCCATGTATAGTCAGGAAGCAGTCGTGAACAATCAGGTCGGTCTGCACGCCAGACCCGCCACTTTCTTTATCCAGAAGGCCAATGAGTTCAAGAGCTCTATCTGGGTGGAGAAGGAGGAGCGCAAGGTCAATGCCAAGAGCCTGCTGGGCGTTTTGTCCTTGGGCATCGTCAAGGGTACTCCAATTAAACTGATCGCGGACGGGCCAGATGAGAAGGAAGCGGTCGAAGCACTCTACAAGATGATCTCCTCCGATTTTTCTGAGTAAGGCATTTCCCATGAAAAGGCACCGCTTGGCGGTGCCTTTTTTGATATTTCCCCAAAAGGAGGGAGCGCGCCATGACCTTTGAGGAACTGAAAGAAAAAGCCCATAGCCTGCCGCTGAAGCCCGGCGTGTATATCATGCAGGACGCAAAGAATACTGTCATCTATGTAGGTAAGGCGAAGGCGCTGAAAAACCGGGTGAGCCAGTACTTTGCGAATCTGGCCTCCCATACGGAAAAGACTAGGGCCATGGTATCCCAGATCGACCACTTTGACGTCATTGTGGCTGACAGCGAGTTTGAGGCCCTGGTCCTGGAGTGCTCTCTCATCAAGCGGCACCAGCCCAGGTACAATATTCTGCTGAAGGACGATAAAGGCTATCCCTATATCCGCCTGTCTAATGAGGCGTATCCCCGCTTTTCCCTGGCGGCCCGACCGGCGGAGGACGGAGCGAGGTACTTTGGGCCCTACGCCAGCCGCCACAGCACCCAAGCGATTATCGACGCCCTGCGTACCGCCCTGCGCCTGCCCTCCTGCCGGAAGAAGTTTCCCAGGGATATCGGTAAGGAGCGGCCCTGCCTCAACTTTCATATGGGCAAGTGTGACGGCTACTGCCGGGGGGATGAGTTGAAGGCCCAGCATGACCAGGCGGTGTCCCAGGCCGTGTCCCTGCTGGAGGGGCGGTTCAAGGAAGTACAGGCAGATCTGACCACAGAGATGGAGCGGGCGGCAGAAGAACTGCGCTTTGAACAGGCAGCCCAGCTGCGGGACCGACTGAGAGCCATCGAGCTGCTTGGAAAACGGCAGAAGGTAGTGGCCGGCTCCTTGGCGGATACTGATGTGGCCGGTTTTTTCCGAGGGGAGGCCAAGAGCTGTTTCGTGGTCCTCCACTACATGGAGGGGGAGCTGGCCGCCAAAGACTTTGATCTGCTGGAAACCCCGATGGAAGAGGATGAGGAGAGCGTCCTATCCTCTCTGGTCCGGGAATACTATGTGGGCCGTAACCGTCTGCCCCGGCAGATACTGCTCCCTTGTGAACTGGTGGACCAGGTACCATTGACCCGCCTGCTGTCCGAGCAGGTGGAGCGGAAAGTGGAACTTGTCACCCCCCAGCGGGGGGCCAAGATGGACCTGATCCGCTTGGCCAACCAAAATGCCCAGGAGGAGGTGGAACGGGCCACCACACGGGAGGAGCGGCAGAACAAGCTGCTGGAGGCGCTGGGGAAGATGCTGGGGCTGGAACAGCCGCCCCGGCGGATGGAGTCCTACGATATCTCCAATCAGGGAGCCAGCGACATTGTGGCCTCCATGGTGGTATATGCGGACGGCAGGCCCCTCAAGCGGGATTACAGGCGCTTCAAGCTGAAGGACATGACCGGGCCGGATGACTACGCCTCCATGGAGCAAGTGCTTACCCGGCGATTCCGCCGCTATCTAGAGGGGGATGAGAAGTTTGCCGACCGTCCCGACCTGCTGCTTATTGACGGCGGTCATGAGCATGTAAAGGTGGCCCAGCGGGTGCTGGAGTCAATGAGGCTGGAGATCCCCGCCTTCGGTATGGTAAAGGACGACCGGCACCGTACCCGTGCCCTGGTCCATCCGGATGGGCGGGAAATCGGCATCCAGTCTATCCCCGCGGTGTTCGCCCTGATCGGCCAGATCCAGGAGGAGACCCACCGTTTCGCCATCGAATACCACCGTCAGCTCCAGTCGGGGCACATGAAGACCTCAGTGCTGGATCAGATCCCCAGTGTGGGCGAGGCGCGCCGCACCCAACTCCTCAAACACTTTAAGACCATCAAAGCGATCAGAGGAGCCTCTCTGGAGCAACTCCGGGAGGTGGTGCCCAGGAACACCGCTCAAGCGGTATATTATTATTTCCATCAGGAGGAACAAGACCATGAAGATCCAGACCATTGAGAACAGGATGCCGGAGCTGATCGGTGTCCTCACCCAAGTGTGGGAGGATTCTGTCCGAGCTACCCACAACTTCCTGATGCCCGGAGACGTGGAGCGCATCAAGGAGTATGTGCCCCAGGCCATTGGCGGGATTGGGAAGCTGGCGGTGGCCTTTAACGAGCAGGACCGTCCCGTGGGCTTTCTGGGCGTGGAGGGAGAGATGATCGAGATGCTTTTCCTGGACCCCGCGGTGCGGGGCAATGGTTTGGGTCGGTCCATGATGGACTACGCCGTCAAGAATTTCGGTGCCAGCAAGGTAAACGTCAACGAGCAGAATAGGGGAGCCAAAGGATTTTATGAGCACATGGGCTTTTCCGTCTGCCACCGGACGGACACCGACGATCAGGGGAGGCCTTATCCCATCCTGTATATGGAACTGAAAAGGGCATGACTTAGGAGGAGAAGCACCGTGGACAGAAAAAAGCTATGGCTGGACTGGGCGGTGGAGCTCCAGAGCTTGGCGCAGGCCGGGTTGTATTATGGCAAGGACAAATTCGACCGGGAGAGGTATGCCCGTATCCGGGAGATCGCCGCGGAGATACTGGCCTTCCAAGGAGATATGCCGCTGGAAAAGGTAAAGGACCTGTTCTGTTGTGAAACTGGGTATCAGACCCCGAAGCTAGCCACCCGGGCCGCTGTTTTTCAGGGGGAGAGGATTCTCCTCGTTCAGGAGCCGAAGGGGTGGGCTCTGCCCGGAGGCTGGGTGGACATGGATATCTCCGTAGCGGAGAATACCGTGAAAGAGGTGCGGGAGGAGGCAGGACTGGAGGTGAGGGCAGACCGGCTGATTGCCCTTCTGGATGGGGAGCGGCATCACACCACGGTGTATCCCTGGAAGGTGACCATCGCCTTTGTCCTGTGTACTCTGTTGGGCGGAGCATTTCAGGAGAATCTGGAGACGACGGCCAGCGGTTGGTTCCCTCTTGATTCCATGCCTCCGCTGGACTGGGAAAAGACGACTCGGGAACAGTTGGAGCTATGCTTCCGGGCCAGAGCGGCGGTGCACTGGCATACTCTTCTGGAGTGAGCGGGTTCTTCCTGGAAGCCTGATCGTAGAATAAATCGCTTTCCTTTTAAGAGAGGAGAGCAGGGCCGTGGAAGGAGCAAAATTTTCTCTTGCAAATCCTCTGACTTTCATGTATAATATTCCCTGCATCAGATACCAGCCGGTGTGATGGAATTGGTAGACGTAGTGGACTCAAAATCCACCGCTGGCGACAGCGTACCGGTTCGAGTCCGGTCACCGGCACCATGGCGAGTGTTCTTACAGCATTTGAAAGGCTGCTAAGAACACCCGCCTTTTTCATACAGCGAGTTGACCTGGGGCGTAGTTGACGACTACGCCTTTTCTCGTATTCACGGACACCTGCGGGGCGGGTAAAGGGAACACATCGGGAATGAAGATCGCTCCCACACAGTTGTAATGGATGGTCAACCTCTGTTCCCACTTGCCGTCGATCTTCTCCGCCTGATGGACCTCGATGCGCTCGATCAGCTCATTCAGCATCCTGAGCGTCAGCTTCTTGGCCCGTGTGTATTTGCGGACGGTGGAGATGAACATATCAGAAGTCATGGCCCTGCTACCCAGCGTGTCCATTTCGGAACGGAGCGCCTTGATCTTTTCAGCAAGCTCCTTCTGCTCCTGTTCATACCGGCGGGACATTTTGGCAAAACGGTCGTCGCTGAGCTTGCCGGAAACATTGTCCTCATAGATGCGCTCAAACAATCCATCCAGTTCTTCGTCACGGGCTTGCAGCGACGCAAGCTCTTTTTGTTTCAGCCTGCGGTCAAGCTCTACGCTTTCCTGGGTGCTGCCCATCACCGCTTTTACGAAATCGTCCTCATAGTGGCTGGCAAACCTCGTCAGCCGTTTGATCTCACCAAGCACCACCTGTTCCAGAAAGTCCACACGGACATAATGGGTAGAGGTACAGGTCCCCCGGTTGCCCTTATAGTTGGAACAGTTGAAATACTTGATATCGGGGTTGCCCTGGTTGAAATGGAAGTGGAGGTTATTGCCGCAATCGGCACACACCAGCAGACCGGAAAACATATTGCGTTCCCCATCGTTGGTACGGCGCTTGCGTATCTTCCCTCGCTTCTGCTGGACCTGCTCCCACACGGCGCGGTCAATGATCGGCTCATGCACATCCTTGAAAATGACCCAGTTTTCACGGTCATTCTCGATCCGCTTTTTGTTCTTATAGGATTTGGAATAGGTCTTGAAGTTGAGGATATCGCCGCAATACTCCTGCAGGGACAGTATCTTTGTGATGGTGGAGCTGTTCCATTTCGTCGGAGGCTGCTGCTTGCCTTTTCCGGGCCTCTTGATGCCCTTCTGGAGCCAATAGGCCCGCGGGGTGAGGATACCTTCCCGCTCAAGCTGGGCGGCGATCTGCTCCGTCCCAAGCCCGTCCAGGGTCATGCCGTAAATGTGTCTGACCACCCGGGCCGCTTCATCGTCCACGATCCAACGCTTCGGATTGTCGGGGTCTTTAATGTACCCGTAGGGAGGTTGTCCCATTGGCTCACCAGCGTTCCCCTTGATCTTGTTGCTGATGCGCCGCTTCTTACTGATATCGCGAGCGTACCACTCGTTGAACAAATTGCGGATCGGAGCCAGCTCATTTTCACCTTCGGCGGTGTCGATGTTGTCGGATACCGCCACCAGGCGGATGTCATGTTCCGGGAAAAATTCCTCGGTCAATCGTCCGACCTCTATGTAGTTGCGGCCCAGACGGGAAAGGTCCTTTACGAACACGGCAGCAGCGCGTCCTTCTTCAAGCTGACGGATCATCTCCACAAAACCGGGGCGGTCCATCGTGACGCCTGAAATACCATCATCCAGGAAATGCACCAGGTTGGTATAGCCTTTCTCCTTTGCCACTTTGGTGAGGAGCTTCTTTTGGTTGCCAATGCTGTAACTCTCACCTTCCAGATTATCGTCACGGGAAAGCCTCTCATAGAGGAAGGCCGTCACGTCACGGGATTTTTTATTGTTCGACTGTCTCATTAGTCCTCCTTTCCGGGAACAGCCGGACAACTTTTTTCTCGCATGATAGCTTCATGCTTACATTATACCGCGCCCAGCGATCCCTTGTCAGCCGGGTTTGATAGGTTATCTGCTATTTTCACAATCCGCCTGCATAAGACGAAGAAGGATCGCTCCAAGCGTATTTGCGTTTTCCTTTTTGAATACCGGCTGTACGACAAACGACCTGCCTTCGATATGGTAGGTCGTTCTTTCCTCCAGAGGACTTTGATTTATATATTCATTATTGCCTTCAGGCAACTTCTTTTCTTGCATAGTTTTCCCCTTTCAGTAACATACAAAATGAAAACCGAATAGGCAAATACGGATGGCTGCTGGCACAGCTCCCCGGGAGTTTCACCCCGGCCCATGCTTATGGGTGCGGCGCACAATGCTTTGCGGGCGTTCAATGCGCGAGTATCTTTAACCCTGCCCATGCTTCGTCACCCACAAGCTACCACACTTGTTTTGCGGCCTGGTTCTGATCGCTCGCCTGTTTAGTAGGGGTCCCGTCCTGCGGACTTGCAACAGGGGCATGGCGCACCGGCCGTATGGCTCGGCACAGACAGGAATGTATCCGTCTGCCTTATGCTGCGCCGGAGGCCTCCCGCCGGGCTTTCTTTGTCAAGGTGCAGGGCGTTTCATTACCGGACCATTGGAGCAAGGAAAGGGAGAGAAACTTGCCCCTAAGGTTTTAGACCGGCAACACCTTAAAGCCCGTCACGATGCTGTGAATCAACTTCGTTTCCAGCCTGAGCCGCATATCTTCATCGACATACAGGTATGTATTCCCGTATTCGTCCTTCAGCGGCCTGGTGGCAAGAGCCCGGATGTACTTCTGATAGTGAGCGACCACGGCGGCAAGGGCGCCCTCGTCGCCCATGGCTGCCAGGATCACAGGCACCGGGATAGGTTTCACTTGTCCGGCCATTCAAATCCCTCCTTCATCAGATATTCGCGCAATTCTTTCAGCGTAGTAAGGCGCCGCTTCGATACAGTCTGATGGACGATGTTCAGCTTGTCGCTGATCTCACGGTCCGTCATACCCAGGAAGTAGGACAGCAGGATCACATCCCGCTTGCCCTCCGGCAGCTGTGCCAGAGCGTCGGCCAGAAGATCGCCGGTCACGACGACCGGGAGACCCTGCACATCAAAGACATGCTCGTCCATGAAATGCTTGTCCCATACGGCGGTCTGCTCCAACTCGGAAGCTGTCAGCTCGCCCAGGGATTTTTCCTGGTCCCGGAGGCTGGCATATTCACGCTGGATATACCGGGCCTCATTCTTCAAAACCTTGACACAGAAAGCGCCAAACTGATTCTGAATACGCCGCTCATAGGAGTCTTTCATTTTCTCACCTCCCTTCGCGCCCGCAGGTGCGGGGTGGTGACTTCCTCCCTTTCGCCTCAGTAATGCAAGGTTCCCGATTTTGGCAACCGCGAAGGGAAGAAAATTCTTATGAAAGGCTCCGCTGGATGGCGAAGGCCCACATAAACGGAAAAAAGCGCCCGCCTGCAAAACGCAGACGGGCGAAAAGGAATTATTAAGAGTATTTACATGATTTATTTGTTCATAGTTATGACCGGAATAACCCGATGGAGGAGTTATACTTTTTTTGACAGGAAAATTTCCGTCAAATGTTGTCGAGAGGTTTGATATTTCATGACGGCTACCTCCATTAGCCGCCGTATCTGTCAGCATTTAGTCGTCATTTCTTTTAGAGGGTAAAAGAAACGGCGGCTTTACTATTCAAGCCATTCGTAAATGGCTTTATTTTCACTAAATTAAAGAGAGCCGATAAACTGCGATTACTCACAAGTTTATCGGCTCTGCGTCTATGCGTCCGGCTCTTTTGATAACTGAGATTTTAAAGTTTTTTGCATTAATTAAAGTTTCCTTTTTACACTTACCACATATCCTATCATTTCGTAATAACTGAAATTTTAAGATTTTTTACATTGATCAAAGTTTCCTTTTTACATTTGGGACAAAATAGAGGAAAGTTTTTTAGTTCTGTATCCGAGCGCATTTTGATGCGCGTCTTGCTACTGCAAGAGGGACATAATAGCCATTCAAAATTCCCTATTGAGGCATCGTGTATCATTTTTTACCACCACCCCGAAGCTCAAACTAAATTTACATTTCTACATCTATCCATCTCCTTCTTGCCACGGCAACTGAGATCATAACAATGACAGCCGCTAACAACAAGAAAGCAATACTAAATCCTTCTCTTGCTACCGCATACACATCGAAATATTTCATTGGGGTTAAGTAATACAGAGATAGAATTTCCAAATACCCAGCGACAATGTAAATCCCATAGAAGCCCAACAGCAGTCCTGCTCCCAGTCGAACAGCTCCTTTATAAGTTCTGGCCAGACTGGATACCAGGAGGGCCAGGGCAAACAATACCACTTCCGTGAGGAACATTCCAATCGTGGTCGTAACAATAGCGCCCTTTTGCTCCAGTCCGCCCAAGGGCAGAACGAAAGAAAAATAATCGATCAATCCGCTGAACAGTGAGAGAATAAGCAGATTGATTACGCTGGCTGTCGTTTTTGCCATGACGATTTGACTGCGACTTACCGGCTTTGTAAACAAATATTCCGATGTTCCGCGCGCCTTCTCTCTACCCACACAGGAGACACCGAGATAAACCGCATAGCTGTACGTCAGGATCGTGACCCAATAATAAATACAGCCATACCAGCCCAGCGTAGTATCCAGCCTTTCTCCAATTCCAAATGTGACCATCAAAATTTTGGGGAAAGCGTTCATCATTTCTGATAACTCCGCAAGGCTGTCCTTCATCGAGAGGTATTCAAAATAGGTAAATCCGCCCAGGATTAGAATAAATCCCAGCCAAATCAGTAAAGACCGCCTTGTGAGGCGCAGTTCCTTTTGTATCAATGCTTTCATTTTCACACCCTCCTACGCCGAAAATTTGATGTCCCGCTTCAGTAGCATCCTGTACGACAGGGCAAGGAAGGCCCCCGTCAGAAGCAGATGCCAGATCAGGTAATCCATCCTGTAAAAGCCCAGCTCATGGATCGGGGTCGGCTTGAAAAAGGAAAAGGGAGACAGAAACGCAAGAATGCGATTATCTACTGTCTGTGCAAAGGCGGTAACACAATATTCCAAAAATATGACCAGTCCGGCTGTCAACAAGGGGGAACGGTTATTAGGCCCTACACTGCCCCAAAGCAGCCCAAATGCCCCGAAGAACAGCGCAACGAGGGAAAAGGAGCACGCGTACAGGAAAAACTCTCCCAGCGGAAATCCTGGCTTGAACAGGGAAAGGGTCAGGAACGACCCGGCAAAATAAGCGGCTCCCACCACACATACACCGCAAAGCACACACAGCGATTTTCCCCGGCAAATCGTTTTGCGTCCACAGGGCTTGGAAAACAGGTATTCCGCGGTATTTTCCGTACACTCTTTTGCGTACATGGACAAACCAAAGTGCATCCCGAAAATCCCGCCGGCGATCATAAAAAATGAGTTCAGGAAGGCATACATTCCAAGGTGTTCCTGCAGCAAGGCGAGGGAGACACCAAGGGTCTCAAAAAAACCGCCCTGCGCAAAGTTCTCCGGCAGAGAGTCCGTCATACCGATCATTTCATAATAGACCGGCGTCATCACAAAGACGCAGACCGCAACTGCAATAGCCCAAATAAAGATGTATTTTCGGCTGCGTTTCCATTCGTATCCAAAGACGACCATATCAGCACCCCCTACTCATAGTAGTGGAGGAATATTTCTTCCAGTGAGGGCTCCTCGATGAAAATATCCTCTAGCTCCAGCTGGTGGAGCCTGTCCATGATGGTCATGGTGTTCCCGCTGAACATAAAGGAGACGGAGGCATCTGCCTGCTCCAGATTTGCCACGCCGGGAATAGAAAAGAAGTTTTTCTCAACGGGTTTCCTCGCCGTCAGCGAGATTTTTTTGTACCCATTTTCCCGCAACTCCTCCATGGATTGAAGACCCACTAGCCTTCCCTCCCGCAGGATGGCAACTCGGTCGCACAGCCTCTGCACCTCGCTGAGCACATGGGAGGACAGAAAGATGGTCACACCCCGTCTGTTTTCCTCCCGCAGGATTTCATAGAATGTCTGCTGGATCAGCGGGTCAAGACCGCTGGTGGGCTCGTCCATGATCAGCAGCTTGGGGGAGGGCAGAAGAGCTGACACGATGCCCACCTTTTTCCTGTTGCCAAGAGATAACTCCCGTATCCGCCTCGTCAGGTCCAAGTTCAGCCGTTCCGCCAGTTCTGTCATCCGCCCCCGACAGTCCATGCCGTACAGGTCCGCCGTGTACTGAAGCATTTCTCTGACCTTCAGTTCGTTGTAGTAACAGTTCTCGCTGGGCAGATAACCCACATCCTTGGCGATTTCAGTTGCGTCTTGAGCGCAGTCCAGTCCAAAGATGGAGGCACTGCCACCGGTGGGCTTCAGCAATCCCATCAAAGTGCGGATCGTGGTGGATTTTCCAGCACCGTTTGGCCCGATAAAGCCGAAGATTTCTCCCTGTTTGACTGAGAAACTGATATTTTCAATTCCTCGATGCTTTCCATAGCTTTTTGTAAGTTTATTTAAGACGATTACTGGTTCGTTCATCGCAGATATTCCTCCTTGTAAAAATTGTATTTCAGCATATTTAGGATTTTTCCAAATTCGTTCATAATGTCATCATAGTCCGCCCCATTTTCCAACTGAACAGACATACCCTGTGCAAGCATCATAAACATCCGAAACATCAGTTTTGCATCCTCCGGGCGCTTGAATTTCCTACAATCATCCTCATGTAATACCAGCGTTTCCACAAATTTTTCATTTGTTGCAGAAAATATGGCATCTTTTAATTCCGGTACTTGTTCCGCTGCCGCGCTTGCAATAAACGATGCAATATGCGGATGCTTCTTCAAATTCTGCACTTTCATCACGCTGGCTTCCCATACCCGGTCAAAAAAATCCGTGTTTTCCTCCAATGTGTTTGCGTCATAGGCTTGCTTCATTTGGCCTGTGCAGTAGTCAAGCAAATACTGATATAGGGCCTGTTTGTTCCCAAAATACTGAAAGATAGATGCTTTTGAGATACCTGCCGCTACCGCAATATCATGGATCGACGCTTTTTCATATCCATGTTTCGAAAAGCAGACCAGCGCCGCATTGCGTACGGTGTCCTGCTTTTCTTTTGAAAGAGCGAAAAACTTTTCCATCATAATTGCCTCCAAAGTAAATATGATTTACTCTTAATGTTGTCCTTTATTGTAAAAACAGCTTCTTCAACAGAACAACATGAAGTATCGATTACATTGGCCTCATATTGCCCTAAATGGTTAAACTGTTCCCACATAATCTCGACTAATTCGGTATTTGTTTCTCTATCCAGCTTCGTCCGCTCGATTGCCCGTTTCATCGTTTCTGATTTGCTCGCCCGCAATATAATATAATGTACTTCATAGCTTTCCTGTGCGGCCTTGACCCAAGGTGTTAAAAACCACGGTCCAACGATTCCATCTACGATTACATCATATCCGCCACGGGCAAAACGCTTTGCGGTTTCAAGAAATGCTTCAATAACGATCAAATTCTGTTCCTCCGATCCTGGTAGATACGGAGGAATTGCTCCCTTACAAAGATAGTGATAAAAATCGTCTGTATGTAAATGCACCGATTTTAGCAGGTCGGATTCTTTCGCAATCATTGATGCCAAAGTGGTTTTCCCGGTTCCGGGTGCGCCTGTAATGATAACAATTCTCCCTTGGTCCATATAGCTGCTATCCTCACAATTCGTTCCTATTTGAGCATAAAATCTGCCCATTCGCATTTGCAGTCGCTTAAATGCTCATTCCAGTAAAATAGTCTTTCGATATATTTCAGTTTGCGTTTTTCAACTGTCTCAGCGCAATGCGCTATTCCAAGTCTATATATGATGGCGGTAAGGTCATAGATCGGATACCCGATTGCGTGTCCGACTGTGTGAACAACAGCGCAGGCTTGCCTTATCGCATGACAATGTGCAATATCTTCTTTACAGTCAATTTCTTTCGCAAAGGCATGGCAATCCAAAATCTTTCGCTAGGCCAAACGCATCTTAATTTTCCCGGCTGACCATTCCTGAGCCGCAATCAGTGCATTCCGTGGCCATATTTCTTCGGGATATTTTTCTTCAAGTTTTGAAATCGATTCAGCGGTAAAGTCAAACGCTCATAAAGTAATGACCTTGTGATCTTGATTTTGGAACAAGCCAATCAAATCCTGCAAATATTCCGAATATTTAGCAAACAAAACTTGATTGTTTCTTTTGATCCTTATGCCAACTTCATCAATCCACTTCATGTTTACCCTCATTAAGCATCGGGACAGGAAGATTATGCTGTTTTAAGAAAGAAAGTTTATCCCAATATCCACGCTGAAATAGAATCTTTTCATTTACGATTTGAAAAAATCCACACCCGCGCAGTCCTAATGGGTCTTTCCATTCCAAAATGGCCCACTGTCCATCTTCAAAGATGTTTTCAACAATACAGACCATTTTCGCGGTTTTGAACTCATTTATAAACATTTCCCGAATAGCGTCAATCCCGACAACTGGGGCATTTGCAACTTGATGATTTATGGCGTTGTTATGGTAGAGATTGACGATTGCATCTACATCGCCAGAATTAAAAGCATCTATCCATCTGCCGACTACTTCTTTGGGCCGCAGCATACTTTACCTCCATAAACTTTTAGTTTTTCCTTCTTAATTCGCTTTCGATGAGGCAATTTGCGATTTCAAATGCCTTTACCCTTCTTTTTGCCAATGTGATCTGCGACTTGTATTTTTCCTGGTTGTCCTTGGCTTCAAAAGTCTTGATTGTTTCTCTTAGCTTATGCAGTATTGAGTTAATCTGCCTTTTCGCTTCGCTTAAATCATCTTTTGAAAATTCCACTGTCTCACCTCCCGGAATAACCGAATCGGTCATCATTAAATAGCGTATCATAAATAACCGAATCGGTCAATAAATTTCTCTCAATTTTTTTGGAGGAGCGCAGTTCAACAATAGGAATACGTCCGTCCGGGTAGCAGCATTTCCCTGCAGAAAGTGTAGCGAAAGACTGAACACCAAAAACAGGCGGGAACATCTTCAACGATGCTCCCGCCGCTACACGAATTAGCCTATAAATCAGATCTATCATATTAACAATTTCCATTCTTGCTAAACACATGAAACAGTTGCGAGCAGAGTGGCTACGATTGCACTGATCGTCTCATTATTTTGATGTGCATATAAATATGTTTTATTTTGGCTAATGATAAGAACTGTGTAGACATATTCAAGGAAAAAGAGGAACAGTAAAATGTAACTGGGTGAATGAATATGGCAAAAAGGCCAGTACCAAAGTACAACTTTCAGCCCTTCGGGGACGCAATCAAAGCGGCAAGGAGCGGACGCAAGGAGTCCAGGAACAAGGTGGGCGACGAAATGTATCTCTCGCCTCGTTATCTTGCCAATATTGAGAATAAGGGACAGCATCCAAGCCTCCAGATTTTCTTTGAGCTTGTTTCCCGCTATCATATCTCGGTGGATCAGTTCCTATTTGAAGATCATGCGGACGGCAAGACCACGGCCCGGCGGCAGCTTGATACCCTGCTCGATGGTCTGGATGAAAAGGAAATCAGAGTCATCACCGCCACCGCACAGGCCATGCTGGATGAGAAGGCCGATGGAAAGAGTGATGAAGAATGAGGCTCCCGGTACAACTGAATATGGATTGAAAGACGCTATGAACGGATAAAGTTTGTAGCGTTTTTTCTTTGTTTTTTGGTTGCCAAAGTGAAGGTTTTGGTATTACTTAGGTACGAAAAAAGAAACAATAGCAAGCACAGCAAGCGAGTACCCGCTTGCGATTTTTCGGATTTTCAGGTCCCTTGCTCGAAAATGAAAAATGCTTGTTGGGACAATCCCAAACCCTTATGAAGAACGGAGGCGGCGCATGGCGAACCGAAAACGGAATATCCAGATGAAGTTTTATGTCACGGAGGAAGAAAAGCGCCTCATTGACGAGAAGATGGCCCAGCTCCCCACAAGACGCTATGGCGCCTATCTTCGGAAGATGGCGATTGACGGATATATCATCTTCACCGACACCACGGAGATCAAAGCGTTTACCTCGGAGCTCTCCGCCATCGGCCGGAATATCAACCAGATTGCAAAGAGGCTCAACGCCGGAGGCCCCGCCTACCAAGCGGATATGGAGGAAATCCGGGAAAGGCTGGATCAGATATGGCAGTTACAAAGACGCATCCTATCAAATCAACGCTAAAGGCAGCCATTGACTATATCTGCAATCCCGAAAAGACGGACGGGAAGCTGCTGGTATCCTCCTATGGCTGCGCCGCTGAAACAGCGGATATTGAATTTGCCTGGACCTGCCGCCACTCCATCGACAAGGGGACGAACCTGGGCCGCCACCTGATACAAGCCTTTGAGCCCGGTGAAGTCTCGCCGGAGGAAGCGCATGAGATCGGTATGCAGCTTGCAAAGGAAATCCTGGGAGGCAAGTACGAGTTTGTCCTGACCACCCACATAGACAAGGATCACGTCCATAACCATATGATTTTCAATGTGGTCAGCTTTGCGGATCACAGGCATTACCACTCCAACAAGCGAAGCTACCATGAGATACGCCGCGCCAGCGACCGACTCTGTAAGGAACACGGTCTGTCCGTGGTGGTCCCCGGACAGAACAAAGGCAAGAGCTATATTGAGCATACAGCGACCCAGGCCGGAACCAGCTACAAGGCGAAGCTGAAAGCGACCATTGACCGGCTCATATCTGCCTCCGCAGATTTTGAAGATTTGCTCCGCCTCCTGCAGCAAGAGGGCTATGAGATAAAACGAGGAAAATATGTGTCCTGCCGCGCTTCGGATCAAGAACGGTTTACCCGAATGAAAACCCTGGGTATCGACTACACGGAGGAAGCCATCACCGCCCGGATTGCCGGACGCTCCAGACCTTCCAGGCAGCCGAAGCAGCGTGACGGAAGGATCAGCCTGCTCATTGACATTCAGAACAACATCAAGGCACAGCAAAGCGCCGGGTTCGCGCATTGGGCGAAGCTGAACAATCTGAAACAGGCCGCCAGGACCATGAACTTCCTGACGGAGCACGGCATTGACAGCTATGGAGAACTGGAAGGCAGACTGACCAGCCTGACGGAGCGGAGGGATACCGCTCATACCTCCATCAAGGACACAGAACGCCGGATAGCGGATCTGTCCCTTGTGATGAAGCACGCCGCCACCTACCGCCAGCTCCGGCCGGTCTATGACCGCTACCGCCAGTCCAGGGACAAAGAAAAATTCCTCCGGGGCCATGAGAGCGAGATCATCTTGTTTGAGGCCGCCGCCAGGGAGCTAAAGAAGCTGGGCGCCGTTCCGGTGCCCTCTGCAGAGCGCATGGAAAAGGAACTGTCCGCACTCACTGAAAGGAAGGACTCGCTTCTTGCCGAATACCGAACCGCCAGAAGCGAGGTCCAGGAGTATGAGACAATCAAGCAGAATGTGGACGCCCTTCTTTCCGTCCCGAAGGAACAGGAGCAGCAGAGGCGGCATGAACTTGAATGAATCCGGCTCTGTTCGCAGATTGTTTGCAAATGATTTTCTGTACGCCCTGGGCGCTGCCCGAACTGTTTTGTATAATGGAGGCATGGAAGGAGGTTTTCCCTTATGACGAGAAGTGAATCTGTCAAAACATTTTTTATCAAGAGTGTACTGCCCGTGGCGGCGGCCCTGCTGTTATACTGTATTTTCAAATCCGCCTGCATGAATGGCGGCGAGCTGGACTATGTATGGCTCTGGATACTCTGCGGCCTGCCCTTCGGCCTCCATCGGATGTGCCTCTGGATCATACCAGATAGCGGCTCCCTGGGTGGAGGGATCGCCCTGTTCGCACTGAACTTCATTATCGGCGGCGTGATCGGCGGCTTTGTTTTGATCTGGCGGCTAATCGTGGCGGCATGGTATGTGCCACTGACGTTGTTGCGAATGGCAAAAGCGCTATAAAGCAGCAATAAATATAGAAAAACAAGGGGCGCAATCTCGTTTTACTCGAAATTGCGCCCCTTATACATGGTTTATGAGAACACCTTACCGTTCCACATTTGACTGAGAGAGGACACTGGCTGCAAAACTTTTTGTCTCATCCGAGTATTTATTGCTTTGCAGTACGCGAGATGCGATATCCTCCATAGCGGCTCCGGTTTGCTTTGATGCAGAACGCTGTGAAAGCACACTAGCCGCAAGTGATTTTTGAATTTTTGAAGTATTGTTGTTGGTCAGCGCCTTAGAAGCCTTTGATGCCATAGAGCTACTACTTGTTTTTCGATTCATAATACCCCTCCTTTTAGAATTCGATTTCTTCTTCAGCCTTATTGTAAATGTCAATCTGATTTTCAATATCAATGCGATTGACTACCCATCCACGCATCATACATAGTTTGATAAAATCGTCAATGCGATTTTCGCCATTCATTTCCTTTAGAGTAACGACTACACCAAACGAAAGGCCACGGCCGTTCTTCTCTTTTAGGCGTTCTTTCGTTTTGATACTCAAGCCCCACATTCCCGCCCCATATACCTTTCGAGGAACAGCACGATCCTTCAATTCTTCACTGATCAATTTTACGTTATCCCATTTTCGATATAATTGGCGTGCTTCTGGCTCATAAAGATGTTTGCCACCTTCATCACCTTGGGAATTCGA
This sequence comes from Flintibacter sp. P01028, assembly GCF_041925235.1. Taxonomy (NCBI): domain Bacteria; kingdom Bacillati; phylum Bacillota; class Clostridia; order Eubacteriales; genus Flintibacter; species Flintibacter sp. P01028. Next base: position 21,289 of record NZ_JBHEVC010000012.1, read on the forward strand.
GTTGATACTTGCAATGGTTGCTTTTCCGTCTTTTTCTACAACTCGTCCAAAATGAATGTCCATTTCTGTGCTTGTGTAATCGACGCCCTGATCTCTCATACATTTGGGAAAATAGCAAAGTGTAGCCCGTGCATAGAATGGCTGTTTATCTTTATAAATTGGCACCGGAATTTTGTATGTGTATGTTTCATATGCGTCAGTTGTCCCTGTCATAACAAAGCGGATTTCATCGTCAGATGTTTTTACAATGTTTTCAATCCGCTGTGGGACAACGCCATACCCAATAGAGCATGACGCACCGTCTTTCCGATTCCAACCTGCGGCTGCATCTATTATCAGTGCTTTTGCAACTTCACGAGAAAATCCCAAGGTACAAATCAGATATGCCATCTTACGAGTTATCCACGGGGCAGAGAAAGATGTTCCTTTTACAAATCCTTCTCCCGTTGGCGTGCACACATGCATAGGCTGACCAGTGTCACCACCATAGTAACTAACATCTGGCTTGTGAAAGAACGAGAGTACCGGTCCAACACGATGATACGAAGCTGGAGTTCCTTCAAGTGTCACAGAATTTACGACTAACGAGTTTAGAGAATCAGCCGGAGCCCCTATTGGAATGGGTTTTTGGTCGGGGTCACCATTGGTGCCTGCAATCACAAAAACAACATCAAACTCGCTCTGGATTTTATCAAGTTCAGCAGCTTCTGGAGAAATGAAGTTTGGCTTTATCGGTAGTATTGAACCCAATGATAGATTCCATACCTTGATATCTCGGTTTTGAGAAACGGCCTTGCGAATGGAGCGAAGGATCGTGTAAGAACTAAACCTACCTTTTTTGGCAACGCCAAAGTGCTTCACTCTAAACCGTCCACACCCATCATCCAAAGCAGGGTTAATTGTCGGACCGTCAACGATAATCGATGTAACTTCCGTACCATGTGTATAATCGCGTGCATCCAACTCAATGCCATCTCCAAGCATACTCTCATAAGATACCCAGTCTTTGAAATAGACATCTTTAGAAAATGGCGTATCAATTACCCCAACAACAGGCTCCTGCTGCGGTGCAGGTATTTGAACAATGCGTGGATCGCTTGCAACACTTTCCTCAGACGGCACTTCTCGCAAATCACGAACCTTCATGGCAATGAGATATGGGGCGTTTTCTTTTAAGAGTGCAATTTCGTCCGGTCGTAAAAGCACGGTGTTTTCGTCAATTTGCTTCGCGTTCAGATAATCAATGCCAATTGCACGAAACACATCCTCTGTTTTTACATCCGTGCGATAAAGGGTGACAATTGCTTCTCCATCTTCATCGGCTTCCGTAAAATCAACTGAAAACTTCTGAACATAGAAAGCATCTACAACTACATTCACAAAGTTTGTTTTTGCCAAACGAGCTTGATGCTTATACTGCTTATGACCTTTGTTTAGGGCTTCGATATCCATGTGAGAAATCTTCCCGTTATAATCGTGCTCTACAATTTCACTAGCAGTAACCAGTCGTGCGATAGTCTCTGATATGACATCAAGGCCGACATAGTATGTGAACACATGCTGGATATGTGGATTCTCACCAGCAAATTTTGCGCCACGGATGGAATCATTGGGATCGGAAGAACCCTTACATAATAGTCCTCGAATTCGATTGGTCTTTGCAACTACACTCGTATAGTACACACTAATAAGTGCACCCTTAATTAGAGTGTGCTCATTCCAATAAGTCTGCAAAGAGTACAAATCGTTAATCAAATCCAAGATGTGGGTGGATTCAACGAAGCCGCCAACGGGAATATTTCTTTTGCCGCCGCCAGGATTCCCACTGTGTTGTTCAAACTGGCCCTTTAATTGAAGTATGCTATTCATTTAGTCCTCCTTCAACTCTCGAGAAACCTGACTCTTCGATATTCCAGTCAAAATTTCTATTTCACGTACGGTAAATCCCTGTGATTGCAAGACATGGATATCCATTTGCTCAGGGTACACAGCCTTATAAAACCGTTTGAGATAGTCAAATTCATCCGAAGGATTGCTAAATGCAACGGATGCACGGATGATGTTCTTTAATTCCCCAGGGTACGGAATCGGTGACATTAGATTAACAATCTTCCGAAACAGTCGGATATTTCTTCCTGTACACTTGAATTTGTTCAAAAAATCGTTTAGCAAGACCTCTGCAATCTCAGCTAAATCTTCCTGCGTATATCTGTTAAAATCAATGATAGAGTCAAATCTTCTAATCAAAGCCTTATCGAAATGGTCAAATAAATTTGTCGTTGCAAGTAAAACAATGCGATCGTCTAAACGATCAAATTCTTTGAGCAGCGTGGATGTAGCTCTTCCCATTTCGCGCAGATCGTTTGAATTGGTTCGATCCAATGCAATAGAATCGATTTCGTCAAAGAGAATGATTATTTTTTCTGGATGGGCAAATTCGGTTATTTCCCGAAACAACGAAACAATATTCTTTTGTGTTTGCCCAAGCTTGCTATCGATTACAGCTGAAAAATCTACCGCATATAGCTCTCGATTTAGTATACGTGCGACTTGTTTTGCGGTTTCAGTTTTTCCTGTTCCAGGGGCCCCTTGGAACAGGAATTTGTTAATCCCAAGATTCCGACTAATTGCATTGACCATTCCCATCACATCCTGCTCAATCAATTCCGGAAGTGGTAGCGGGTCATTTCCGACAGTTACTTTTTCAAAAAAGCCAGATGATAGATCACTTACTTGTGGGACGAAGGTGTTAGCGTTCGAGAGAAGAGCCATAATATACTCTGCCAACTGATAATCGCCAATCTGATCAAACTCTTTTGCCACCTCATATGCTTCACTCCGAAAGCCCGATTCGTTTCCTTCAGAGTGGTACCGTATTAGGTTTATAATGTTCTTCTTCTTCATGGAAATTCCTCCAGGATTGATCTATTTATATTATATAACTCGTTGGGACAAATGTCAATATTTTGGGACAATATTATAAAAATATATTTCATGTCCGAATAGTGCAGCCCTGCTCAAAAATGGGAGTACAGCCATCGGACGAACCGAAAAGCTGTACTCCCGTTTTGTGTTTATAGGAAGTGTGCGAAACTGAACCGTTTTCCCTCATATCAGCAGGACCACAGGCACAAGGGAAATCATAAAGGCTCCCTCTGGAAAAGCCGATACAGGAGATTATTTTGCCGTTTTTGAACCCTTACCCCCGCAGTTTTTGGAGCGTTTGGAAAGATAGCGGGGACAGGCAATTAAAACCGCCCGGAAACTCTGCTTGCAGTCATGGGCACAGCCTATACAGACCTTGTTATATTGCCGTCTGCCGTTCTCGCCCAGAAAGAACGCCCATTCCAGCCGCCATTTCTTGCTCCGGCTCATAGCTCGCCATGCTCCGTGGCTTCACGGCCGGGGTGTCCCTTCTCCGGAGGCTTACGCTCCGAACACTCCCGTTTCGCGTCCTCCAGCCGCTCCCGGATGGAGGGCTTTTTCTCCGGCTCGCCCCGCCCGGCGGTCTCCCTCGCCTTTTCCACTTCCTCGCCGCGGCGTCCGTTATTGATAACCCCGTCGATCATGCCGTAGTCATCCTCCAGGGTCATTTCAGCGGTGCGGAGGGGATTGTCCTTTTCCGGCTGCTCCGCCAGGACAGCGAAGGCCCGTGTCCCGTTCCCCATGATGAGGTACTTTCCATCGTCAGACTGATGGTGCAGGCCGTACTCGGCCGCCTCCATCTGCTCCCGGCTCATGGCGGTCACATAGAAGCTGCCCCTGGGCGTCCGTACCGTTTTCCCGGTCTCCAGATCATCCGGGGTAAGCGTCCGCTGCTGTTCCTGCAAGAACTCCGGCACCTGGGAGAAACCGAAGCGGTCACAGTAATGGGCGGTGTCCCTGCCACCCTGATGAAGCACCACGATATCCGACACGGACAGGGAGTGCCCCGTGAAATCTGCCGGGCGGTCGATGTTGAACCGTGTATAGATACTTTCCAGGCTGTCCCGCTCCGTCAGCGGGGCGATGTAGACCAGCTCATAGTTTGCCGGATCAACAGAAAGGCCGTTTCGGTGGATACTGTCCAGCGGCTCAAAGCGGTAATCCAGCGTTTCATCCCCGCCCTTTAGCTGATAGATGGAAAAGCTGTCCTCCGGGGCCGGTTCTCCCTGGACCGTCCGCGCCTGCTCCACGATATTCGCCGGGGTCTGCACGTAGGCGGCGGCCTGGGCCGCATACTCCTGTTCCGCCTGTTCTGCAAAGGAGATCATTTCATCGATGTGGGATCGATCCGGGTTTTGCAGCGCCTTCCGGATTGCTGCCGGGTCAATGTCTAAAAATTCCTCATACCCGGTGGCCTCCTTGTACTTTTCCAGCTCCGAAGGTAAATAGTCCTCCTGGGTCTGGCCCAGGGCCGCCAGTCTTTCTTCCAGGACAGAAATGCGGCCAGCGGTCAGGTTCTCGTAAATTTCCTCTTTCGCCGCGTGTTCCTCCGGGTGCTCCGCCGCGTACTGCGGATCGTGCTGCCGGAAAAACTCGTCCATATCGTAGGCGATATCCATAGCCCATTCAGATAATTCTTCTTCCGGGATATCATCCTGGAAGGTCATCACCCGGTATTCCTCCGGGATGCTGCCGTGCTCGCCATCGTAATACTCATGGAAGGAACTACCGGTATCTCTCACATAGCCAAGATCAGTAAAGTCGCCGCTTTCATCCATGGCAATATCCCGGCCGTAGGCTTCATAGTCAATGTAGTTCTTCAAATGCTCCGGTACCTGCATGGCGTCCAGCTCGTCAATGTAATACCGACCCAGGTCGTCATAGTCGTGAATATCCGGGTACACATCGTAGCAGTCCAGGTTTTCGGTCAGGTTGATGATCTCCTGGACGCTGCCAGAATGGTCGCCAATCTCCATAGCCGCCTGGAACTGCTCATACTCGCCCTGGCTCATTTCATCCAGTTTTGACGCCAGATAATTGAGCTCGTCCAGGCTTTCATACTCGCCCAGCTTGTCATAGAGGCCATCCACATAGCAGTCATAGTCGGTGATGAACCATTCCTCATAGGGCTGCCCGAAGTCATCCTTCTGGCCGATCCCGATCCGGTCAAACACATTTTTCATTTCCTCGGCGGTGGTGGGGAACTTCACCCACTCGCCCACAAGCTCGCCCTCGTTGTACTTGCCTAAATTGGTGATGAAGGCGGCAAACGGGTAATCCTTGTCATATCCATAGTTCGGCATTGATCAGCACCTCCTTAAAGTTCCGGTTCAGACTTGCCCCTTGCCTGGGGCTGCGTCTGCCTGCCGGCACATTCTTTTTTGCCCTGTTCCAGCCGTTCCCGGATGGAGGGCTTTTTCTCCCCCTCCTGGTGGGGGCGGTCTGTCACGTGTTCATGCTGCCACTCGTCACCTGAGAGAGACAGGTAACCGTAGGAAGTAAAGAAGCCCTGTTCGTCCTCCATAGCGTACTTGCCAAAGGGAACCGGATCAATGGCCTCCAGCAGCTCCTTCGGCAAGTGGATATCCATGTGCTCTGCGATATAGCGCCAGCCAAAATCGGCCTCACTATGGATGTTATCCTCCAGGATGAAATACTCGCTGTTTTTGGATAACTCCTTGAATCGTTCCAGAGAGGTCAAACGGTGCGGAGACTCCTGCACCGCCGCCAGCAGTTTCCGGTCCTCCGGGGAGAGGGCGGCCACCGCCGCCCTCACTTCGGGTAAACTTTCGATCCTTTTATTTTCTTCCATTTGCACCAGCCTTTCTTTTGGGGAACTCCAGCTTGAAATTGATGTACTTGCCACCCGTGTCGTCCAGGATCACAGCGGCGTCATAGGTGGCGCCCTTCTTTTCAGACCACATACCCTTGACATTGGTACGTCCCCTTTTCAGAAGGTCAGCCGCCATCTTCTTTGTCAGCTCCTTTTTGCGGGAGGTCCAGAAACGGTCATTCTTCCAGAGGACAAACCCACAGGCCCGGTCCGAACAGGAAAAATTCTTCCTGCCCTCATACACCCGCTTGCCGCAGCGGGGACAGGCCCCGATCACTTCCTTCTCCGGGGCAAACAGCTTCTGCCCGTCCTCGGATATCTGGGAGTAGGTCGTGACCAGCTCCCGCACCATATCCCGGATACCGTCCAGAAAGCCGCCCGGATCGGCCTCGCCCTTTGCAATGGCGGTAAGGCGCTGCTCCCATTCAGCGGTGAGCATGGGGGAGGTCAGCGGCTCCGGCAATACCGTGACCAGGTTGATCCCGGCCTTCGTGGGGATCAGGCTCTTGCCCTTGCGCTCCACGAATCCGGCCGACACCAGCTTTTCAATAATGGCCGCCCTGGTCGCCGGTGTCCCCAGGCCCTTGCGCTCTGCGTCATCGGGGATATCCTCCGCACCGGCGCGCTCCATAGCTGCCAGAAGGGTATCCTCTGATACATTTTGTCAAGGTGGTTTTAAGAAATTTTCCCGCAATCGTTCATAATGAGCCGCTTGATTTTATCGCTCATGGTTTCCTTGCTGGTGGTGCTGAAGTGGATT
>NZ_JBHEVC010000013.1:0-21423 GCF_041925235.1 Flintibacter sp. P01028
AGATCGGCACTTATGCCGACAACGCTGACGACTCCATGGTCATCAACAAGACCCTGAGCGCCCAGGCGATTCTGGTCACCGACAGCGACTATTTTGATTATAACCGCAAGGATCTGGCCGACGACGGCGATCTGAATCTGTACATCAACGGCGACGCGGAGTTTGAGAATGGCGACTACGCTGATCTGTCCAGTGTGACCCTGAAGGCTGGCGACCAGGTGGAGCTGTTCGAGAATGATGACAAGAAGGTTGAGACCATCGCCATCATCCGCTACTCCCTAGCTTCCATCAAGGAGGTCGAGGACAGCCTGTCCAGCACCTACACCAACAAGGGCGCTACTTATGCCATCACTCTGGAGACCCTGAGCGAGTCTGGCATCGGCGGCACCTACTATGACGTGTATGACGGCGACTCCACCAAGGAGCTGACCGGCTTCAACGCCGACACCTACACCGAGGGCACTGTTTTGGCCGTGGCCGTGAACGATGCTGAGACCATTCTGGACTCCGCCGTAGCGGAGAGCGTCTCCGGCACTATCTCCAACTACAACAGCGGCTCCAAGGCCAAGGTCACCATCGACGGCGCTGACTTCCCCCTGCACGCCCTGGTGGATACCAGCAACAACACCAATGTGGCCATGGGCTCCCTGACCCTGGACCTGAACGACAGCGAGTACACCGTCTACCTGGACAAGAACGGCTATGTGGTGGGTATTGACGAGAGCGGCGCCGCCAAGATCGAGGACGTGTACTACGTCACCGGTATTGTGAAGGATGACAGCCGGTACACCAACTACTATGCCCAGGCCGTCTCCCTGTACGACGGCACCGTCACCGACTTCAAGCTGAACAGCTCCTCCAGCGAGAACACCGCTGCTTTTGGTGCCAGCTGGACTAGCTCCGTGTCGGCCGGTTCCCTTGCTACCACGCTTTCTGGCCTGTACACCTTTGAGAAGGACGGCAGTGGCTACAACGCCGAGGTCTACAACACCTCCAACGACAGCACCTATTATGTGTTTGCCGGCACCGGCATGGTGAGCGGTACCGGCAGCGCCAATGCGGCCAAGGCCGCCGGCGCTCTGGCCAACGATCTGGCCCGGGATGACGGCAACATGACCATCGGTTCCGACAAGGTCTATCTGAACGACAACACCAACTATGTGAAGATCGAGACTCCGGGCAGCGAGATCGATGTGGACTTCGTTACCGGCGGCACCTCCGTGGACAAGGCGACCGGCACTCTGAAGGCCCTGGCCATTGCCACCAAGTCCAGCAACAACTATGTGGCCTCCTATGTGGTCCTGGTCAACACTGTCGCCTTTGCCAACGCCAGCAGCGATGACGTGGTCTTCGTCCACGAGCGCTCCAACAACCGCACCTCCTACACCGACGGCGATGACAAGAACCAGACTGCCTACATGACTGAGCTGTACTTCATGGACGGCTCCGGCAATGTGGAGACTGTCATGGTGAAGGGCTCCGCCAAGGCCGTGGGCTTCTACACCTGGGAGATCAACGATGACGGCGTGTACGAGCTGACTGCGGCTAACAATGATACCGCTCTGAGCAACGGGAACACCGCCGGCGATTCCTGGACCTATGATGACGAGACCGGCTGGGTCGGCGGCAATCCTTTCAGCGGCGACACCTTCGGCACCGGCGCCAAGCTGACCGGCATTTTCAACAACGCCCTCAGCGCCAACGGCACCTCCAACGACGGCAGCTACACTGATACCATTACCCTGAATGACGTCAACTTCGCTGAGAACGTCATCATTGCCGATGACCGCGGCAGGGATGACCGGGATGCCAGCGCCTACAGCTCTGAGATCACCAGCGTGTCCCAGCTGAAGACCGCCATTGACAAGGACAACAGCGATGTCTACGGCGTGGTCTATGTGGACAACGAGGAAGTCATCATGGTCTATGTCACCAGCATGACCAACACCACTCCTGACGATACCGCTGAAATCACCGATGTGAAGCTGGACGGTGTGTCTGTTCAGACCTATGCGACAGCAGAAAAGGCCGTGGAGAACGCCATCGTGAAGAAGGCTGGTGTCTCTGTCACCTTCACCGCCACTGTTGACGACGCTGATGATACTGCTGCCTACTCCGTGATGCAGGATTATGAAGCTGCTAAGACTGAAGATGGCACCGGTGCTACCTTCACGGTCACTGCAACCGCTGGCAAGTATGACGTAGTGAAGATCACTGCTACAGCAACAGATGGCACAGAGAAATCCGTGTTTGTTGCGATCAAGACTGAGAACCTCTACAAGATTACCGTTGATAACAACTCTAGTGCCGATGTCCGTGTCACAATTGACGATGTCAGCAAGACGGTCGCCAAGAGCAGCGGACAAGAAGACGTGATCGACAATGCCGTGTCCGGCAACAGCTATGTCCTGACTTTGAAGGTTTCCGGTAACGCCACTAAGACTGTTGCCGCTAGCGGCGCCAACATTTGGGATAACGGCGACGGAACTTATGAGATCAGTGATATCACTGGTGACGTGACTGTAACGGTCACTGACTAAGTGTGATCATCTTACGCCGGCAACTGTTTTAGCATGATCCAAAAAAAGGCCCCGCTCCTTTAGGAGCGGGGCCTTGCTTCTCATTTTTTCCACCTGTAGACCCGCACTCTGGTGCCGGAGGGGATGGTGGTGATATTTCCTTGCCCCACAATGTTTGGGAGGTGACTTGGGCGGCGGAGAGTTCCAGCCTGACATATATGTTTCGGTGCTGTCGGCTGAACTGGGGGGTGGGGTAGCCTTGGTGGCCGGACATAAGTATAGTCCGATGAGCCGCACAGGCACTGTCTCAAATGGATATAAAAGCAGGACTCGATCAGCTCTTGGGGGGCATCGCTCAGTGTGATGGACACCAGCCGTCCCGCCTCGTTTTGGCCATACCAATAGCCGGAGGTAAAATCCAGTGGTATAACTGGCCCCGAGGACCGGGTCCAGCCGGATCTCCAAGCTGTCATACTTCGTCAGGTCAAGATCACTGACATCCAGATCGATTTGGCTGCCTGACTTGCTAGAGATATAATCCAACAATTTTGTGTAAAAAAGTTTCCCCTCTACATCGGTCAGGCGGGCCGCCAGCGAATCCGTCGTGGCTGTGTCCGCCTTGCCCCGGAGCACCCTGTCCTCCGTTTCCCATTGGTTGATCTGGTAATTGGTGGTTTTGTTGGTCGACATGATAGCTTCCTCCTTTAATTATTATTCTAAGAGTTTGGGCGGCGCACCACTGGGAAAAGCTGCCCTTACGACAGGGCCGGGAGAGCAGTGCAGGGATGCACAACGCCCCTTTCCCATGTCCCGCCCGTCATCCGGCGGCTGTCGGTATTCGGATGGCCAGGCACGGTTGGAACGAAGGAGGGGCCATAAATTTTGGACGGCCAGGGCCCAGCGGCCTGCCTGATTTCGGGCACCAGATTTTCCCCAAAGGCCCTCGGTAGTGCGTCCCCCGGTGGTGGCGGAAGCTCCTTCCACCTCGCACCTCCCTCCACAGGGGGAGGCTTTGGACTGCTGCCCAAGCCCTCTCTATCCAACACAAAAAACCGCCCTGAAATGGGACGGTTTCCTACATTTTTTTGGAAATTACAGTGCCCTTCTGCCTTGAATACCATCTTGATTTCAGCGGGCAAATGTGATACAGTTCCGTTATTCACCGGACACGGTGTGGAAACGAGGTTATATCATGAAAAAGCGTCTGGTCATTGTGGGGCTGGGCCTGATCGGCGGTTCCCTTGCCAAGGCCCTCCGGGGCTTTGAGGACTATGAGATCATCGGCGTGGACGTGAGCCAGCCCACCCTTCGCTACGCCATGGAACAGGATATCGTGGACCGGGCCGAGGCGGACCCAGTCCGGGCGCTGGCGGAGGGCGACCTGGTATTTTTATGCCTCCATCCCCAGGGCATCGTAGAATTTATGACCGAGCACCGGGACCATTTCAGGCCTGGCTCCATGGTGACCGATGTGTGCGGGGTAAAGGGGGCCATTTTGAAGGGGGCCGGGGTACTGCCTGACACTGTTTCCTTTGTGGGAGGGCATCCCATGGCGGGTACGGAGTTCTCCGGCATTCAGCACGCCCTGGCCAATATGTTCCACGGGGCCCACTATATCCTAACCCCGAATAACCAATCCAGCCCGGAGCATCTGGCTCTTATGGAGCGGCTGGCTCGGTACATCGGCTGCGCGGATGTGGTCCAGACCACGGCGGAGCGGCACGACGCCATCATCGCCTACACCAGCCAGATGATGCACGTTATCGCCGTTTCCGTGTGCGACGACCCTAGCCTATTCGACTATCAGGGCTTTGAGGGGGACTCTTTCCGGGGCTGCACCCGGGTGGCCGCTCTGGATGTGCCCCTGTGGACCCAGCTCTTCTCCATGAACGCTGAGGCCTTGGGCCGGGCCCTGGAGCAGTTGGAGGAGAACATCCGACAGTACCGTCAGGCTATCCAGTCCGGGGACCTGGAGGGGTTGAGCGAGAAGCTGGCCCGCTCCTCCGCACGGAAGCGGAAAATGAACCGGATGGAGGCCAGCAGCGGCGCTGTGGGCCGGGACCGCTGGGAGGGTTCCAGAGATGGGGCCACGACATCGGAATCCTGAACGACAAAGGCCCCTGACCAGGAAGGTCAGGGGCCTTTGTCTGTGTGTTGTAAAAGGGAGGAGAAAAAGGAAGATATCTTGAGTACGGATTTATCATAAAATAGAATTAAGGCAATACTGTGTCCTCCCCATGAATTTTTTGTAAACACTGTCAGCCCTATAAACGACGAAGACCTCCGGCATGCCGGAGGTCTCCATCTGTGTGTTGTAAAGGAGAGGGAGAAATGGAAGATGCATTTTGTTCCCTTGGAACGATTTTATCATAGAATAGAATTAAGGCAAAACAATGACCCTGGTATGAACAGTTTGTAAATACTTCTCTCCGGCCTTCCAAGAGGACGGAAAAATTTACCTGTCCGGCCCCGCCTTTTTCTTGACGGAGGCCAGTTGCCGTGGGATAATAAAATGATACAGATCAATCCGGTCATCCTTGGCCGGTTCGGGAGGCATCTGTCAGCTATGAACTTTTTGATCCGTGCCTGTCTGGGGGGCGGCGCGCCCCAGGCTCCTGCCACCAGGCTTCGCTGCGGCACCATCTCCGGCGCCGCAGGCATCTTTCTCAATGTGCTGCTGTTTCTGGGTAAGGTGATCGCCGGCACGCTCACCTCCTCTGTGGCCATGGTGGCTGACGCGGTAAATAACTTATCTGACGCCGCGACCTCGGTGGTCACCCTCATCGGCTTTCGGCTCGCTGGCCAGGAGGCGGACGAGGACCACCCCTTCGGCCACGGGCGCGTGGAATATATTGCCGGACTGATTGTGGCGATGGCTATTCTGCTCATGGGGGTGGAGGTGGGCCGGTCTGCCCTGGAGTCCCTGTTCGGCCAGTCTGAAACTCAATTTTCGCCAGTGGCTCTGGTCATTCTAGCGGCGGCCATCCTGGTGAAATTTTGGATGTACTGGTTCAACCGCGGCCTGGGCCGGGCCATTGACTCCGCCGCCATGGAGGCCACCGCCGCAGACTCCCTGTCCGACTGCCTGTCCACCGGCGTAGTCCTTCTCTCCACCCTTGCCGATCATTTCTGGGGGCTTCAGGTGGACGGATTGGCCGGCCTGCTGGTGGCCGCCTTTATTCTCAAGACAGGGTGGGAGGCCGCCAGGGACACCCTGGACCCTTTGCTGGGGCGGCCCATGGACCCGGAGCTCGCCGCGGACATCGACCGCATCGTGCTGGGCCACGACCACATTCTGGGCATCCACGACCTGGTCTACCACGATTATGGCCCCGGTCGAGCCATGATGTCCTTCCACGCCGAGGTCCCAGCGGACGGAGATTTTTTGGAGCTCCATGACATTATCGACCATATCGAGCGGGAACTGAAGGAGAAGCACCACATTGACACCTCCATCCATATGGACCCGGTAGTGTGTGACGACAGCACCTCCGCCCTTCGAGAGCAGGTGGCCGCCATCGCCCGGAAAATCGACCCCGTGCTCACCATCCATGATTTCCGCATTACCCCTGGCCCAATTCACACTAACCTAATTTTTGACGTCATGGTGCCATATGGGTTCCGGCTGAAGGATACCCAGGTGCGGGAACAGCTCACCGAGGGAATTAAGGGGCTGTCCGGCCATTACTTCCCCGTCATCCAGGTGGACCACTCCTATGTGGCCTCCGGTGACCAGGGGTAGGGGAAATGTGGGAGCAATTTACAAATTATTCACCTAACACTGGGGTTTCGCGCTATAATAAAGGTATCCCATACACAAATTACATTGAGAAAAGAGGGTACGGCTATGCCAAAGAAGGTTTTGATCGTGGAGGATGATGGCAACATCGCCGAGCTGCTCCACCTCTATCTGGAGAAAGAGGGGTTCGAAACCCAGGTAGCCCAGGATGGCGGTAAGGGTGTAGAGCTGTTTCGCTCCTTTCAGCCCGATCTAGTGCTTCTGGATATTATGCTCCCCATTATGGACGGCTGGTCTGTGCTGAAGAAGATTCGGGAGGGGGATAAGACCCCTGTTATTATGCTCACCGCAAAGGGCGAAACGGAGGACAAGGTCACAGGTCTGGAGCAGGGCGCCGATGACTACATTGTCAAACCCTTCGAGATGAAAGAGGTGCTGGCCCGTATTCATGCCGTTCTGCGCCGTACCATGGGGGAGGAAGAGCAGACCAGCAAAAAGCTGACCTTCGATAAGCTGGTCATCAACCTGGACTCCTATGAGCTGTTGGTAGACGGCCAGCGGGTGGATACGCCCCCCAAGGAATTGGAGCTGTTGTTCCATCTGGCCTCTGCTCCCAACCGGGTATTTACCCGAAACCAGCTTCTGGATGAGGTATGGGGCTTCGATTATTTCGGTGACAGCCGGACTGTGGACGTCCATATCAAGCGGCTTCGGGAAAAGCTGGAGAATGTCAGTGACCAGTGGCGGCTGAAGACTGTTTGGGGTGTGGGTTATAAATTTGAGGTGGGCGGAAATGCCTGAACCCGCTGACATCGGATGGATATGACAAACTGCCTAAGGAGGTGAAGCCTTTGCGTTCGTTATATAAACGTCAGCTAGCTATGATGGTGGGGATCGTCGCGCTGTCCTTTACTCTTCTGTCCACCGCCTTTATGATGCTCTCTTACCGCTATATCATTTCAGAGAAACGGGACGCGATGGAACGCAATGCCGGCTATATCGCTATGTTTGCCTCCTCCTTTTATCAGCAGCTTCGCAGTGAGCCGTTCCAGAACTATGTCGCCTCCATCGCCCTGATCTCAGATTCTTATGTGATTGTAGCCGCCCCGGATGGCGAGATCATCTATGCTACGGACGGCGTCAATTTTTATGCGTATGAAAACAGCAAAGTCCCTGAGTCAGTGGTGTCCCAGGTGCTGGAACGGGGCTCTTATGCCGGTATGACCAGTCTGGGCGGAATCTTCCCGGAGCGGCGCTATCTGGCCAGCCTGCCTATTACCGTCAGCTTGAATAACCTGTCAGTCACCCAGGGGCTGGTGCTGGTGTCTGCCGACGCCTCCAGCCTGGCGGAGATGTGGTCGGCCACCGCCACCATTTTCTTTTTTACCGCTGTGGTGGTGCTGCTGATTGCCTTTGTCGCCAGCTCCCTCTTTTCCGCCCACCAGGCCCGGCCTCTAAACGAGATGGCCGAGGCAGCCCGAAAATTTGGCCGTGGAGAGTTTGATGTCCGGGTCACCAGCTATGAGGGGCGGTGTGATGAGATCAGCACCCTGGCTGAGGCGTTCAATACCATGGCCAACTCCCTGGCCAAGGTAGAGAGCCAGCGATCAGAATTTATTGCCAATGTATCCCACGAACTGAAGACCCCCATGACCACCATCTCCGGCTTTGCCGAGGGAATCCTGGACGGGACCATCCCGCCCGAACGGGAGAAGGAATCTCTACAAATCGTGGTATCTGAAACCAGGCGATTGTCCCGGTTAGTCCGGCGGATGCTGGATCTGGCTCGGCTCAACGCCCTGACAGAGAACACCGTCACCGCCCAGGAGCAGTTCGATCTCACCGAGGTGGTGTCCCAGGTTATCATTAGCCTGGAGAGCAAGATTACCGGCCGGAATTTGGATGTAGACGTCCAGATGCCCGACGAGAAGCTAATGGTCTGGGGGGACCCGGATTCCATCACCCAGGTCTGCTATAATCTTTTGGACAACGCGGCGAAGTTTGCCGCCGCCGGTACTGCTATCACTGTCCAGATTACAAAGAAGGATGGGAAGGCTTACACCACCATCCGGAATCTGGGCTCTACGATCCCCAAGGATGAACTGCCCCTCCTTTTTGAGCGATTCCACAAGGCAGACTACTCCCGCTCCATGGACCGGGAGGGTGTGGGGCTGGGGTTGTATATCGTCAAGACGATTTTGGGCAACCTAAAGGAGACTATCACAGCGACCAGCGAGGACGGCGTCACTCAGTTTACCTTTACCCTGACGTTGGCCTGACATTTGGACATCCCGGTTTGGAGGGAGTTTATGGACAACAAACATGACGGTCTCTGGCAGGGCGGCCCCTGGGAACAGCCCAGCCAGCCGGTGCCCAACCTGCCCTACATCCCTGTCCCAGCAGCGGGGATTCCCGTCCTGCGCCCCAGAAAGAGGAGGAGAAAGTGGCCTTGGATCACCGGGCTGGCCATTTTGGTCCTTGCCCTGTGTCTGCTTACTGTTGTGCTGGGGCGCCACCTGTCCTTCTCTTTGAGCGGGCCGGGTTATCTGCCCGCAAACCCAGGGGAGGACTGGTGGGCCCAGCAGGAGGAATACAGCACTGACCCGCCGAACATCCGGCAGGCGCCCACGGGGACCGGGGTGACCCTTCCGCTCCAGGCAGCTGCCGGACCGGCGCTGACCTATACCCAGATCTATGAGAAGAACGCCCCCTCCATCGTGTCCATCGAGTCCCAGAGCCAGTCGGAATATGGCACAGGTACAGGCATCATCATGACGGAAGACGGCTATATCATCACCAATGCCCATGTAGTAGCTGGCGCTGACGAGGTCCGGGTCGCCCTGTCGAACAACAGCGTTTTACAGGCCAGCCTGGTAGGATTCGACGCGGATGAGGACTTAGCGGTGTTGAAGGTGGATGCCTCCGGACTGACTCCGGCGGAGTTTGGGGACTCCGCCGCGCTGCGCATCGGCGATCCGGTCGCCGCCATCGGGGACCCGCTGGGCTACCGCTCCACCATTACGGACGGCATCATCTCCGCCCTGGACCGGGAGGTAGAGGTAGATGGCACAACCATGGTGTTGATCCAGACCAGCGCGGCTATCAACTTTGGCAACTCCGGCGGCGCCCTTATCAACCAATATGGCCAGGTGGTGGGGGTGACCACCATTAAGATCGTCACGGAGGACGGCTCTGCCGAGGCACTGGGCTTCGCTATCCCCACCACGCGGGTGAAATATGTGGTGGACCGGCTAATCGACGGACAGGTCATCCACACCGGAGTCTTCGGCTTTACTGTGTACACCTTTCCCGCAGAGGGCGGGGGCCTGGAGATCATGGATGTGACCCCATCCAGCGACGCCTACGCCAAGGGCATCCGCCCCGGCGATATCCTATTGGCCGCCAACGGCCAGACCATCACCAGCACCCAGGATCTGACCCGGCTGAAGCAGTCCCTGGGGCTGGGCGATACGGTATCCCTGACCTATCTCCGGGATGGACAGAGCTACACAGTAGATGTGGCTCTGGTAGACCCGCAGGAAGACAACAGATGACCCTTCAGCGGGGTTGTCCAGCCGGCGCTTACACGGGAGAATACCTCCCTGGTGAGGGCCGGCCTTCTCATGTTCTTAGTTTTTGGTTGCCCTAGACCGGACATCATGGTATACTTTGAGAGAAAAGAGGGATCGTATGATCAATACCACCCTGTGCTATCTCCAGCGGGGCGAGGAATACCTCATGCTCCACCGGGTCAAAAAGGAAAACGATCTGAATCAGGACAAGTGGATCGGTGTAGGAGGCAAGTTCGAGGACAAGGAGAGCCCGGAGGACTGTGCCTTGCGGGAGATACGGGAGGAGACCGGCCTTACCGCGACAGGCTACCGCTACCGCGGACTCGTCACATTCCTCTCCGACCGCTGGCCCACTGAGTATATGCACCTGTTTACTGTCCACAGCTGGACAGGTGAGCTGAAGGAGTGCGACGAGGGGGATCTAGAGTGGGTCCCCAAAGCCAGGCTAAAGGAGCTCCCCCTTTGGGATGGGGACCACATCTTTCTCGACCTTTTAGACCAGGAGGCCCCCTTCTTTTCCCTGAAGTTGAGCTATGTGGGGGACAAGCTGGTGGAGGCCGTTCTGAATGGCCGGCATCTGAAGGGAGGGCCTATGGGCGGGGACCTTAGCTACTCAGAATGAGGGTGCGTGCCCTGCACGAGTCCTTGTTTCCAAGACAGAAAGGAGGGTTGAGCATGAAGCCTGAATACGCCAATACCTTTGGTATCCGCAAGGTGTCGGACAAGGACGGAGAGGTCCTGGAGGTCACCTTGGATATCGCCTATAAATATATGGAGACCGCCATGACCGTCACACCAAAAGGGATGGAGAATATCTCCACGCCCGCCGCTGACTATGTGGCCTCCATCGTAATGAACCGGCAGAGCGCCATCTCCCTACGCAATCTGCTGATTCAGACCCTGGGGACTGAGCCGTAAAAAGAGAGCGGATACAGAAGTATCCGCTCTCTTTTTATCTCTTATGACTGGGGCAGGTGGAGATCCGCCTCGGTCAGAGGGGTGTCGTAGGGATTGACCAGCTCATTGAGCGTTGGCAGGATATCCTCCGCCTGGTAGAGGAAGCAGTATGAAAAGCCCTTATAGGTCTTGGTGCCGTCTCCCTTTAGCGTGTCCTGGCGGATCCCAGTGGAGAGATCTACCTGGAGGGCCTGGGTAGCAAAGTAGATCATTTCCTCCAGCTCCAGGTCCGTTTTAACATAGGTCTGGAAAATCTTGATAAATTCTGTTACCCTTGTGACTGAGTTCCAGGACACCACCTTCTTGGCCAGTTGGGTCAGCAGCTGCCGCTGCATCTCCCCCCGCTGTACATCACTGTACCACTGGTTAGCCCTATAATTGGGACTGTCCTCATTGTCGTGGCGGTAGCGGACCGCCTCCATGGCGCCCTGCCCGTCCACCTTGTGGACCCCCTTGGTAAAATGAATATGCAGATTCTGGTATGGGTCATCGTAGTTCATATCTAAGGGGATATCCAGTTCTACGCCGCCCAGCTCATCCACCAGGGCTATAAAGCCCTCCAAGTCCACCAGAACGTAGTAGTCAATGGGGATGCCAAAGGTGTGCTCGATCTCTTCCTTCAATACGTCCGGCCCTGCCCCGTAGAAAGCCCCGTTAATTTTGGGATTTTTGCGCCAGGTCCGCTCCACCGCCGTGTCCCGCGGGATGGAGATCATTCCCACTTTCCGATTTGGAATGTCAAAGCTGACCACGATGATGCTGTCCGTGTTGCCACTGTCCACGTCTTTGCCCAGTAGGACGAAATTATACACCAGCTCCCGGCGCTGGGGCCCCTGAGGCGTGCTAATATCGGTATCTCCGCTCCCATCCTCCTGCCCCCCGTTGATCACGGGGGTCGGATCAGGGGTCTGGATTGGGGGCGGCTTGATGGTCATTGTCCAGCCCACATAGACGGCTACGATTACAGCGGAGAGAAAAACCAGGAATTTATAAAATCCCCAGAATAAGGATTTGTGCCCGCTGCCTTTCCTGGGCGGCCCTCCCCGGCGCTGGGGACGGGCCGGCTCCCGCCTGGGTGCTGTCCGGCGAGCACCACCCTGGCGGGATACGCTGACATATTTTTCTTCCAGGGCGATCCTCCCCCTTCCCGTGCGAATACCCTTTCAGTATAGCGGTTTCGTCTGCCTTCGACAAGGGGGAAAGAGGTGTATTCATAAAAAATTAAATTTTTCCAGCCCCGCCCCAAAACTTTGACAGAGCGCGGTCGGGGCATACAGGCAGGCATCCGCCTACTGAATCGACCCGGAGTTCACACCAATGTTTCCTCCACCAGCGCCCATACCTGGTCTATGGAAAGCCCCTTGCAGGAGTAGGTCACCAGGGCTCCGTCATCATGGAGGACGGAAAAGCTCACACGGGGGCCGTCGGAATCCCCCTGGTCAGCCAGGGTATAGGCCCTGGCTTCCACTATCTCCCGGCTCATGTCCACTGCCCGGAACACTGGGGAATGGAAGGTGTCGTAGTATTCTTCCGGCACACTGTCCGCCCAGGGGATGGAGTACAGGCGCACATCGTAGGTTTCTGGCCGGGCCGTATCCACCAGATTTCCCCACTCCGCATCTCCCTCGGGCAGCTCCACCCGGATAGTCACATCGTCATATCCCCAGCTCCAACGCAGGTACAGTGTGTGCTCGCTGCCCTCCTGGTAGGTCATCCTGCTGTAGAACTCGTCATAGCCGGAGAGATCTTCCGCAGGAAGATAGGAGACGAAATCCACCTCCTGCCGGGCATCCTCCAGGGAGGAAAATTCCGCCGCCCGCCACTCCGGCACCTCCTCCGCCTTCAGCAGGTGGTCCAGGTACAGGCCGCCGTCCTGGGACAGGGCCTGCCGCACCAGCAGGGCATTGAACATCTGTGCGCCTCCCTGGACCAGCGAGGCACTCTCTCCATATTCCGAACCAAAAATTCCACCTGAATTTTCAAACCGGACGCCCACCTCTCCGGCCATGAACTCGCTGCAGCAGGTATAAAGGCCGCCTTCTTCTCGGCTCCAGCCGGTGACTGGGGTCCCCATCACATCGGTACTCTCTACATCGGAGTAAAGACCGCACTGGAAGGGCAGCTCCCCCGGCCGCAAGGTCAAGGTAAAAGAACTGTCCGCCTCCTCATTTTCCCCCCAAATATTCAGCCACAGCAGGCTCCCGCTCCTGTCGTACAGGGCCGAGCCAGTGAGTGTGTAGCCCTGCCAAAACAGCATCCAGGGCAGATTTCCTGAATCGTTTTTTGGGTTTTCTACCTCCGGCTTGCCCTCTGGCCCCCAAAAGGTCCTTTGGATCTGCTCTTTTGTCAGTTCCTGGGAGAAAGAACCCTCTATCAGATACCGGGCCGGGGCGGCGTCCGCCGCCAATTCTCCGTCCACCCTCTGGTAGTTCACATAGGGAATACATGGCAGCATCATTTTTTCTCCGTCAGGCCCCTCTGCCACAGTGAACCCAGACGGGGGTTCCTCCCCAGGGCCGTAGGTGTCTTTGATCCCTGGATAGATGGCGTCGGCAGCCGTCTGTCCCCCTGGCGGGGCTGGTTGGGCCAAATGCCACACGCCCAGTCCCAGGGCCAAGGCACAGCAGGCCGCCAACGCCCCCCACCTGTGTCCCCACCTTGTCCGACTGGTGACTGCCCGGCCTGTTGACAGACTATTTTCTCCCAGGGCCAGGAGCCGTTTATGGGTTTCCTGGGAAATTTCCTGCCGTTCAAGATACGATTTGTAATATTTCATTCAAATTCTCCCTTTCGTTGTCCGCCTTTGCAGTCCTCTTCTGACTCCAGCAGCTTCTTCAGCCTCTGTCTGGCTCTGGTCAGACGGGAGCGGACTGTGCCCGGCCGCTGTCTGGTCATATGGGCAATCTCCCGAGTGGAGTATCCCGCATAGTAGAAAAGATGGATGACCGTTCGGTCCTCCGGGGGGAGAGAAAACAGCTCCTCCAGCTCTGCCCTCTCCTCCAGGGCGGGGGCGGGCAGCGTGTCCGGCAGGGGGCCCACCCGCCGCCAAGCGAGTCTAAGGCGGCTCTTACAGCCGTTGACCAGCACCCGCATCAGCCAGGCATCCGGACGATCCAGGTCCGCCGGGGCTTTTTCCAAAAATACCAGAAAGGCATCCTGCACCGCGTCCTCCGCCTCCTGAGAATCACCCAGAATGGCCAGCGCTGCCCGGTACAGGCGGTTTTCGTTGTCTGTGACTAGGGCTTCCCAATCCACCGGCCGGTTGGATATATGGGGCATAGGGCCACCTCCTTTCGTAAATTTAGACGTTTTAACAGGGCATTTTGCTGCACGGCGGTAAAAATATTTGAAAAAAGAGCCGCCCATCGGGCGGCTCCCACACTGTTTTTAAAAGATAATATCCCGGCTGATCTCAGCCAGGGAGTGGACACCGCACATGGCCATGGTGTCCTCCAGCTCTCCCTTCAGCTTCCGCGTCAGCGCCTTGACGCCCTCAATCCCACCGCCGTAGACCGCGGTGACATAGGGCCGGGCCAGGATGACCGCGTCAGCCCCCAGGGCCAGCGCCTTGCACACATCCACGCCAGTGCGGATGCCGCCGTCCACCAGGACTGTCATCTGGCCTTTTACCGCATCCGCAATGGCAGGCAGGACGGCCGCGGTGGCGGGAACTCCATCCAGCACACGTCCTCCATGGTTGGACACCACAATACCAGCGGCGCCCGCCTCCAGGGCTTTTCTGGCTCCCTTGACGGTCATGACACCCTTGATGAGAAAGGGCACGCCCGCATAGTCGATGATCTCTCGAAGTTCTGCCACCGTCTTGGAGCCCGCCGGCGGGGTCAACCCCTTCAGGAAGGGCAGTCCCGCAGCGTCGATGTCCATGGCAAATACTTTGGCGCCGGAGGCCTTGGCGTCATCCAGCTTGGCAAAAATGGTATCCCGGTCCCAGGGCTTGACAGTGGGGATCCCCTTCCCGCCGTTCTGTCCAATGGCCTTGGCGGCCCCGGCAAAGACCTCCGGGTCTGCCCCATCTCCGGTAAAGGCGGCGATCCCCGCCTGGGCACAGCCGGGGACCAGGATGTCGTTGTAGGCCAAGTCGGTGAGCTTGTCCCCGTAGTGGAGCTTGACCGCGCCCACTGGGCCGGCAAAGACAGGCAGCTCATACCTCTGGCCGAAAAAGGTATAGCTAGTGTCTACCGGCTGGTTGACTGTGATGGTATCCATATTCAGACAGATGTCCTGCCATGCCTCGTAGTTTCGGATGGCCACAGTGCCGCTACCCTTTGCTCCGGGGCCCGGCATGGTATTCTTACAGGCCCGGCCATTGCATACGGGGCAGGCTTTACAGTATGGGCCGCTGCAGGTGCGGGCTGCCTCCAGTATCTCTTGATAGGTCATAAAAAACCCCTCCTCACTTTTCTCTCCCAATCATACCGTTCTCCCGGTCATTCGTCAAGAAAAAGTGGAAGGGGTCCGTAATTACAGGCCGGTCTGGGCCTTGGTCAGCTCCTCTGCGATGTTGAGCACATGGTCGCCAATGCGTTCAAAGTCGGTGAGCAGCTCGGAGTAGAGGATGCATGCCTCCTGGTTGCAGGTGCCCTCCTTCATTCGCTGCAGCTGACCGCGGCGGAAGCTGTCGGTCATATCGTCGATCTTCTGCTCCATCTGGGCCACCTCGGACAGCCACTGGGGCTGACCGGCCTGGTAGTGGAGCAGGGCGGAGATGGCCTCCAGAGAGATGTCACGCATAGCACTGATCTCACTCTGGGCGGTTTCGGAGAAGGAGATGTTTTTGCCCACCAGCATCCGGGTATAGCCAGCCAGATTGTCCGCGTGGTCGCCAATACGCTCGATGTTGCCAGAGATGGTGAAGAAGCTGCTGACCACAGCGGAGCCTTGCTCGTTGGTTTCAATCGAGATCAGGTGAGACACATAGCGGGAGATCTCCCGGTTCAAAAAGTCGATATACTCCTCCCGCTGCTCCACCTGGACCAGCTGCTCCTGATCCCGGGCCAGTACGGCCCGGAAGCTGTCCGCCACGTTGTCCCGTGCCATGGACAGCATCCGGTTGAGCTCGTTGCGCAGTTGATCGATGACAATGGCAGATACACCCAGGCCGCCCTCTTTGCCTCCGGCTTGGATGGGGGTGAGATAGGCCAGGGTCATGCTCTCTTGGTCTTCGGTCTCCACAGCCTGGTCAGGTAGGATGCGGATAGCCAGCTTGGCCAGATAATTGCCCAGAGGAAGCAGGACCAGGGTAGTCGTGATGTTAAAGACAGTATGGGTCATGGCGATTTGAGCCATGGGGTCAGTGGGGATCAGATGGGACAAGGTCCTGCCCACCTCACCCGGAAGAACTAAGGTGCCTTCTACCACGGCAGCGATAGGAAAGAGAACAAACAGAGTGGTAAAGATCGCGGTGCCAATCAGGTTGAACATCAAGTGGATAAGAGTAGCCCGCTTGGCATTCCGGTTGGTACCGATGGCTGCCAGCACGGCGGTGATACAGGTGCCGATGTTCTGACCGAACAGGACAAAAACTGAGCTGGCATAGCTGATCACGCCGCTGCTGGCCAGAGCCTGGAGGATACCCACCGAGGCGGAGGAGGACTGGATGACGGCAGTAAAGGCCGCGCCGGCCAGGATTCCCAACAGAGGATTAGAGAAGGTGGACATGATACGGATAAAGGGTTCGGAATCCCGCAATGGAGACATGGAGGAGCTCATCATGCCCATTCCGATAAACAACACGCCCAACCCGGCCAGGATCTGGCCGATGTGCTGGAGCTTCGGCTCCTTGATAAAGACCATCAGCACCACGCCCACAAAGGCAAACATAGGGGCCAGCTCACCCACATCCAGGGCAATGAGCAGGCCGGTAACCGTGGTACCAATGTTGGCGCCCATGATGATCCAGACCGCCTGGCCCAGAGTCATCATCCCGGCGTTTACAAAGCCTACCACCATCACTGTGGTAGCGGAGGAGGACTGGATGACAGCGGTGATGGCCGCACCCACCAGCACGCCCAAAAAGCGGTTGGCGGTAAGCCGCTCCAGAATACTCTTCATCCGTGCGCCGGCGGCAGCCTCCAGGCCGGAACTCATCATCTGCATCCCATGCAAAAACAATGCCAGGCCGCCCAGCAGCCCCAATATTTCTGAAATGCCCATCTCTTTCTTCCCTTTCTCTCGCAGCCCTTCCCGGCAAGAAAAAAGACACAGCCCGCGCCTGAATGTTCAGGAGCAGGTCATGCCTCATATCCTCTTCCTCCGCTGATCTGGTACCAGTCGGCTGGCTGCATCATGACGATTTCCTCTTAGTCTTTCAATTTTTGGCAGTATTTATTATAAAATCCCCCGTGTCAACCGTCAACAGATTTAACACAGGTTTAACATTTCTTTACGAAAAAGAGACGCATCCTTTTTGAGTATGCCATAGGCAAGAATTTTCTTGACTTTTTTTGCGGGACCGATATCATGGTATCCATACCATATATCCAAATGGAGGGGGATCTCAGGATGATCCAAGTCATTTTATGGGATATCGACGGCACACTGCTGGATTTCGGCCTGGCAGAGAAGGCGGCGATCCGGGCCTGCTTTATCCGCTTCGGCCTGGGGGAATGCCCTGACGATATGCTGGCCCGATACTCGTCTATCAACCAGAAATATTGGAATGCCCTGGAGCGGGGAGAGTTGACCAAGCCCCAGGTACTGTCCGGCCGCTTCCAGGAGTTTTTCCAGTCAGAGGGCATCGAGTTCTCCGATATCGAGGGGTTTAACCACGCCTATCAGATTCAGCTGGGAGAAACCGTGGTCTTTCGGGATCACGTCTATGAGCTGGTCAGGGACCTGAAGGGCCAGGTCAGGCAGTATGCCGTTACCAATGGCACTGCCGTCGCCCAGCAGCGGAAGCTGGACAAGTCAGGGCTCATCCGGCTGTTTGACGGGGTGTTCATCTCTGAGCAGGTAGGGGCCGAAAAGCCCAGCCCAGATTTTTTCCGGGCGGTATTTAACCATGTCGGCCCCATCGCCCCAGAGGAGGTCCTGATCGTGGGGGATTCTCTGACCAGCGATATTCAGGGGGGCAATAACGCCGGTATTCTGTGCTGCTGGTACGACCCAGAGGACCGCCCTCTGCCCCAGGGACTCACGGTCCACTACCACATCCAGGACTTGAACCAGGTGAGAGAGATTCTGACGTTGTCCCTGTAAAAAAGAGCCGCTCATGGACTCCCATGAGCGGTTCTTCTCTCTGGCTGTTGCGAAAAATCTTACTCGGCCTTCTGGCTCTCCAGATACTCGTCATAGGTGGTCTTCCGGTCGATGAGCTTTCCATCGGCAGTGAAGTCAAAGACTCGGTTACATACCGTTTGGATGAGCTGGTGGTCGTGGGAGGCTACGAGCACGTTGCATTTCACGGCCTCCAGGCCCTTGTTCAAGGCGGCGATGGACTCCAGGTCCAGGTGGTTGGTGGGCTGGTCCAGCAGGAGGACGTTGGCCCCAGAGAGCATCATCCGGGACAGCATACAGCGCACCTTCTCACCGCCGGAGAGGACCTTCACCGGCTTGTATACCTCGTCCCCGGAGAAGAGCATCCGGCCCAGGAAGCCCCGGAGGTACTGCTCCTGGGGATCGGGGGAGAACTGGCGTAGCCACTGGACCAGGTTGTCGTCGTTGTCCTGGAAGTAGGGGGTGTTATCCTTGGGGAAGTAGGAGAAAGTGGCGGTCTGTCCCCACTTCACAGTGCCCTCGTCTGGCTCCATTTCTCCGGCCAGGATCTTGAACAGGGCGGTGTGGGCGTTCTCGTTGTCGCCCACAAAGGCGATCTTGTCCCCGTGGCCTACGATGAAGGACACCTTGTCCAGCACCTTTACCCCGTCAATGGTCTTGGATACGTCGGTGACAAAGAGGATATCCTTGCCCACCTCTCGGTCGGGAGAGAAGGCCACCCAGGGATAACGGCGGGAGGAGGCAGGCATCTCCTCCACCGTCAGCTTATCCAGTAGCTTCCGTCGTGCGGTGGCCTGCTTGCTTTTGGACTTGTTGGCGGAGAAGCGGGAGATGAAGTCCTGCAGCTCCTTGATCTTCTCCTCGTTGCGCTTGTTCTGATTCTTAATCAGCTGCTGCACCAGCTGGGAGGACTCATACCAGAAGTCGTAGTTGCCCACATACATCTTAATCTTGTTATAGTCGATGTCCACGATGTGGGTACATACAGTGTTCAGGAAATGGCGGTCATGGGATACCACAATAACCGTGCCTTCAAAGTCCAGCAGGAAGTCCTCCAACCAGTTGACCGCGTCAATGTCCAGGTTGTTGGTGGGCTCGTCCATCATCAGCAGATCGGGATTACCAAACAGGGCCTGGGCCAGCAGCACCTTCACCTTCAGCCGGGGGTCCAGAGTGGCCATGTCGTTGTAGTGCAGCTCCGTACCGATACCCAGCCCCTGGAGGATGCGGCTGGCGTCTGATTCCGCCTCCCAGCCCCCCAGCTCGGCGTACTCCTCCTCCAACTGGCAGGCCAGCATACCGTCCTCGTCGGTCATCTCCTCTTTGGCGTAGAGGGCCTCCTTCTCCTTGCCGATGTCGTACAGTCGCTGGTTGCCCATGATTACGGTGTCCATTACGTTGTAGGTGTCATAAGCATTCTGGTCCTGCTTGAGGACAGACATACGGATATTGGGCAGGATATTTACTTCTCCGGATGTGGAGTCCAGTTCACCGGACAGAATCTTGAGAAAGGTAGACTTGCCAGCGCCGTTGGCCCCGATGATGCCATAACAGTTGCCCCGGAGGAATTGCAAGTCCACGTGAGAAAACAGCGGGGTGCCGCTGTAATTCAGGCTTAAATCGGTGACAGTGATCATGTCGTCTTCTGCTCCTTTTCCAAATCGTCAAAATTATCCGTATATCATCTTAACATATGCGCTCCAAAAAAGATAGCACCTTTTTGATCGAAATCGTAGGCTGATTGTGGGGACAACTGTGATACCTGACCGAAAAGGCCTAAAATGCTCTTTTGCCGCCGACGCACACTTTTTTCTCATTGGTCTACCAAATGTCTACCAAAAAAAGCGGGAAAGCGCTGGGAAACAGGGCTTTCCCGCTTTTCCATTTTCTGGGTGTCTACCAGATGTCTACCAAGGGCACTTTTTCTTTGGAAAAGCGCCCTTTTTTATTTGCTCTTAGCGGGTTTTCCTCACCTTTTTTGCTGTGCAAGGGGCGTTATACTTTCCTTGCATCCTTGTATATATTGTAGCACATTTTGGTAGACTTGTAAAGGCTTTTTCTCAACCTTTTCGTAAAGGTTTTGCAAGTTTTCTCCTTCATCCCATACTTTTTGCAAACTTTTTGACCAATAGTAAGGATAGTTCTGGTCGGACATTCCATAAGGCTCTAGATCGTCCAATTTTAGGCCAAACAGGATAGCATGGTAATGAGGTCTATACGTTTTTGGACCATATTCTCCGGCCGCATAGAAGCGAATTTGCTGGTCTGGGAAGGCTTTTCGCAACCTTTTCATGAATAACTGGTAATCACGCTTCCGCAGAGTTTGTGCATCGCAAAACTCCCCTGTCGTTTGGTCGATATAGTGGGAAATAGGAACATGCCAGTCATTATAAGTCAGAGTCACAAAGTAAGCTGAATCATGCTCTTTCATCTCAAGCAGACAACGATTTGCCCACTGGCGTGAATACTCCAGTCGGCAACCAATACACTTCCCACAGGGAATTGTAATCAAGTGGGGGTCGTCAAGGAGCGGCTTCTCGGAGCCGAAGATATGATACTTGGTCTTACCGTTCTTTGTCAGATAGGGCTTACCTGTGCGGGGGTTGATATCTGGGATAGCCCAGAGGGGTTGATAACATGGCATTTAATCACCTACATACAAGACCTTAAAAGAGACGTAACAACAAAAAGACAGAGCACAACAGCAACAACCTTAAGTAAAGAACGAACGAACCTTTCTAACTCAGACATATTTACTGCCCCATTCTTTCTTTGGTGTCACTCGTGCCCATTATATCGAGAGGAATGGGCACGAGTGCAAAAACTACCAAGGCTTAATCAAACCTTTAGAGGAGGATACAGAATCAATAGCAGACTGACTCATTAAATCGCCTAATATACCTTTAAGATTATTCACGGTAGCACCAGTCATTTGAAAAAGATTATTGGGATACATCTGCGCAAAATCAAAATCAGCTTTTATACCCATCTCTTTCAACTGCTTATTAACAGAAGCATTGATATTAGCGACATTCTCACTAGAAAGATAGCCTTTATCGGCGGCATACTTACTAGCCTCTGCATGGATAGTGGCGGCAATCTTAGTTGCGGCGGCATTTGCAAGACTGCCTTTCAGATTATTATCGCTAACATACCTTTGGGCGGCGGCGGAGATATTAGCGGTACTAAGGGCCGTCTGTGCGCTTATCTGATAGCCTTTCAACTGAGTAGCAGAACTAAGCTCACCAAGATACTTGTTTACACTATTATACTTATCAGCAACCGCTAGGTTTGTCAAGGCCGATGTTGACATCTTCGAGAGTTCGGTGGTACTTGTAAGCATTGCGCCTAGCAAATTGACAAGAGCAGAGCTCCCGGAAGTGTCCGTGCTTCCCATCGC
>NZ_JBHEVC010000014.1:0-14489 GCF_041925235.1 Flintibacter sp. P01028
TAAAATCAACGCCAATCCGTCACAACAGAGCCTTGATGAGCTAAAGGGCTATGTGGAGCAGATGGGGCCGGAGTGCTGTCAAAGGGCGTTTGATATTGCCCTGGATGAGAAAAAAACGTCCTGGTCATATATCCGGGCGATCCTGCGAAACAAGCTGGCTCAAGGCGTTCGATGTTTAGCCGATTGGGACGCGGTGGAAGACAAGCGGAAGGGGGACGGAGAGGATGATTACTGGGCCAAATGACGCCCTGTTGTTCCGTCCTGAGTTCATAGACCCATCCCAGCCCACGGGGCTTTGGTGGGTACGGAACGCGGAGGACGTGGACGCAGTGAGGATCAACGCGGTGTGCAAATCGCTGACAGCACCCTGGTCTGAGGTCAACGGATGGACGGAGTGGCTGGCTCAGTTCCCGTATATCCTGCTGGCGATCCCACCTGGTGCCGCACAGGATGAGGCGGCGGAGCAGTTGACCGCGCGAGTGCCCATCCCGGTGATGGTACCAGCGCCACGTGACTTCCTGGGGTGCGAGACGGTGTGGTCATTGCGGGAGGAGGGCGGCCTGAAAGCCATTGACCGGCTGTTGCTCAACGCGGAGGAGCTGCCCACTCAAGGATTGCTCAACCTGGCGGATGTGGACACAACACAGCGGAAAAACGCCAAGCGGGTGGTGTCCGGTATCCCTGACCTGGACCGGGCCATTGGAGGCTTTGTAGGCGGAGAGCTGTCCGTCTGGACCGGAAAGCGTGGGGAGGGCAAGAGCACAATTCTGGGACAGATATTGTTAGACGCGGTGAACCAAAGCCATTGCGTCTGCGCCTACTCTGGGGAGCTTCCAAAGGAGCAGTTTAAACTTGGGCTGCTCCAGCAGGCGGCGGGTTATCTCCACACCCGGCGGCGGGAGGACCAACGGACGGGCCGAGTTATGTACGATGTTGAGGATCGGGTTATACCAGCAATCAACGAGTGGTGGGACAAGATGCTGTTTTTAACGGACATTCAGCAGAAGAATGCCCATGACGAGGACAACATTCTCAAACTTTTCGAGTATGCCAACCGGAGGTATGGGTGTGACACGTTTCTTGTAGATAACATCATGACGGCTGAACTAAAGAACGAGCAGCAAATTGGATTTTGGAGGGCGCAGTCCTCATTTGCCGGGAGGCTGGTGGCGTTTTCAAAGCGGCTGGATGTCCATGTGCATCTGGTGGCGCATCCCAGGAAAACGGACGGCCCGATTGAAGCGGACGATGTAGGTGGGAGCGCGGATATTACAAACCGGGCTGACAACGTGTTCAAGGTCGAGCGGGTACCGGAGGAGAAGGTGCGGGAGGTGGGATATTCTACACTCCTGACCGTGCTGAAGAATAGAGAGTTTGGAGCGAGGGATCGGGTGCGGCTTGATTACAACGAAGCGTCTAAGCGGTTCTACCAGGCTGATGGAAGCCCGTCAAAATGTTACACATGGGAGTTGAAGATGAAGAATGGATAGGGCGCGAATAATGGAGCTGATAGAGGGAGAGATCAGACGGAGAGAGGCGCTGATTCAAGCCGGGACATTCTTCGCGGAAGACCATCGGGAAGTTGCGCAGGCGCTTCGAATTGTGTTGGAGGCATACAAGGCCCCGCCAGCAGTGGAAAATATCGTTATAGCCCAAGAGCCACTGCGTGAAAAGTGGTGGAGGAAAACATGCGGCTGATCATCCCGTTTTCTCTGCCTGGTCTCAACGAGTACATAGAAGCGGAACGGGGCCACCGGCAGAAGGGGGCAAAACTGAAACGGGATTGCCAGACATCGGTAATCATAGCTCTTAGACGTCAAATCAGAACGCCTTTGCGGGAGCCTGTGTTCATGCGATACCTCTGGGTGGAAAAAAACCGGAGGCGGGACAAGGACAACATCTCCAGCTTTGGCCGGAAGGTTATCCAGGACGCCTTAGTGAAGATGGGTGTTCTGAGGAATGACGGCTGGGAGAATATCGAAGGATTTTCTGACAGCTTCGCTGTGGACAAGGGAAAGCCAAGGATAGAGATCGAGATCGAGGAACCAGGAGAAAAACCATAGGAGGAGATATCGTGAAGGATGAGAAGGCCGCCCTGCTGGGCGACAAAGAGGCGGCGAAGCTAACCCATCTATCCCTGTTTTCCGGCATTGGAGGCTTGGATCTTGCGGCGGAAATGGCTGGATTTAAAACCGTTGGACAATGTGAGTGGGCGGACTATCCGACAAAGGTGCTGGAAAAACACTGGCCAGATGTGCCACGCTGGAGGGACATCAGGACGCTGACAAAGGAGAGCTTTTATGAAAAAACAGGACTGCGAACAGCTGACATTGTTTCAGGAGGATTTCCGTGCCAGCCCTTCTCCGTTGCCGGGAAGCGAAGAGGCAGTGACGATGACCGTTACCTCTGGCCTGAAATGCTTAGAGTTATATCGGAACTCCGGCCCGCTTGGGTCGTTGGCGAGAATGTTGCTGGGATCGTCAATATGGCACTCGACCAGGTGTACGCTGACCTGGAAAACGAAGGTTACTCCGTCCAAGCGTTTATTATTCCGGCTTGTTCCGTCGACGCCCCGCACAGGAGGGACAGATGCGCGATTATCGGGTGTAGAGCGCTGGAAAGAAAACATAACGGGAGAGGACGGAGAACCTATTCTTTGGAAAACTCCGATTGCGTCAGATTCGGCGAACCGGAAGTTTTATCACAACAGCAGGGGCGAGCCAAATTTGAGCGGGATGGTGAAGATGTGGCCCACGCCGAAAGCGCAGAACAGCAGAGGGAATGGAGAGAGGCACAGAGACGGAGGGCCAAGCCTGGACGTGGTGGCTGGTGGCCAATTGAACCCGACATTTGTAGAGTGGCTTATGGGGTTCCCTCTCGGGTGGACAGACTTAAATGCCTTGGAAACGCAGTAGTTCCCCAGCAGTTTTATCCGGTGTTTCAGGCCATAGCGGACATAGAGAAGGGGATTATACATGGATGACATTAAATTAGCGATGCTCGGCTCAAAAGAGGCGGCCAGACGGCTGACGGAGGCGGGGGTGCTGTTGCCGTGCCCAGGGTGCAGAGGTGAGGACGCGAAGCACAGGGCCGTGATGGCATGTGTAATGATTGAATGCCCATGTGGGTTTATGGCGGCGGGGTACGACTTGGAAGAAGCACGGCAGATATGGAACACCCGTGCGCCGATTTTGAGCGCGGAGGAGATGGAGATGCTGGAGGCGCTGAAAGATGGCAGTACGACTGATTGACGGTAACGAACTGTTGAAAAAGTTCGCATATAGCCCAGCAGATACAGAGGATGAACAGGTTTTTAATGCGGCGGCAAGGAAAATAATCCAAGAGGTGCCAACCATCACCCCGCCGAACGAGTGGGTGAGCGTGAATAAGAGGTTACCAGAGAAGCGAAAAGATGTGCTGGTACACTACGGGAATGGCCGCATTGGCATTGACTGGATTGATAGCACTCAATGCTTTGTGTTTGATGAGCTCTATGGGCGAGTCACCCATTGGCTACCAATCCCGGAACTGCCTGACCGCCGCCCGCCGGAGGGAGAGGACGGTGATGCCAACCATGCCTGAGCATATTTTGAGCCTCAGCTATGGTTAGCTGACAAGGATTCGTTGGCTTGTCTGGGAGCGATTGAGGAACTTGGATGGCCACTTGACCGGATCGTGCATGCCGAAGTTTGGGCCACAGACACCATCCCTGCCGACCTGCCGCCGATGGTGGAGTTTAAGTCCAAGGCCGACAAGATCGTCAAGGAGCGGTGGGGAATCGAGGTGGAGCACGTTAGGGCGAAGCGCTGTTATCAGGACTTGTTCTACATGATTTGCGAGGGCGACGGAGAGCGCGGCGGGAAAATATACGGCTGGCCCTATCAGAGAGGGCCTTGGTGTAATAGCCGTCTAAAGCAACACGTTCTAGGGCGGCTCCTGAGAGACGCCGTCCAGTACATCGGCATCGCCGCAGACGAACCGAATAGGTTCCATAGCCTGTCTGACAAAAAGAAAAGTCCTCTGGTGGAGGCAGGATGGACAGAGACGGATTGCCGCCGATGGTGTGAAGAGAACGATTTGCTATCCCCAATCTACACCACCGCTACCCGTGGAGGATGCTGGTTCTGCCACAATCAGAGTGTAGGACAGCTCAGGATTCTTCGGAAGAGCTACCCGGATTTGTGGGCGCTGATGCTCAAATGGGATAAGGATAGCCCCGTGACGTTCAAGGCGGACGGACATACAGTTCACGACTTTGACAGGCGCTTCCAACTGGAGGATGAGGGGATGATCTATGTGGATGATAAAGTTTTCCGCTGGTCAATGCTGGACGACGAACTAAACTACCGGCTGTTTTAGCCGGAGGGAGAGGAGGACGCCTGATGAAATGTGAGAGCTGCACCAAATATGACGATTGCCGTACTGGGTCTGGCCTGACATGGCCGTGTGGTGCGTATCAGCCAAAGGCCATTCCAAACTGCATCGGCTGCCCTTACATACACCCAGACAACGGGAACTGCACGGCGGTTGGTGGATTTTGCACCGCTGTTCCGGCGGCACATTGCCCGCTCATCCCAGAGCTGCGGGCCGAGCTGGAGCAGGTGAAGCGAGCCCTTGCTATGATGTGGTTTTCCTATATCAACAGCGACAAGGAGATGCCGCATAGCTATGAAACCGAGGCGCTGGAAGAGGCGGAACGCATTTTAGGCTCGTGGGCTGAGTGTATGCCGAAGTATCTAAGGCGCGGCCCGAAGGAGGACTGACATGGAACGGTTGACTGTAAAAACCGGCGTTTATCAGAATGGGAAGCATGAAATAATTGCAGGGATGAAGTGTGGCATGGAGTTGAATGACATTTTTGACCGTCTCGCCGCCATCGAGGACATTCTCTGCGACGGCACAGGCGAATACGACCTTGACCGCCTGCGCGTGCTGTGCAACCAGCG
The DNA here is from genome assembly GCF_041925235.1 of Flintibacter sp. P01028. Taxonomy (NCBI): domain Bacteria; kingdom Bacillati; phylum Bacillota; class Clostridia; order Eubacteriales; genus Flintibacter; species Flintibacter sp. P01028. The sequence goes on from NZ_JBHEVC010000014.1 coordinate 4,947, forward strand.
CATGACCATGCGGGACGAGGTTTCGCAGCGATTCAGCTTGACAGCTAAGATTTCGTTGGACAGGCTGAGGGAGATAGCCGAGGCCGAACGGGAGGGGCTGTGCGTGGTGCTGCCCGTAAAATTACATGATAAGCTCTATTATGTAGATAAAGAGCAGGTGCGGGAAACGGAAGTTGAGTCTATCCACAATTGGACAAGTGGATGCTGGAAACTATCGACACATACAGACAGGAAATCCACTCACTGGATAGGTTACGAGGTAGATTTTAACGGAATCGGGAAAACCGTCTTTCTCACTCGTGCCGAGGCCGAGGCCGCACTACGGAGGGAGCAGGGATGAACATCGGGGATAAGGTAGTCTGTGTGCTGAGTGGAGTATGTGGGGTTATAGTTAAAATTTATACCCCTACTGCCAGCGCACCACAAATTATGGTTAGAACAGGAGACGGCAGGCTATATCATGCCCCATACAATACATGGAGGAAACAGGAATGAAGGAGTACATCGAGAGGGAGCAGGCAATCGCCCTGTTTTATCCAGTTGACCCGGAAAATGATGGATCAGATGGATGCACTATTGTTTACAAGTCTGGGAACTTTAGTTCTTCCGAGATCGAGGCCATGCTGTCAGACCTCCCCGCCGCCGACGTTGCGGAGGTGGTGTACTGCCAAAACTGCAAGTACCGCATCTATAAAGATATGGGCGATGATATTGGCATGATCGGAGGGTGCCAGGTGTGGGGCGTGGCTCTCCCTGGGGATTTCTATTGCGCCCATGGCGCTCACGTGGACAAGGAGGACGAGCATGGAAGCGAATTTGATTGACCGCGATGTTGCAGAGGATTATTTTGGGTGCTCAGATTGGGAAATCTTAGCAAAAGAAACTCTTAGAGAAGTGCCCCTTGTCTCCGCCGTGCCTGTGGTCAGGTGCCGGGAGTGCAAATATCAAGATGAATGTATTCGCCGCATTGAATTTATTGGGAGAAATCCTGTGCTTGAGCAAAACACCTACGAATATCATCCGCTGGAGTTTTGTTCTTACGGACAGCGAAAGGAGGCCGAGCATGAAGTTTCGGAACCCTGAGACGGGGGAAGTGTTATCCATTTCAGATGCAGTAGACCATTACTGCAAGCAACGATGGTGTGATAACTGTGCTCTTAGAGAGCCGGTAGGAGACCCTGACAAAGTATGTGCAGATTGGGCAGAATACCACCCCCACGAAGCCGCCCGCCTGATGGGGTTCGAGGTGGTGGAGGATGATTGCGTGGAGCCACGAAAACATAAGGAGGAGGCCAACATGGACAAACAGACGAGCGAGTCTCAAGAACCGTTTTTTGCATTTCTGCGCCTTTTCAAACGTGAACTTGAGAATACATTCGGCGACGTGGAGACTGAGGGAAAATGGTACGATCTCAGCGGTACAAGCGGATGGGCCAAAGCATTAAAAACGGCCTCAGAAGCAAAAATGCCGGAAATCTGGGCCTTGTGGGACAAGCTGGATTGGTGGGCCTCCGATTTGCTGGACTGCTGGCTCGTTGACTGCGCTAAGTATATGGATTTGTGTAAGGAGGAAGACATGGACAAGCAGAAGCCCTACATCTGCCAGCGGTTAGGGGTAGAAGTCGGAGAGCGCTTCAAAATCAAGCACTACTCAGACAAAATCGAGTTTTGGATATTGGAGAATGGTACATACCAGACAGAGCCACCCAACAAAGCAAATTCCAGCGTTGCGCTTTTGATTTCACTAGACCACCCCGACCGCATCATCCGCAAGCCACGCTTCACCCAGCAGGAGGTGGAAAGGGCGAAGGCTATCAAGACACTGTGGCCATGTGCAAAAGCGATTGTGAAAGCCGAATCTGGGGCCATTTCTGTTGTTGGTGCGACGATAGAGCTAAACGTAGACCATTTCCCCTCCCTCCACCCTGGCAAAACCGTCACCCTTGACGAGATCATAGGAGGTGCCAAATGACCAGAGAAATCCTTTTCAAAGCCAAGCGGCTGAGTGATGGTGCATGGGTGGAAGGTTATCTATACCGACTCCATGATAGCTTAAATCCCTTTATTATGTTCAGAAATCGGCATGGTGAAGCTTACGAGGTTGACCCCTCCACGGTTTGTCAGTACACCGGACTGACCGACAAGAACGGGAAGAAGATTTTTGAGGGGGATATCATCCGTTGGACTAACTGGAAGGACGAGCAAAAGGAAGCCCCCGTATGCTATGACCCAGAGTGGAATAGATTTTGCGTTTGGCTGAATGGCGCTGAAAGTATGGGCGTAAACAAGCACCTTTCAACAAGCGGAATTGAGATCGTTGGCTCCATCCACGACGGGGAGGGCGGACATTGAAGCCAAATGCTTTGATATCCAAGATAGAGGCCAAATATAACGCCCTTTTCCATCTGAAAATGGACATGCTGATGCAGATGGGACAAGATGCTGCCATGATTGCCGCTCACGAGGTCCTCCAGCTTGGCCCCGGTAGGTCTGAGGCTTTCTGGACCGCATACATAGAAGCCATGAACGGTATGGCACGGATGGTCTGTGAGGATCAGCAGGACGATGGTGAGTTCGTCTATGCCAAAGCAAAGATTGACGAGCAGATCAGGGCCATTGTTGGAGATGACCTGTTTAAACCCTGGGAGGAGAGATATGGTCGAAATCTGTGACAAGGGGAAAACCTGCGTCTACTGGCGAGGTATCAATAATTCCAAGGATGCGCCCTTTTGCAACCATCTATTAGATACCGGATGCCGTAGAGTGGGAGACGTGGACCACTGTGAATCCAAGGAAATAGGAAAGCGGAAAAAAAGAGTATCCTTTGACTGCCCTCTGGAACAGCAGGGATTATAAGGATGGTGGTAGGATGAACGAGTTTCCAGAGCGGCTAAGAAGGTTAAGGGAGTCTATGAGGCCGGTCAGGAGCATGACGGTTACATCACAGCTAATGGGCTTAAGCCCTGATGCATTACGAAAATATGAGAGAGGGGAAGTGGAGCCAAAAATGACAGCCCTAAAGCTGATTGCGGCATATTATCACATTAGCCTCGATGAACTCTGCAAAATGGAGGAAGAGTAAGCCCTAAACTTTCATAATCTCATAGAAAATATTGCGAATTCATAAAGTTTTATGAGTGAGCAGAAATATGTATGCGACAATGGGAGTGTGGGAGCGTATACACCTGCGCTCCCATTCGCTTCTTCTATTTCCTCCTCAACCCCGGCGCTTGCCGGGGTACATACGCCGCACGAGCGCATCAGCCCACACATCCGGGCCGGAGGGTCTCGCCCTCCATGCGGCAACATCGCCCTTTACGGGCATTAGACAATGCGCTCCAAAGGCCAAGGAGCTGACTGCGGAAAGACGCTTACCCCAAGGATTAAAGCAACCGTTGCCCTGGGGGATAGGTAACGGAGCCCGCCTGTCATGGAGGCGGAAGCGGCGGCAGCTATGACCTGCCCCGGCGCTATCCCGCTGAAAACTGCCTTATGTGTACCAGGACGGAATGACCGGCCGCACATAAGGGTGTGACAATTAAGCGGGAAGCGCACATGTGATACTCGGCGTTATAGGCAGATGGATTATCCGAGTTAAACGTCCTCTGCTGCAATTATGTGATGATGGAGCAAGAATGATGGAAAAAATCAAAATCATTGCAGAATTTATCTGCCTTGTTCTTATGATTGCAAATGCTTATTTAGCCTTCAAAGCGAAGGAAAAAGATGACCTGATTGGAATGGTCTGGAACTTGTCTTTTATGATTTTTATGAGTACCTGTATCAGATAGTCAAAAATATGCCGAGTGCTGTAGCAGAAGGCCGGACCGCAGCCATGGGAACGGCGGCGAGGTCGTGGCGGCTCATTACCGCCTCTCGGCTCCAGAGAAGTCCGGTGTATGCCGGACAAAGCATCATCCATGTGGTGGTGCTTTATATGCCGCTCCTCGCCGCATGAGGCGGGCGGTGGCACCAGGACGCAAGTCCTTACAGAGCAGGCCCCCGGAAAGCCTGACCAAACCCGGAGCATACCCCGGAAGGGGTATATATGCCGTGCCTCGTTGCGGGAGATGGGGGCGGAAAGCTTAAATTGAGGGGTAACGCATGGCGGGATATGCCCCCGCCACCTCTCCTAACATATACGAAAGGAGACCTCTCACATGAACAAAATGAAGCTCTTTGAAAGCCCAGAGTTTGGAGTCATCCGCACTGTTGAAGTAAAGGGCGAACCGTGGCTGGTAGGCAAGGATGTTGCCCAGGCCCTGGGGTACAGCAACCCACGTGATGCGCTCGATCGGCACGTGGATGACGAGGATAAAGCTAACGTCGGGATTCACGACGGCAGCCAGTCCAGAAACATGACCATCATCAACGAGAGTGGCCTGTATTCTCTGGTGCTCTCCAGCAAACTTCCCACAGCAAAAAAATTCAAGCGGTGGGTAACAAGCGAAGTGATTCCATCTGTCCGTAAGCATGGAGCTTACATGACCCCAGAAACTCTTGAGGCGGCAATCTTGAATCCAGATGTGATGATCCAGTTGTGTACAGCCTTAAAAGGAGAGCAGGACAAAAGAAAAGCGCTGGAGGCAGAACTGGACAGAAGCAGGGAATGGTATTCCATCAAGAGAGTCGCACACATGAACGGACGATCTCATAAAGACTTTGACTGGAGAAAACTGAAAAATGTCAGTGAGCGGATGGGCTATGGAGTTAGAAAGATCTTCGACGCTAACTATGGCGAGGTAAATATTTACCACATGAAAGTGTGGGAAAATGTTTACCCCAATATGGAGCTTTGATACAAGGGCGTGCCCGTCTCGCTGAAATGATGGGAGGGGGGAGGGTACGGGAAATTTTGATTGAGGTGGTGAGCCCATTGTGGCGAAAGGCAAATATCAACGGTGGCTGGAGCCGGATGGGCTTCTGCTGCTTGAAGGATGGGCCAGAGATGGTCTGACTGACGAGCAATTAGCCGGGAAGATGGGGATAAACCCAGCAACTTTGTACGACTGGAAGAACAAATACCCTAAGATTTCCGAGGCCTTAAAAAAGGGTAAGGAAGTTGTGGACATACAAGTAGAAAATGCTCTATTGAAGCGTGCGCTTGGGTATGACTATCAGGAACAAAGAATCGAAAAATCTGACAAAGATGGTACGAAGATCATCCAGACAATCCGCCACATCCCAGCTGATACCACCGCTCAGATCTTCTGGCTGAAGAACAGAAGACCGGACAGGTGGAGGGACAAGCCCATCGAAAAAACAAGTGAGGATATGGAAGTCAAGGTGGTCATAGATGTCTGAGGTGCGCTTATCTACTGTACTTGGTCCCGCATTTCATTTGCTGGCCCGTGATGTATTTCAGCACGGACATACACACTACGACCTGTCCGGCGGCCGAGGCTCACTGAAATCCTCCTGTGTGTCCTTACTAGTTCCGCTGCTGCTGATAAACAACCCAGGGACTCACGCCCTTGTGCTCCGAAAGGTAGCTAATACGATTCGAGACAGTGTATACGCACAATATCTCTGGGGCATTGGAGAGCTTGGAATGGCAGAATACTGGGATGCAAAGGTGCAGCCTATGGAACTGATTTATAGGCCAACCGGCCAGAAAATTATGTTCCGGGGTGCGGATGATCCCATGAAAATCAAGTCTATCAAGGTTCCCTTTGGCTATATCGCCGTCACCCATTTTGAGGAGAAAGATCAGTTCGCTGGTCGGGCTGAGATCCGAACTATACTGCAATCTACCATGAGAGGTGGGTCGAAGTTCTGGAATTTTGAGAGCTACAATCCACCAATCAGCCGGGATAACTGGGCCAACAAGGACAGTTTGGAGGAGCGGGTGGACAGGCTGTGCCACAAGAGTACATACCTTGAGGCCCCGCCAGAGTGGCTGGGAGCGCAGTTCATGGCGGAAGCCGAGCACCTGAAAGCCACAGATGAGCGGGCGTACCGTCATGAATATCTAGGTGAAGCTGTTGGAACTGGCGGGAACGTATTCGAAAACCTTGAGTTGCGGGAGATCACAGACAAAGAGATTTCGTCTTTTGACAAGATTTATCAAGGCGTGGACTGGGGCTGGTTTCCTGACCCCTTTGCCTTTATCCGCCTCCACTATGATCGGGCCAGAGAGACGATTTATCTGATGGACGAGATATACCAAAATAAGCTGACCAACGAGGCGAGCGGGAAGTTGATTCTTTCCAAAGGGTACAAGGACGCTTACATTACCTGCGACAGCGCAGAGCCTAAATCATCAGCAGACTACCGGGCGATGGGGCTCCCAGCCAAAGAAGCAATTAAAGGCTCTGGGAGTGTAGAGTACGGCATGAAGTGGCTCCAGAGGCGGAAGATTGTCATTGACCGCAGAAGAACGCCAAACGCATACAACGAGTTTGTGAATTATGAGTATGAGCGAAATAAGGACGGAGAAATTATCAGCGGTTATCCTGATGAAAACAATCACCTGATTGACGCTACTAGATATGCCCTGGAGAGAGTATTCCGAAGGATGGGAATAACGGCATGAATATTACAGAAAAACTGAAAGAGCTTGGTTACTCCACGGTGCCGGAGGAGTTTTACACAAAAGTGCAGGAGTGGAAGTCTTGGTATGTGGGCGACGTAAAGGGATTCCACAGGTACAAGGTCCACAACGGGGCTAGTGTGGTTCGGTGCAAGCGGTACACTCTCAATATGGGCAAGAAAATCCCGGAGGATTGGGCGAACCTACTTATGAACGAACGGGTTGAAATCACCCTGGAGGGCCAGCGGGAGCAGGACTTCATTGACCGTGTGTTCACCGAAAACAATTTCCTGGTCAAAGCAAATGAGATGCAGGAAAAGGCGTTTGCCCTTGGAACAGTAGCCTTTATCCCCAGGGTTGTGGGCATGGAGGCCACGGAAGAAGGGCCTGTCCCCGGAAGCGCCGACGGAATTGTGATGGACTATGTGACCGTAGAGCACATTTGGCCGCTGGCATGGCGGAATGGAATCATTACAGAGTGCGCTTTTGACAGCATCGTTACCATCAATGGAGAGGATTACTGCTACCTCCAGATCCACCACAAGGTCGACGGCCTGTACGACATTGAGAACCGGCTCTACAGATACCGGAACAACAATGTGGATGCGGAAGTTTTACTGGCTGATGTGTCAGGCTTTGAGCGGGTTCCACAGGTGGTACATACTGGGTCGGACCGTCGGCAGTTTGTCATTGACCGGCCCAACATCGCCAACAACTACGACGATAATATTCCTCTTGGCATCTCTGTGTTTGCCAACGCCATCGACGTGCTCAAGGGCGTGGACGTGGCTTATGACAGCTATGTAAACGAGTTCATCCTGGGGAAAAAGCGTATCATGGTAAAGCCATCAGCTACAAAGGACCTGGATGGAGAGCCGTTTTTCGACCCGGACGACCTGACATATTATGTGCTCCCGGAGGATACGGACAATAACGGGATCATCACCCCCATCGATATGACCCTTCGGACGCAGGAGCACAATACAGGAATCCAGGACCAGCTCAATTTGCTGTCCAGCAAGTGCGGCTTCGGAGAGAATCATTACAGATTCGACCAGGGTAGCGTGGCCACAGCGACGCAGGTCATCAGCGAAAACAGCACCATGTTCCGTACGATCAAGAAACATGAAATCATTCTGGAGCAGGTATTGACCGAGCTGTGCCGGATCATTCTCCGCCTGGGAAACACGGCCATGAATGCCGGACTAAATGAGGACGTGGAGATTTCCATTGACTTTGATGACTCCATCATCGAGGACAAGCAGTCTGATTTCGCCAGGGATATGCAACTTCTGAACGCCGGTATCATGAATGACTGGGAGTTCCGGTCTAAGTGGATGAATGAGGACGAGGCTACGGCAAAGAAGATGCTGCCGAAGATGGAGGATATGACAGACGAGGAGGAAGAGGAGATTGAATGAGATATCCATTCACCCCGGAACTTCTCGATGCCCTCCCGGAAGAGATGGCCGAGCTGTACCGCAGTCTGGAAGCGACCCTCCTTAACGAGATATGCTCCCGGCTGAAACTGACTGGCGAGTTGAACGAGGTCACGGTGCAGGACATCCGGGCGCTTCGCTCCCACGGCATCAGCCTGGAGGAAATCGAAAAGGCCATCCAACGCACCGCCAACATCAGCCAGCGGGACCTTAAAAAGCTGCTGGACGACGTAGTAGAGCGTAACCAGCGGTACTACCGAGAGGTCATAGACCTTGCGGGGGTGACGGCACCTGAAATGCTTGTGAGTGTCACCGAGATTGCCGCCATCATGGCACAGGCACAGCGGGAGGTTGGAAACCTAACCCGCTCCATGGGATTTCTGGTGGACAATGGGCGGACGATGCTGAAGCCTGCAAAAGCCTATCAATGGGCGCTGGACAATGCGGAGATGCAGATCACGAGCGGGGCCATCTCTTACAATCAGGCCATCAAAAGCGCTGTCAAACAGCTTGCGGACAGCGGTATCAAGATCGTGGATTACGAGAGCGGACACCGAGACCAAATTGACGTGGCTGCCCGTCGTGCAGTGATGACAGGCGTATCCCAGCTCTGTGCCAAGTACACGGAGCAGAGTGCTGAATATCTGGAAACACCTTATTTTGAAGTGTCCGCCCACATCGGGGCACGGGATAAGGGTGTCGGCTGGCAGAACCACAAGCTATGGCAGGGCCGTGTGTACTCTGTCAGAGCCGGGGACAAGTATCCGAACATCTACGAGGTGTGCGGCCTTGGTTATGTGGATGGACTGGAAGGAGCCAACTGCCGTCATATCAGGACTGCATTTGTGGATGGTGTGATGGAGCGCACATACACCGATGAGGAGCTGGCCCACATTGACGACGGCCACGACGTTGACTTTGAGGGTAAGCACTATACAGCCTATGAGGCTACCCAGAAGCAGAGGCAAATCGAGCGGACCGTCCGCAAGCTGAAGCGGGAACAGACGGCATACAAGGCCGCAGGGCTGGAAGAGGACGCTCAATCGGTGACAGCCCGCATTCGGCGGCTAAACGCAGAATATAAGTCGTTCAGCGAGGCGGCGGGGCTGCCGTTGCAAAAAGAACGAATGAAAGTAGTTTACTAATTGCCGAGAGGCGTAAAACCGCAGGGCGACGGCCCTGACAATAAACGGAGGTATTTATGAGCGAACCTATCAATAACCCTACCCCGGCCCCTGCGCCGGAGCCCGCCCCTGAGAAAACCTTCACTCAGGCGGAAGTGGATGCCATGATTGGCAAGCGGCTTGCAAAAGCCATGAAGGGGATGCCCAGCGAGGAAGAACTGACTGCCTACCGCACTTGGCAAACTGGACAGGCTGGTGAGAAAGAACGCTGGGATAAGCTGACCGGCGAGCGGGACACCCTCTCCGGCAAACTGACCGCCGCGGAAAGCGAGCGGGACCAGTTGAAACGGGAACTGTACGTTCTGAAGAAGGGCCTGACCGGCGAGGAGGCGGAGTTTATCGCCTTCAAGGCTGGGAAGATGGTGGACGATAAGACCACCTTTGAGCA
>NZ_JBHEVC010000015.1:0-14489 GCF_041925235.1 Flintibacter sp. P01028
TTAATAAATCCTGAAATCTCCAGTCACATGATAAGCGGCTCCAACTTGGCCAATAATTTTAATTTGAGAAATGTCACCAGAGAAAAAGGGCGAAGAGCGTGACACATCAAATTCGGCAATCAAAATCCCCGCCTGCATGGAATAGACTCCCGTCCCATCGATTTGCTTAGGCGTTCCATTTTCATCCAGAAACGTGTATGTTACACCATTTTTCGGCTCAAAATCCAGTGTTGCAGTCACGAGATTTGCACCGCCGCCCCCACCTTGTATCACCGGGTTCAGTATCATGCCATTACCTCCGAAATTTTAACTTTTTTATCGTTGCAATCGAGAATAGTTACATATTCATAGCGATGACATAAACCTCGCCATCAATTATTTGAGTATTAACAGTTACGGTAAGATAAAATTGCTCATCACTTGTGACAAGATAAGGTGGAGGTTGAGCGGTCAGACCTTTCAGGGAATCAACAAGTTTAAACCCATCGATATTATGTGGAGATACGACCCAGTCCGAAAAATCCATGCCTTCTTCAGCGAAATAAGGCCCATGCACAACGGAGCCTGGCCCATTCTGAAAAGTAAACTCAAGCAATTTCGGAAACGGCTTGGCAGGACAACTAAAAATCATGTCCCTACCTCCTGGATTACCACATAAACCTGTACATCTTCTGTCGGGACCGTCTGCGCCTTGAATGTCAATTTGTTGGCCGCCTGTCCCGTGCAGGATATCCCGGCGGCAGAATACACAGCTTGGTCCGCAATCGTCGGCATTGGCTGAATCAACTGTTTACTCTCATCCGCAAGTACGCCCTGAACTGTAACAGTCTGGGTGTTGTTGGACCAAGCGGAGAGGGGGAGGGTGACTAGGGTGGATTTTGGTCTAGAATTGCGGAGTTCCTCCTTTACATCGTCCATCGTAGGCAGATAAGCATCATTTTCCGCAAAGCCGGTTTTTTTTGCGCCCCCTACGTTATAGAAAAACACGCCCCCACAGTCTACTTTTTGAACAATGCCAGAGCCCGGACTTGTGAAAGCATCAATCTCTCCTGGATTGGCAAACATATATGCCGTATCATGATTACTAGAAATCCCGATCAGCGGTAACTTCTCAAGGCCCACAAAATCTCCATTCACAGCTAACTGCACTCTGGGATCTGTGCCTCCGTCTACCGGATCAGGGGACTCAACTACCTCCAGCACCAACTCCCCAGTCATAGTCCCCCCGCTCAACTGGAGATACCTCTGGTCGGCCTGTTCCTGGGTCATGCCAGATTGTGGCGCATCCTGTGGCACGGCGTTACCCCCGCTGTCAAAGCCAACCACCTGACCCTGGGTGCCGGTGAGTTTATCCTGCTTCTCATTCGCCAGGGCAGCGGCCGCAGTGGGGAGGGAATCACTACCGGCCCCAACCGTCACGCCGGTATCACTAATAGTTTTCAGCGTGTCATTCACATTCTTCTTGATGCGGTCAATCTCGCTCTGTACGCTCATGCCGCACCTCCTCAGATGGCCGCAAGGGCTTCCTCAATGTCACTGGTCAAGCTCACGCTGCCCCCGGAGGTGTACCCGGCAGGTACAGAATAGGAGGTCGTGGTCAGGCCATCGATGGTACCGGAAACAGCGCCGTTATTCGCCATAGACCCGGATACCAATGTACCTTTCGCATCTACGATCTTCTTACCAGTCAGCACATCAGCCGCAGTAGCCGTTACTCCGCTTACGTCCTGATATGCGGCTGGAATGGCTCCAACGGTAACCTTAGACAGCACCTTTCCTGTGGTTGGCGCAATCGTCTGGGCGGACTTGCTGGGGGTTGCGGTCTTTTCCTCTAGCGTGATAGATACTGTTCCAGCTCCGTCATGGTGTCCGGCCGGAATCGTATAGGATGGAGCCGCAACGGTCAGCGTTTGGGTAACTGCCCCATTATCTGGCATCGTACCTGTGACCTTGCTGCCGCCAACATACGCAGTTTCTCCATTGAGGATTTGTTCAGCCTCTGCGGTGGCGTCTGTTGTGTCTACAAACTCCTCTGGGATAGCCCCTACGGTGACAGAGGAAAGCACCTTGCCCTCTGTTGCCTCCACAGTCTGCTCGGACTTTGTAGGCGTGACGGTTTTCGTCTCTGGGACAATCTGCACCTTACCAGTACCAGCATGGTACCCCTTGGGGATGGTGTATGATGGTTCCTCCGCTGTAAGGGTTTTATTTGCGGCCCCATTGTTTGGCATAGTGCCGGTAGAAACCTTACCCGTCTTATCTACAAATACCTTTCCAGTCAGCACGTCAGCCACAGTGGTGGTCACAGCAGACACATCCTGGTAACTATCGGGAATCGGAGCTACCGTCACATCAGACAGTCCGTAATAACCGGGGTCTGGAGTCACGTTCTGCTGAACCTTGGTAGGCGTAACACTCTTGCTCTGGAGGTTATAGTTTCCACCCCCAGCCACACCGGACACTGTACCACTTCCGTTGTGGTAGCCCTTCGGGATGGTGTATGTATCGCCCTCCTGGACTTGCGCCGATACAGCGCCCCGGTTTTCAATACCCTCGATCTCTGTCGCCAGCTTGTCCAATGTGTCAACGCTCGTGCCAATACCAAGCTCTACCGCTTTCGCACGGATCGTATTTCGTGCGGTTTGGATGCGGCTGATTTCAGTTGCTACGCTCATTTTTTACCACCTTTCAAATCGTCCCTAAAAGGATCTCGATATTTCCAACAGTATCCTGCACCGCCGCCGCGGTAATGGGAAGGGTGTTATCCCCCTCGAAGTCGCTCACCGCATTTACAGAGAGTGTATTCGTTTCTCTGTCCAGCAGTAGGCCGTGGCCGATCCTATAGCCACCACCGCCGCCCTCTGGTAATGGTATATCTGATTCCTCATATTCCCCGGAATCCGGGTTAAAAATGAGCCATGTCCCGTTTGTGCCGGGTTTTGGCGGATTATTGTTAATGTCTGTCAGACGGTCCTCCATCTGCTCAAACTCGGAGGGCAGGGGCGGTGGGAATGCGTCTACCGCATTGATGCTATTGAACACCGTGGCATAAAACAGGTTGCTGTGCCGCACCAGGTCGCCCAGAGTGCCCCGAACCTGCATGGCGTATGTACCGTCATCCGCCAGCATGGAGGCGGTAAGCAGAGCGCTGTACACTTCCCCATCTCGGGAAAGCTGGATGATGTTCTTCTGCCCATCCTTCTCCACGTCCACCTTCAGGTCCCACCCTTCCGGCAGGTCAGTGGATATTTCCAGAGACGTGACCTCATTATCACCCTCAAATCCAAGGGAAAAACCGGGTGGCGTACAGATATTCCAATCGGTCATGTAAATCATACGCCCACCTCCTGTGTCATAGCGGCCACCTTATCCAGAAGTGCGTCTATCTCTTCCCCACTGTATTTGCTGGTGTAGTAGCTTGTGGGTGTTTCCTCCGCAAGCGCCTGTAACTCCATGGTAGAAATCCTCTGTTCCAGGGCGGATAGCCTCTCTTCTATTGTCATGGTATCTCACCTCACACGACGATTCTTCGGCCCAGCTTGTCCAGAATAAAGCGGCCAGTGCGGTCCATCACGGGGCCTGATTCAATCTTTTTCTGTGCGCCATAATAGAGGATGATGCATCCGTCCCCACCAGCTCCTCCGGCGCCTCCAGCACCGCCACTACCAGAATAGTTGTCGTAGGTTTTAACGTGCGCTGAAAATCTTATTCTTATTGTACTGGACGGAGTAGATGTTATTTTGATAGATGCATTATTTCGGACCGTAAGGTTATAGTTGCCAGCGGCCCCTCCGCCGCCGCCACCGCCGCCGCCGTCGCCGCCGCATCCATACAATACGGCGGATGCTCCGTCAGCGCCTTTCCCGCCCGCTCCAGGTTTTGACGACCTGAAAGTTCCTTCAGCAATTTGGGACGAAAAGCCAAAACTCGGTGCGGTTGAAGAAGACCCAGCGCTTCCATTGTTTGAGCCAGAAGAACCTCCAGCGCCACCTCCGCCTGAACCGGACGAAGAAACAGAGGCGTTTACGGAATAAGTCGATGTGTAGTTCGCATACGATCCGCCGTCACTTCCATTCTTTTGGTTACTGTAAGAAGGCCTGCCAGTACCGCCAGCTATCTCTCCAGCGTCACCGCCATTATTTCCAGCGGTTCCTCCGTCAGCCCCGGCAGAACCAGGAATTCCAGATTTTGCGTAAGTTATTCCTGTTACGATATCTGTATACCCAGCAGACTCCGCCGATCCAGATGCGGAAGACTCTTCTCCAAAAACGGTATCTTCTCCACTAGCTCCGTTGGTCTGTCCGCCAGAGCCACAAATATAAGAGATAGTGTCTCCCGCTGAAACATTGATTGTCTTTTGATAGACCTTTCCGGGTTCCCCAGCTTTTCCGCCTGAACCTCCAACGCCCGCTTCTGTTGTATGTCCGCTTGATGAGATGGAAGCGGTTCCGGTTTTTGTTTGTCCAGCGGAATCAGATGTATAAATAGAAATAGTTTGGTTGTCATATTTGTCTTCGCCAAATCCACCATAAAAATCGCCTGTACCATCATCTCCATTCCCACCGGCTCCGCCGCCTCCAATCAAGACCACTACTACCTGTGTAACGCCCTCCGGGACTGTCCAGGTTCCAGAGCCTGTCAGCACTTCATGCTCATCATATGTTACTACCTGCTCGAATTTCGGCGGCACAAATCCAACCAGCAGCGTTTCATCCGCTTTCAACGTGTTGGACAGGTTGATGTCAGCGGATTCTAGACAGGCGGTGACTCCCGTTTTGTCATAAGGATGCCATGTCGCAACACGGTTACCCGGCACCTCTCCTTGGTATACAATAGGAGCCTGTATTGTTTCGGTCCATTGGAAATAATTAGCCAGCCGCTCCGCTACCGCCGTTGAATTTACCAGACTAACCAGTGTTGCGTCCTTCACCGTTTTAATGTTAGGCTCTGCCGCCTCAGATACATCCCTTACCACCTCTCTGGTATTATGGATATACGCCCTCCCTTTCAGCGTGCCAGAGCCGCCAGAAACCTTTGCGTAGTTGGCCCCGCTCTCCAAGATAGAGAAGCCGTCAGCAACCAGCTCATACATCGGGCTATTAAATGTGATAATATCCCCCTGCTGGGCAGTTCCTTCAAACAGCTTGGTTTCCTCTCCGCCCTCCACATATTGGTGCTCTGTGACTACCACCTGGGTTACTGCGGAATCATATTTAACGGATGGTCCCTCGTACATCTGGTTCTGCGTCAGCTCACCGGATATCCCATCCCATAAGCTTTCTATACGCAGCACCCCGCCTAAATCAGTCTTTATCACGGCTCCTATGGCAAACAGTACCTGTGCCAAATTATCCCTAGGCGATGCAATGGGCAGCCACCCATACAGCTTGATTTCCGTCAGATTGGTTTTGATTTCATAGGGCACGGTCCCGCAGATACCTGGGAGGATTTCGGCAACTGTCTGACCCGTGTATATCCCGCCGTAGTGGCGTCCTTCACTAAGCAGCCCTACTGCCGAAGTGGCAGAGATATTGTATAAATCTTTGGATGTTCGTTTTATATCCTGTACATAAAAAATTCCAAGCTGTTCATCGTTATGATATATTGTAATAGGAGTATTTCTTGAGAATTTGGACAGATTTTTATCGGGACTCTTTATAATAGGGTTAAATGTGTTTGTTCCCAGCGAAGAGGACAGCAAAGACATTGCCGTCCTGATCGATCCTCCCCGTATGTCTGATCCGATATATGTTTCCCCGTCATATACAATCTTTGTTGTTTTTGCCATCCCACGTCACCTCAAGGCTTTAGCTGCGCATCCATGGGTACAAAACTAACTTCGATCTCACCCCAGTAAGTCACGCCGTTTTCTACCCTCTCAATATCCTGTGATGCACTGGTGTAGTAAGCTTGATAACTAATGGTCTTTTGCCCGTCCGCCGCCTCCAGCAGTACGGAATCATCAATAGAATGCTGATACAAATAGTCCCAAAAGTCATCCAGCCCTTTATAGTTGTTTCCGCGCCGGAATACAGTGATTTTGTGGCCAAGGTATGTTCCAATAATGTCTCGTATCATCAGACCAGAAAGAACGCGACCCGCATTGTCTCCATCCAGCACATTGAAATTCCGGTTATAAGATGAGATAGCGACATCTGCGTCAAATTCCCTTCCATTTATTTTGATGTAACTCAAAATTACACCTCCACTAATTCAACGCCGATTCGCTTTCCTTCCGCCTGATTGGCCTGATAGGTTACACGGCCTAGCACCTGTTTGTCTACTTCAAGAATCACGGTACGGTTCCCGCCGCCTCCGCTCATTCCGCTTCTTTGGATACCCCGCATAACCGCCGCCTCAATCTCCGAGGTGGGGGCCTCAATATTCGTACCGCTCTTTTGGTCGCCCAGAACGGCAAGGAATTCCCTGTTAGGCGGGATAACAGCGCCTTTTGCAAGGGCGGGAATGTCGTCAATTGAAAGTTTGGGAGTAGAAATTCTGCCACTGAACCCACCGCCTCTTCCGCCGTTTGTTGCCCCACTGCTTCCCAATTTGAGGGCAGCGCCGCCTCCAAGGAGAGCGATTCCAGCCAGTAGCATGACTGGGTTCAATGTCATTGCACCGATAGCAACAAGAGCTATACCAGCAAGGAGCATTGCAGTGGAAACCCATCCAGCCACCTCTTCAAGATGCAGTGTTTCAACCCAGCTTTGAAATGTTCCGCTCTCATTTCCAATAACCAAACCGGCTACAAGCAAGGCGATGCCGCCAAGAAACATTGTAAGATTCATGGTCATCAGTCCTATTGCAACAAGGCCGATTCCAACAAGCAAAACCGCAGCAGTTACATATCCCATAACTTTTCCAAGCCCTAATGTTTCGACCCAGTCTTGCAAATTCCCATCTTTTGCTGAAGCAACGATTCCAAGTCCAAGGGCAATTGCACCTGCAATCAACAGCGGAATATTCGCAGTAGCTGCCGCAATAGCAACCAATGCAATTCCAGCCAAGAGCAGAGTTACAGCAACCCACTGGGCGACGGTTGTGAGTTTCAGCTTCTCCCACCAAGCCATCAATGTTTGCTCCCCAAGTACCTCTGCCGTGATACCTACAGCAAGTAAAACTCCTCCTGCGATAACCATAAAGATGTTACCCATTGCCGCTCCGATGCAAATCAATGCAATCCCTGCAATTTGGATTGCAGCGGCTACATACTCAAATGCAGAATCAAGCCCAAGGGTTTCTGCCCATGATTTTAATGTCCCGCTTTCACTGCCCACATAAACTCCTGCCGCAAATAAGGCAATACCGGATATAACCATTAGGATGTTCCCAAGGCCCGCCCCGATGCAGACAAGCGCAAATCCAGCAATTAGCAGTGCCGCAGTTATAAACTGCGCCGCTCTCGAAAGGCCAAGTGTTTCTGCCCAATCTTGTATCATACCGCTCTGCGCCGCATACGCAACAGATACACCGATCAAACCTAGTCCGACTATGACTAAAAGTATATTTGCTGTAGCAGCTCCGATTGCTACCATCGCAATTCCCCCAAGGGTAACCGCAATTTTCACAAACTCCTGCACACTGTTAAGTCTAAGCGAATCTACCCAAGATTGAAGTTGTTCGTTTTCTTCTGAAAATCCAATCCCTGCGCCAAGCAATAGCAGTCCTGCGATAACAAGTAGCAGATTACCCATTGATGCTCCAATTGCGACAAGAGCGATCCCTCCAAGCATCAAAGCAACCGGAACCCACGCAGAGACACTTTCCATCATTTGCTGTAACCATCCACTGTTTTGATTAACTGCGGAAAAATCGGGGGCAATTACCTGTTCTTGACTGGAACTTTTTTTGTTTCCACCTGAAAGCTGATTAATTTCATCAAACGATGCAAGCGACTTTTCTGCTTTTTCTGCGGCCTCCCCGGTTCCCTCGATGGCTTCTGTTTCATCATATAGATTTTCTGCGGACTCAGCAGCTTTTTCTGCTGTGGTCCCAAAAAGGGCCACAGTAAGACGCGCCGCCATTGAAATAACTCTGGCCAGCATATCGACAAACTTGGTAAACGCTGGTATAATGACGTCAATTAAAGGCTGCGCCAATGTGAGCAGCGCACCCTTCAAGCGGGCAATCGCAGCACGAGCCTCGTCATTCGTCTTAATGACTTTGCCCATCCATTCGCGGAATTTTGCAAGTGCCTGTGAGATGATTGTAAAGACCAGTGCGCTCCTGATGACCTCCCGCAGACGCATGGAGAACTTACTTGCACTCCTCTGCGCCTTGTCAACGGATTTTGCCATCTTTTCGGCGGATGGACCAGCTTTAGCCATATTCTGCTGGATACCTCCGGCCTCCGCCTTTGCACTGTTCAGTTTAGCCTCTAGACCTGAAATCTTAGAATCGTAAGCGGAAATAGCCTTGTCGGCCTGTTTCCACTCCTTTTCGATAGCGTCAACTTCGGCCTGCTGCTGTTTCAGAGCGGCCTTGACCATAGGGCTATCTGAATAGGCACGCATATAATCATCTGCGGTCGCTCCGGCCTGCATAGCGGAGGTAATGGCGTTCTGCTCATCCCGGAGCATTGCCAGCCGCTTTCGGGCTTCCTCCAGCTTTGCGTTGACCGAGTTCAGGTTATTTTCAAGGGGCAGTCGCCCCTGCTTTTTAGACGCAAGCTGATCCTCGAGCGATTCGATTTGCTTATTCAGGCGGGTCAATTCCCTCTGTGCGTTTTTATCATCAATATTGGTCTCAATGACGATGGAACCGTCTGCAGACATAAGAACACCACCTTGAAGGGAGAGATTTATGTGGATGGGTATAAGGAAATCATTATTACAAGAGAGAAGTGTATGTGGGGCTGTGCGGCTAATTTTGCTGTCCTTTTAGACGGTAAGGTTGTCGGGACTTTGCGAAATGGGACAACCATTTCTGCATACGCTCAAGACGGCCCGCATACCATTTCGTTCCAAAAGGGCCGGAAGATAGACTGCTCTGTTTCAATTCTCTTGTCGCCGGAAGATAAGGCAAAGGTCGTGAATACTGTAATATCTGGTTCTCATCTTGTGGTTGAGAGCGAATATGCAACAAACACGCCGGAAACCGCCGCCTTCGATAGCGAGAACGCCCCCCAAAAAAGAAGCAGAAGAATTAAGGGGAATATTGCATTTGCGGCTGTGATTTTCATTGCTATTATTGCCGCTGTATCTCTTACTTTTGGGGGACGCTCTAATAGGCCGTCAAACGCCAGTCCAGACATTCCGTCCAAGTCTACGACCACGCAGGCCATCCAATCGGAGGAAATCACCATTTCTGCCACTGATCTGTGGGCGGCATATAAAGAAAATACAGTGAACGCAGACACACTATACAAAGATAAAATTCTGGTCGTGACCGGGACCATTCAAAATATCGGTCAGGATATCGTGACAAAAGCACCTTGCATTTCTCTTGAGACAAATGATGGTTATGGACTTTACCCTATCCAGTGTTTCTTCCCAAAAGATGGAGATCAAACAGACTTGATTGCTCAATTAAAGGACGGAGATTCCATCATTATTGCGGGAGAGTGTGATGGTGTCCCTATTGCACATGTACAATTAACAAGATGCTCTATACGATAACTCAGCCGCCCCTCCGGGGGTGGTTTTATTTTGCGCCAGTCCAAAGGTTGAGGAGGTCGTTCTCCGCCTGACTGTAAGTCTTCTTGATGTCGATAATATCTCGGTTTTTCCGATAAAACTCTCGGTCTGATTTGTCCAGCGGCTTGCCCTTTGCCTTTTTGTCTCGGATGCGGACGATTTGAGCAAAGAGGCAGTCTCCAATCTCCGCATAGGCTGAGAGGATCGTCCACCAGTGTACTCCGCCCGTGTTGGTCTCTATATCGTAGTTCACTGCGCGGGCCTCATAGCCCAGCACACGGTTAACGGGCGCAATGATGCGTGGAAAGTCCATAGGCCAGTCCACAAGGTGAGGACCTTTTTTCTCCCTCGGCTCCTCACCGCCGTTGATAAAACGGAAAACCTCTTTCATTGCCGCATCATAGTCCGTCAGATCGTCAAAATTAACGTAAAAAATTTGGAGCACATCAAGGGCACGGTCTTCCTCGCTGGAATCTGGGTCGTTCATGGCCCCAAAGATATCAAGAATCACCCGGTAATCATACCGTATAGCAAATTCTTCTCCATCTATTTCAACACTTTTAGGAAGTCCGTAGTCCATGATGTACTCCTTTAATTAATTTCTATGATATTTCTGGTATTTCGCTGTGTATTTGCTGATGCGGGGGTTCGTCAATTTCTGCTCCCTAGAGAACGTCGTATCGATCTCATCCATGACCGCCATCATCAAATTGCACCAAACAGGGAGTCCATTGGCAATAGCGTAGACATTCATTCCGTCGAAAACTACCTCACTGACTGGGACTTCAAATACGCCGTCGATGACACTTCGCATCTCCGCATCCCGTTCCCTTGCAAACTCGAAAATCTCTTTCTTGTCGGTCATCTTTTCAATCTGCGCCTTAT
The DNA here is from genome assembly GCF_041925235.1 of Flintibacter sp. P01028. Lineage (NCBI taxonomy): Bacteria > Bacillati > Bacillota > Clostridia > Eubacteriales > Flintibacter > Flintibacter sp. P01028. The sequence continues at coordinate 10,524 of NZ_JBHEVC010000015.1, forward strand.
AACTTTCTTGCTTTTTGTCTAAGTCCTCAAAGGCGGAATACAGCCGCTCCACAAAGTTGCTGTCAGTGGGGTTGAATGATACTTCGCACTTCCCATTCAAGTCATATGTAACAAGGCCAGTATCAAAATTGAGCTCTTTCATGGATTACTCCTCTCCGTCTGCTTTAAAGGTCACAGTGGCTCCCGAAATGGATGCCGTTCCGGTAGTGCGGGTGCCTCCGTAGGTTACCTCAATGGGCATCCCAATGGAGCCGCCACCCTCGCCGCCAAGGCCAGTGGGCAATACTGAGCAGGCAGAATACCTCTCCGCAAATACTGCCGTGTTTGGCGTACCTGCATACAGGTGGACAATAAGCATATCCTGATTCAGCAGGGCATTGACATTGTTCTCTTTGATGGCAAGATTCCAAATCTTTTGCTGGGCCTTGTCAGCGCCGTCCAACTCAAAGGGGTCAAAGGTCTGTGTCTTGGTGGCCTTCTTTCCGGTGGTATAAGTATCACCAAAGATATCTACCTTGGTCTCCGTCTGCCAGTCGAACTCGATAGAGCTGTCCTCCACACGCTTACCTACAGGGGACCATTCAGGCGTCTCTTCCGGAGTCGTAGTTGCGGTATTCAGATAGGCTATAAGCATTTCACGGGCCACGGTCTGGCCTGGGGTAGTGTTAAACTCTAAATCAGCCATTGTGCTGTCTCCTTTCACACGCCGACCTCGTAGGTCAGCTTCATCAAAATTTGGTAGTCCTCTATTCCTCCTTCATAGGAGGCGAATTTTGATGCCTGGGTAGTCGGCTCGACTCTAAGGGCCCGTACTCCATCTCCCAGGCTAGGCAGATTCTTCCTGGCCCAGTCCCCAAAGTGGTTCAGCAGCTCGTCGGCCTCCAGGCGGCGGTCGTTGCTACTCCCAGGCTTGATACGGTAGATCAGTTTGAATTGATACTCCGCCTGGTAGCCTCCCAAAATGTACTGCCGGGTGATATAGGTCCCCTGGATGGTTGACAGAGCCATGGCCACCTCTTCTCCGATGGCAATATCCAGCGATTCATACTTGATCATTGTGACCGGCTTTTCGGGGAAGGTGTTCACCCACACATTCATTGAGCGGGAAATCTTGTCTACCTCTTCCGCCGCCGCCAGCATCCGGGGCTTTTCCCGTTTTTCATAGATCATGTTTCACCGCCTTATCCGACACACGGACCCACTTCTCCAGGTTTTCCGCCTTGCTGGCCTCGAACCAATGGGATTGTGCCTGTCCGTGTACTGCTTTGCTAAAAACCAGGTCCTTGTCCGTCAGGACCTTTGTGCCGCCCTTTGGGGCGTAGCTGCTTCCGGTCTCAGGATCAACCATCAGTTTCCCGTAGTACAAATAGCGAGATTGTGGTCCAGGATAAATAACTTTAGAGCCATCAACCCTTGTCCTCCGGTCCAGGTCACCTGTCAAGGCTGGGGCATAAGGAGAAGTATCCTTCCGCACTTGGAGTGCCACAATGTGCTCTGCCTTGGTGCACCCTTCGGCGAGCTTGTCCTTGATTGCCTCTAGCCCCTCGGTGTGGACACTGAACTTCAACATCAGGCTCCACCTACTTCCCAGTGGGACATTTCGCCGCCGAAGTCCTTGAAGTCAACCGTTTTCACGTCGTAGACGTAGTCGTATGCGGCGGATATTTTCTGATTGCTCCAGTCCGGGTGGGCAGCCTTTCCCTTGACAAAAAAGGTGTTTTGTCCGGGGGAGAGCGTCCACAGACCGTCCCGGCTCTCACCGTTCCAGAACTCCACGGGGCCAACGTACCGCTTTTTCTCCCCGGTTACACCATCAGTGGCTGACACGTTGACTGGTATGTAGAGCGTCACGGAATCGGCATCTACAAGCCCACTTTCGTTGACGTTTTTCCCCTTCACGGCATCCAGAAGAACCCCCTCCAGCACCGTGATGTGATTGATCGTTCTCTCATCCAGAGTAGCCGGATCAGTCTCCACCGACACATTGTAGAGCGTCACAGTATGGGGGAACATATCCATATCCGCACCCCCTCCCTCTGTACAGGAGGCCGGTAGCCCCTAAATATTGCTGGGCGATAGCCCCAAGGGAGGCTTGCGCCGCCTGGGCGGAGGACAGGGCCTGTTGTGCGCTGTCCCCGCCGCTTCGGTAGGTCTTGGACCAGCTTCCAACGCTCTGGCTTTGCAGTTCTCCCTCGGATTTCACGGAGGCGGACAGAGCCTTTTGCGCCAGCGCCTGGGCGGCATCAATGGCCTGATACTGCTCCGCAACGGCGCAGCAGGCCATTTTCAGCGCATCAAGGCCAGCATTACGGGCCGCTCGGCCCTGCGTGTAGTAATCCAGGAAGGAGCTTGCGCGCAGGGACAGGCGGGGAAAGTCGGCCTCCTGAATGGCTGTCCCCAGGTATGTAGTTATGTAATACCTATAGTCTGCGTAAGCCATTACAGAGCCTTCTTTCAGGTTGATTTCGTGACGGTAACGGTGTAAACCTTCTGCGCCGCCCCATTTTTCACCGTGATAGTAACTGTGTTTGCCCCCTCCGCCCAGGTAGCCGCCGCGCCATTGCTTACGGGCGTTTCGCCATTCAAGATGGTTACTGTCGCCTCGTCATCCTCTGGCGTTGCGGTGATGGTGTTGGTGGCGTTTGTCGTGTTGGCTGTATACTCCGTCGCATCTGGGTCAAACGACGGAGTGAGTGTCAGCGCGCCAATCGTCAGCCCCGAGAGGCGCGCGCTTAACCCCCCGCTGGCTCGTAGACAGCAAAAGGGAAGGCGTTCTCCAGCCCCGCATTATAGGCGTTGATGGGATTGGGGATCTCCCAGCCCAGCCGCATGACGGCACGGAGAGCCACCATGTCATTCTGCATCAGGTTATAAAGGATGTTTCCGGTAGTGGGGTCCTGCACCACACCGCTGTCAAAGATCTTGAAGGTCATATCCTGCCGGATGGCATAGACCAACTGGCTCCAGTCGCCCACAATGGCCAGGGATTCCTCCGGGTCAAATGCGCCGTTGACAGGGAAGTACATGGACATACCGTCCAGCGCATAGCGGGTATCACCCTGCATATCGGTCTTGAAAATGGGCTGACCGTTCTTGTCCACCAGGCCGCGCAGCTTGGCCCGCATCTGGATAGCAGCCATCACACCGTTGGGGATATAGCCGCTCTCCTCCACTTTGGCGATCACGCCGCCCTCACCCATGATGTCCTTGAAAATATCGCTGGTAGCGGTCACAACAGCGTTTGCAGTAGTAGCCGAAGGTACCAAGCCCTCACGCCAGGATGTGGGCTTGTCCGTGCCATACAGGATAGCGGCGTCGATGACCTTGCCGAATGCTTCCTGGAGACGGGGGCGTACTTCACCCCAGATGTCGTAGTCGCTGTCATCCAGCACCGCCTCTGGAATGGGGACGATGACAGCGATCTCCTCGGCGTAGATTTTCTTCTTGTCCCACGCCATGTTGGTGGTCTTTTTGAGGGATGCCTTGGAGTCAGACGCTCCAGTCGTAGCCTCGCCGTTCACAAAGTAGGCGGTTGGCAGTGCGTCCAGCACGTTAAGGGTCTGGGTCTTACTGGTCATGTTGGGCAGCCGTCTGGCCATCCGCAGCACGGCGGACTCCGTTACGGCTCCCTGGATAATCTCACGGGTCACGGGTTCAGGAATAAGCCCGGAAAGTTTACTTCTATCAATAATATCAACAGCCATTTAGGTTCTCCTTTCATTTCAGTGCGCCCCGAATCAGGGCATTCATTACATCGTTTTCTCCTGTTTTGGAGCTTCCGCCACCCACAGGAGCGGCCCAGTCAAAAGTGGTCTTTTTGCGGTCAGCGGTCAGGGCGTCCACAGCCTGCTCAAAGGTGGTCTTATCGTCCACCATCTTCCCAGCCTTGAAGGCGATAAACTCCGCCTCCTCGCCGGTCAGGCCCTTCTTCAGAACGTACAGTTCCCGTTTCAACTGGTCCCGCTC
>NZ_JBHEVC010000016.1:0-13207 GCF_041925235.1 Flintibacter sp. P01028
GTGAACGGCGAGGCTACGACTGGAGCGTCTGACTCCAAGGCATCCCTCAAAAAGACCACCAACATGGCGTGGGACAAGAAGAAAATCTACGCCGAGGAGATCGCTGTCATCGTCCCCATCCCAGAGGCAGTGCTGGATGACAGCAACTACGACATCTGGGGTGAAGTACGCCCCCGTCTCCAGGAAGCATTCGGTAAGGTCATCGACACCGCCATCCTGTACGGCACGGACAAGCCCACCTCCTGGCGTGAGGGCTTGGTTCCTTCGGCTACTACTGCAAACGCTGTTGTGACTGCTACCAGCGATATTTTCAAGGACATCATGGGTGAGGGCGGTGTGATCGCCAAAGTGGAGGAGAGCGGTTATATCCCCAACGGCGTGATGGCTGCTATCCAGATGCGGGCCAAGCTGCGCGGCCTGGTGGACAAGAACGGTCAGCCCATTTTCAAGACCGACATGCAGGGTGACACCCGCTACGCGCTGGATGGTATGTCTATGTACTTCCCTGTCAACGGCGCTTTTGACCCGGAGGAATCCCTGGCCATTGTGGGTGACTGGAGCCAGTTGGTCTATGCCATCCGGCAGGATATGACCTTCAAGATCTTTGACAGCGGTGTGGTGCAGGACCCCACTACCGGAAACATCCTTTATAACCTGATGCAGAATGACATGGTGGCTCTCCGTGCCGTCATGCGGCTGGGCTGGGAGATCCCCAATCCCATCAACGCCTATAATGCGGGGCTGGAGAACGCCTTCCCTTTTGCTGTCTACGAGCCAGCGGGGGGTTAAGCGCGCGCCTCTCGGGGCTGACGATTGGCGCGCTGACACTAACTCCGTCGTTTGACCCAGATGCGACGGAGTATACAGCCAACACGACAAACGCTACCAACACCATCACCGCAACGCCAGAGGATGACGAGGCGACAGTAACCATCTTGAATGGCGAAACGCCCGTAAGCAATGGCGCGGCGGCTACCTGGGCGGAGGGGGCAAACACAGTTACTATCACGGTGAAAAACGGGGCGGCGCAGAAGGTTTACACCGTTACCGTCACGAAATCAACCTGAAAGAAGGCTCTGTAATGGCTTACGCAGACTATAGGTATTACATAACTACATACCTGGGGACAGCCATTCAGGAGGCCGACTTTCCCCGCCTGTCCCTGCGCGCAAGCTCCTTCCTGGATTACTACACGCAGGGCCGAGCGGCCCGTAATGCTGGCCTTGATGCGCTGAAAATGGCCTGTTGCGCCGTTGCGGAGCAGTATCAGGCCATTGATGCCGCCCAAGCGCTGGCGCAAAAGGCTCTGTCCGCCTCCGTGACATCCGAGGGAGAACTGCAAAGCCAGAGCGTTGGAAGCTGGTCCAAGACCTACCGAAGCGGCGGGGACAGCGCACAACAGGCCCTGTCCTCCGCCCAGGCGGCGCAAGCCTCCCTTGGGGCTATCGCCCAGCAATATTTAGGGGCTACCGGCCTCCTGTACAGAGGGAGGGGGTGCGGATGTGGATATGTTCCCCCATACTGTGACGCTCTATAACATTTCCGAGGACAGCGAATATCACATTACCTCCAATATCACGCTTCTGCAAGGAGTTCTGCTAGACGCTTCGAAAGGAGTTAATGTCAGGACGAGCGGTATCGAGGGAGCGGATGCCGTAAATTTATATATCCCTTTCTCTGTTTCTGCTCTGGATGGAATGAGTGGAAAAAAGAAGCGTTATGTTGGGCCGAAAGAGTACATGGAGTCAGAAAATAAAGATGAGCTCTGGACTCTGGAGCCTGGAAACAAATGCTTTTTTGCGAAAGGCAGGATTTTAAAGCCAGGCAATGACTTTCAGACCATCAACAGAGAAAACGATGATGTGTACCGTGTAACAAAGGTAGATGAGAAGGACTTCGGCGGCGAAATGTCCCACTGGGAAGTGGGTGGAGCCTGATGGTCAAGTTTGATATTCAAGTTGACATCCCGTCTGACGTTCTGGCAGAGCCAGCCAGCAGAGCGGAGCACATCCTGGCGCTGCAAATCAAAAAGGATACAACGCCCTTTGTACCTGCTTTGACAGGCTCATTGTCTACCCGGACAAGGGTGGAAGAAGGAACTGTAATCTATCCAGGTCCATACGCCAGATATCTCTACTACGGAAAATTGATGGTGGACCCGGAAACCGGGAGCAGTTACGCCACGAAGGGCAAGAGCAAGGTCAAGACGGACAAGGATCTGGTGTTTAACCAAGCCATGCACGTTATGGCACAAAGCCATTGGTTTGAGGCTTCTAAGGCACAAAACCTGAAGAGATGGATTGATGTGGCGGATAAGGCGGTGAAAGATGAGCTTAACCGGAAATAAAAGGAAAAGCCCCGTTTCTGGAGAGGAACAGGACAAGGTATCCAGAGCTGTCCTCCAATGCTTGAACCGATATCCGCAAAAGCCAGTGGATAAAATCGAATTTGAATCTCTGGACCCGGACGAGCCAGGTATGGCGCTGTCTGTGATACAGGGAGCCTATAAGGTGGAGGAGTATATCAACGGGTCCTACCTGGCGGAATACCAGTTCAAGATCATCTACCGTCTGCAACCTGACGGGACAGACGGGAGGCTGAAAGCCGACGAGAGCTTGAACCGGATGGCGGATTGGCTGACCCAGCAGACAGAAACCATTGATCTGGGCCAGGGAAAAACAGTGAAGGACTTGGTATGTAACTCCCGCTCCTCCCTGTTTGGACGATACCAGGACATGAGCGAGGACCATCAGATCCTGATGTCCATGACTTACGAAGTCCAGTAAAAACCTATTTGCACCTCGACAACTTCATATTGAGATAGCGGAAATTTTGATAAATGTTGTAATTCTTTTGGATGTATGTTATGATTTTCCAAAAGGAGGAACAGGGCATGGAATATCTTGATCAGGATGAGCAGATGATTCAAAAGGCAGTTATCAGCAGAAAAAGGCTGGTCCCGCTCCTAGTTTTAATTTTGCCATGTTTCCTTTTAGCAATCCTTATACTGTTTATGGAGGGTGGGGCTTTCCCCAAAGTCTTTATTTGGCTCTGTTTTCTGGCGGCGCTTGCAATGTGTGTTTTGGACCAGATACTGAAAGAGAAATTTGACATTCTTTGTGTTACAACAAAACGGGTATTTGGGAAGACCGGCCTTTTAAAAATCAACTCCATGGACTCACCTTTAAACAAAGTGAATAATGTGGTGGTTGAGGAAAATATATTTGGAAAGATGCTCGGATATGGCACAATTCGAATCACAACTTCTTCTGGAGAACATGTATTTCATGGGGTAGATCATCCGGTGCAACTTAAGGGAGTCATAATGAGTGAAATACAGCACAATAAAGAATATGATATGAGAAAACAGGCAGAAGCCATTGCAGATGCCATGAAAAAATGATGAAACACCCTCCGCTAAATACGGAGGGTGTTGTTTTATTCGAAAGAAAAAAGTTATGAAAGATTTTCTGTGACCCCTTTATCCCATCAAAGTTCCCGCTATCTCAATATGAGGTGGCGGGGATTTTTATTTAAAAAGGAGAATTTGGTATGGCAACCGAAAAAATCAAACGACCTCTGATCGCACATTTTTTGGATACATCAAAATCCGCAACATATGAGGATGCCGAATGGTCCCGTATCGGGGTTAACGTGACAGAAGCGTCGACTGAGTACAATCCACAGTCTGAAACCAGCCAAGATATTATTTCGGATTCTGCGTCCACAGAGATCACGGGATATCAGCCGACTATGCCAGTCAGTCAACAGTGTACTAAGGGAGATCCTGTATTTGAACTAGTTACAGAACTTCGCCGCAAGCGGGCTACTCTGGCGGAGTCGAATTCCTGGCTTCTGAATGTAGACCTGTGGGACGTGACCGGAGAAGACGTAAGCGCCACCTATAAGGCAGAGGTACAGAAGGTATCCATTCAAGTGGACACATATGGTGGAGCTGGCGGTGAGGCTCCTGTTCAGGAGTACACCTTGAATTTTATCGGAGATCCCATTCCTGGTACCGTCAAGATTACAAGCGGAGATCCGGTATTTACTGCTGATTCCGCCGTTGTGTAAGGAGGAGACTAGATGGAGAACAAGATAAGAGTCGCCTCCGGTGTAAAGAAGATCGAGGTAAATGACGATGGGGAGTTTATCTCGCTCCCCGTTGCCGATGACAACTTCGTTGTCCGCTTCTACCGCCTGATGGATGGGATCGGGGAGCGGGCCAAGGAGATCGGGAGCGAAATTCCGGAAGATATTACTGGAAAGATCGAGGCGGTGGAAAAGGTCGTCGCGGTGGAGAAGGAAACAAAGCGGGAAGTGGACGAGCTTTTTGGGGACGGCACCTGCCGAAAGGTATTTGGCGATATCCTTCCGAGCATGGACTTGTTTGTGGAGTTTTTTGGATCACTGCTTCCGTTCTTTGAGGAGTACAAGCAGGACCGAATGAGAAGGATGGGGAAATATGGGGCAGAGCGCACAGGCTCCAGCCTTTAATATCCTGCTGGACAGGCTGCCAGATAGTTACCAAGGGTGGTTAATCCGCACAGATTACCGGATTGGGATACAGATCGCTCTCTGTCTGCAGGACGAGGAGCTTACCCAGGAGGAACGTGTTACGGAGGCTGTTTATCTTCTGTTTGGAAATGGACAGCCTCCCCTCCAAACAGCAATGGATGGTATTGCGTGGTTTTTACAATGTGGACAGCCAAAGCGGGAGGATGTTCCGGCGACTACCTCCTCACAACGGTTCTGGTTCGACTTTGACCACGCCAGAATATGCGCTTCGTTCCAAAAAACGTTTGGGGTGAAATTGCACAGGGAGAATCTACATTGGTTTGAGTTTATGTCCATGCTGGATTGTGTGGATGAAGATTCTTCCCTATCAAATGCCATCCAGCTCCGTGGAACGGACACCTCCAAAATGAAGGGAAAGCAGAAGCGGGATACAGAGCGGGCCAAAAGGCTGCTGACACCGCCAGTCCATTATTCTGAGAGCGAGCAGGAAGCGATAGACGAGTTTTTCTCCAAGATAAAATGAACTGCCAGAACGAGGTGAGGACCAATGGCAGATAGATATGATGGCAGTGTACGCATCAAGGCGGAAGCTGACACTACCCCGGCGGAAAAACAACTTAAAAAGCTTCAGGAGAAGTTGGTCAAACAGACAGAACAGGTGGACAAGCAGGCCGCCGCTGTCAGAAAGCTGAAAGAGCAATACGACCAATTGTCCGCTGGAAAAACGGCCCCGAAAGGGGTGAGCCAGATGGAGCGGGATCTGAAAAAGGCCCAGGCGGAGGCCGCCAGGCTTGATGCTGAGTTTCAGAAGATCAACACCATGGCTGAATTTGACCGGCAGGCATATGGAAAGGTGGACCCAGGTCGGGAAAAGGAATTGAGCGAGATCACCCAGCGGCTGGCCCAGGCGGATGCCAATGTGGATGAGTTGAGCCGGAAGCTGGAGCGGCTTCGGGTGAACCCGTCGGCGTCCGAGGACGCAAAACGTCTTGAGGAGAGTTTAAGAGCGGCAAAAAAAAGGCTGGAGGAGCTACAAGCTGCCGCCGCAAGCACAAAGAGCCAGATATCCGACTTGAGCGCACAGACCACGGGAGGCTTTGCCAAAGCGGGAACCCGTTTGAAATCTTTTGCGAAACAGTTGGGCAGTGGAGTGACAGGAGCAGCCAAAAAAGCCGGACAGGCAGCCGGATGGCTGAAAGAAAAAATAACTGCTCTTGGCCGGGAAAAGGGCTTTGATAAGGCCGGAAAATCGGCACAACGATTTTCCACACGCCTAAAATCTATCGTGGCCGGAGCCCTGTTTTTTAATATCATCAGCCGGGGGCTAACGGCGCTGACGCAGCAAATCGGGAAATATCTGACTGCAAACCAGCGGTTTTCTGACGCTCTATCCGGCATTAAAAGCAATTTGCTAACAGCATTTCAGCCAATCTATGACACAGTTATGCCAGCTCTAAACACGCTGATGGAAGGTTTGGAGCGTGTCACGGCACAGATGGCGGCCTTTATCGCCTACGTCTTCGGCACAACGGCCCAGCAGGCGCAGGAGAACGCCGACGCTCTGTATGACCAGGCCAACGCCACTGAGGAAGTTGGAAAAGAGGCAAAGAAGGCGGAAAAATATCTGGCCTCCTTTGATACCGTTGAAAGGATCGGAAAAGAGGAGGCTGGCAGCGGGAGTACCGTGTCCGGGCCAAAATTTGACACAGATTTCTCCAAGGTGGAACTGCCCCAATGGTTAAAGGATTTTTGGAAGGTATTTCAAGATAGCTGGGAGCAGTACGGCGCAACCACTCTGCAGGCTTTTCGAGACGCTCTGTCTTCCATTGGCGAGCTGCTTTCCGCAATCGGCGCTTCCTTTATGCAGGTTTGGACAGGAGGGCAGGGCCTTGACTTTCTGAATCTCATTCAGCAGGGCCTACAAGTCATTTTGGGCATCGTAGGGGATATCGCCTCCGCCTTTACGGCCGCATGGAACAGCGGGACCGGGCAGGCGGTATTGGACGCCCTGTTCTATATGCTCAATTCGATTTGGAAGCTGATCATCAGTGTCGGGCAGTCTTTCCGGGAAGCCTGGAATGATGGAAGCGGGGTTGAAATATGCAATACGATCCTAGACATTATTCGAAACATCTTCGAGATTGTTGGAAATCTGGCAAACCGGATCAGAGAGGCGTGGGAAGAAAATAACAACGGAGTGGCTATCTGGAGTGCGATTTTGGATATTGTAAAAATCGTACTTGGATTTTTTGAACGAATCACAGCGGCAACACTAGAATGGACAAAGACACTCGATATTAGCCCTCTTATGAACGGAATCAGGAGCCTTTTAGAGAGCACAGCCCCATTAATTCAGGTGATTGCGGCACTTGTATCCGACTTTTGGAGTAATACTGTGCTTCCTTTCTTGTCTTGGGTCATTGAAGACGCACTTCCTGTATTACTATCCCTATTGTCCGATCTTTTTACATTCCTGTCTGAAAATCCCCAAGTGCTTGTGGATTTGACAGAGCTGGTCGTCGCCTTTATCGCTGCATGGAAATTGGCGTCTGTGATTTCTGCACTATCCAAGCTTAATTTTCAAGTTGTGTCACTCACCTTTATTTTTGGCGTGTTTTTGACTTTGATCTTGGATATTGCGGGTGCTTGGAAAGATATGTCAGGTCTTGAAAAAGTCATATCTGTATTGGGACTGCTCGTTACTGCCGCCGCTGTTGCGGCCATTGCGGTCGGCGCATTACAGTCCGCTTTAACAATGGGAGTTGCGGCCATTGCGATTGCTGCCGGAATTACCGCCATTGTAGCAGCTGTTAACTCTGCAACTAATAGAGCCAATAAAGCAACAGCCTCTATAAGTTCTGGTGGTCGGTCAATCTCTGGTTACTCATCTACTGAGTTATCTAGCATCCCCCACTTAGCCTCTGGCGCTGTAATCTCTCCTAATAGTGAGTTTCTGGCGGTGCTTGGAGATCAGCGTAGCGGAACGAACATCGAAACGCCTTTGGCGACGATGAAACAGGCATTTATGGAGGCCATCTCCGAGATGGGAGGAGTTGGGGGAGAAACGGCGGTCAACATAACTTTTGACGGGTCGCTCGCACAGCTTGCTAGAATTTTGGAACCAAAAATCAGTGTTGAGAGCGCCAGAAAGGGCCCGTCCCTGGTAAGCGGAGGTGTGTTCTGATGGCGGGTCTGTTTACTGTAGACGGAGTTTCCTATAAGGTTCGGGTCCCGGCAGGAGGGCTGACACGGAGCTTCCAGGTCCTGGACGGGAAAAACGCCGGACGGCTCCTGTCCGGGACCATGGAACGGGATATCATCGGGACGTTCTACAACTATCAACTACAGATTGAGCGGGAGGGGGCGAGCCTTGAGGAGTACGACCAGCTCTATGAAGTCCTCTCCGCTCCGACTAGCTTCCACTCTGTCACCTTCCCATACGGACAGAGTACGCTAACTTTCCAGGCGTATGTCACGGAAGGGAGCGACAACCTGCTGCGTCAGTCTGGCGGAAAAAATTATTGGACAGGATTAACCATCAAGTTTGTGGCTAAGAGCCCGGAAAGGACATGAGATGGGGAATAACAAGATTAGATATCTGGATCATGTCTTTGGGGAAGAAGATGACATCAAAAAGGGAAACTGTTATTTGGTCGGTACACTGTTGGGAGATTCTTTGTCCATTAACACCCTGGAATTTGACGTGGAGAGTGACGATTCCACACTAACACAGTTCAAACGAAATGACCCGGTTATCTATGAGCACAATGGAAAACAGATCGGCATTTTCTATGTGCAGAACATCGAGCGGATTGGCGCTACTACATACTCCTTTTCGGCTGTTTCTGCCTTGGGCATTTTGGCTGAAGGAAAGCACTACGGCGGGATATACACGGGTCAGACAGTTGCCGAAATCCTCCCAGGTATCTGCGGGACCGTGCCCTATGAAATCAAAAGCAATCTGAAGGAAATCAAGCTGTATGGGTGGCTGCCCATTGCATCGCCCAGGGATAATTTGGCACAGGTACTGTTTGCCATAGGAGCCGTGATAAAGACTGATTTAGGTGGGGTGCTGCGCATAGAAAGCTTATGGGATGGGATATCCGGTGAGCTGACGCAGAACCAGATGTACGAGGGACCGTCCGTTAAGTATAATTCCACAGTAACCCAGGTAGTAGTCACAGAACACCAATATGCGGAGGGCGGAGAGGAAACCAAGCTGTTTGAAGGAACTGCCCAGCAGGGGGATATTATCACATTTAGCAGCCCGATGTATGAGCTGGTTGCTGATGGCTTCTCTATCTTGGAGAGCGGGGCCAACTACGCAAAGGTTTCCGGCGGCTCTGGCACGCTGAAAGGACGGGCGTATATCCATAATACCAGAGAGGTGGTAAGGGATGTATCTGAGGCGGCAGAGCCTAACATTAAAACGGTGAAGGACGCAACACTGGTTAGTCTGGTAAATTCAACGGCGGTAGCGGAGCGGCTGGCTAATTATTTCCAATGGACCGAAACAATACAGGCTCCTATTGTATACCAAGGAGAGGTGCCGGGTAACCGTGTTGCGACATGGCATCCTTATGACAAAACGGGAGTCACCGCCTGCCTGGAATCCGCTGACATCAACCTGTCCAACACGTTGAAAGCGGATGAAACGCTGCTGGTTGGATTTGTGCCGCCGAAAGCAAGCGCCGAATACTACGATACAATGGAACTCATAGATGAGGACACTACATGGACCGTTCCTGATGGCGTGACCTCGCTTCGTGTAGTTTTAATTGGCGGCGGAAGCGGCGGCAGTGGAGGAGCGCCAGGAGAAGATGGCGGGCGAGGAATATTTGGAACGAAGGGAAGAGGCAAAGGTGGCTCCGGGGGAGTAAAAGGAGAAGCGGGAGCGGGAGGAAAGATATATCAAAATAATATTACAGTTTCTCCAGGGAATGCATTTCAAGTCCATATAGGGAATGGAGGAACTGGCGGGAACGGGGGAGAAGCACCGACGAATGGCTCGGATGGTGGCGATACAACATTTGGCGAGTTGTCGTCACTAAATGGAAGCCGTAGCGAAAATGGATTTTACGAACAGACCAGCGGCATTACATACGCAAAGCCAGGAGAGGCGGGTATCCCCGGAGGAAATGGAGACGGAGCCAATTCCACAGCAGAGAATGTAATATATAAGGGAGTAACCTATACACCTGGCGATACGGTAAGAGGAGAAACCTATGAGGGATATGTTGCATCTGGTGGCGGCGGTGGCGGTGCCTCTGCTGGAGAAAACGGAAAAGATGGAACGATAGGAAGAGTTAGCACACAACCATACGCAACTGGTGGTGATGGCGGAGATGGTGGAACACCTGTAAACGGGGAAAATGCAACCATCTATGGCTTCGGAGGTTCTGGAGGCCATGGTGGTGGCGGCGGTGGCGGTGGTGGCAACTGTACCGGCGCAGAAGATAGATATACTTGGGAAGGTGCTGGAGGCTCTGGAGGTATGGGCTCAAATGGCGGAAACGGATATAAAGGCTGTGTAATTCTTTATTATTCCGCCCCTAAATTAACCGCATCTGGCCCCGTAATGGACCGCACTGGCCGCTTTATTCTGGACAAGTTGGACCGAAGATTCGTCGTGTGAGGTGAGATACCATGACAATAGAAGAGAGGCTATCCGCCCTGGAACAGAGGATTTCTACCATGGAGTTACAGGCGCTTGCGGAGGAAACACCCACAAGCTATTACACCAGTAAATATAGTGGGGAAGAGATAGACGCACTTCTGGATAAGGTGGCCGCTATGACACAGGAGGTTGGCGTATGATTTACATGACCGATTGGAATATCTGTACGCCGCCCGGTTTTTCCCTTGGATTTGAGGGTGATAATGAGGTCACGTCTCTGGAAATATCCACTGACCTGCCGGAAGGGTGGGACCTGAAGGTGGACGTGGAGAAGGATGGGCAGAAGAACATCATCCAGCTTTCCCGAGATGGGGAAGTGTACAGCGCTCTGCTTACCGCCTCCATGCTGGCGGATGACGGTACATACGCCATGCAGGTTCGGGGCACTCTGGGTGACCAGGTGCGGCACAGCAACCTGTTTTATGCCACGGTGTTTAATAGCATCAATGCGGTAGACGCATTCCCGCCGCCCCTGCCCTCCGAGTTTGAGCAGATGGAGGACCGTCTGACAGACATTAACAATAATCCGCCAAAACCCGGCACAAACGGGACATGGCTCATTTTTAACCCGGATTCCGGGGAATATGAGGAATCAGATATACCATTACCAGAGGGCGGCGGTGGTGGCTATAGGATCGGCCACGGCCTACTGCTGGACAGGGAAACGAATACACTCTCTGTAAATGCGGTGAGCGACTTCGAGGGGGACAACACCCTTCCCATTACTGCGGCGGCGGTGCAGGATACTGTTGGAAATATCGAGATCCTTTTAGGGACGATTTGAAAGGTGGTAAAAAATGAGCGTAGCAACTGAAATCAGCCGCATCCAAACCGCACGAAATACGATCCGTGCGAAAGCGGTAGAGCTTGGTATTGGCACGAGCGTTGACACATTGGACAAGCTGGCGACAGAGATCGAGGGTATTGAAAACCGGGGCGCTGTATCGGCGCAAGTCCAGGAGGGCGATACATACACCATCCCGAAGGGCTACCATAACGGCAGTGGCACGGTGTCCGGTGTGGCTGGCGGTGGAAACTATAACCTCCAGAGCAAGAGTGTTACGCCTACCAAGGTTCAGCAGAACGTGACTCCAGACCCCGGTTATTACGGACTGTCTGATGTGACGGTAGCTCCGATTCCCGATAGTTACCAGGATGTGTCTGCTGTGACCACCACTGTGGCTGACGTGCTGACTGGAAAGGTATTTGTAGATAAGACGGGTAAGGTTTCTACCGGCACCATGCCAAACAATGGGGCCGCAAATAAAACCCTTACAGCGGAGGAACCATCATACACCATCCCAAAGGGGTACCATGCTGGTACTGGTAAGGTGCAGATTGTCCCAGAGACGAAAACCGTCACGCCTACAAAGTCCGAGCAGACTGTGGAGGCAACAGAGGGCAAGGTGCTTTCCTCTGTCACCGTAGGGGCTATCCCAGAGGAGTTTGTAGACACAACAGACGCCACCGCAGAGGCTGGACAAATCCTCGATGGGGAAACTGCCTATGTTGGCGGCAGCAAGGTCACAGGTACGATGCCAGATAATGGGGCAGTTACCCAAACGCTGACCGTTGCGGCTCCATCCTATACGATTCCGTCCGGACACCATGACGGAGCTGGAACAGTATCTATCACGCTGGAGGAAAAGACCGCAACCCCCAGCGAGTCCGCCCAGACGATTGCGCCAACTACTGGAAAGGTGCTGTCTAAGGTCACCGTTGGAGCCATTCCAGCCGCATATCAGGACGTAAGCGGAGTAACGGCTGCTGCGGCTGATGTGCTGACTGGTAAGAAGATCGTAGATGCGGAAGGCACATTGGTATCCGGCTCCATGGCGAATAACGGCGCTGTTTCCGGTACCATCGACGGCCTGACCACGACCTCCTATTCTGTGCCTGCCGGGTACACCTCCGGGGGTAGCGTGAGCTTGACCAGTGACATTGAGGAAGCCCTTGCGGCCATCTGAGGAGGTGCGGCATGAGCGTACAGAGCGAGATTGACCGCATCAAGAAGAATGTGAATGACACGCTGAAAACTATTAGTGATACCGGCGTGACAGTTGGGGCTGGTAGTGATGCCCTCCCCGTCGCCGCCGCTGCCCTGGCAAATGAGAAGCAGGATAAACTCACTGGTACACAGGGCCAGGTGGTCGGCTTTGACAGCGGGGGTAACGCCGTGCCACAGGATGCGCCACAATCTGGCATGACACAGGAACAGGCCGACCAGAGGTATCTCCAGTTGAGCGGAGGGACCATGACGGGGGAGTTGGTGCTGGAGGTTGTTGAGTCCCCTGATCCGGTAGACGAAGGTACAGATCACAGAGTGCAGTTAGTTGTGAATGGAGATTTTTTGGGTCTTGAGAAGTTACCGCTGATCGGGATTTCTAGTAATCATAATACGGCATATATGTTTGCAAACCCAGGGGAGTTTGATGCGGTATCCGGAGAATCTGGCGTTATTCAACGGGTAAACTGCGGAGGTGTGGTTTTTTATAACGTCGGAGGTGCGCTTAGAACTGGCCTTGTAGAAAATGACGCTTACCTACCTACGATGGAAGATGTAAAAACGGAAATCAGACCAAAATCCACCCTGGTTACCCTCCCCCTCTCCGCCTGGTCCAACAACACCCAGACTGTTACAGTTCCGGGCGTACTTGCGGATGAGAGTAAACAGTTAATTCAGCCAATGCCGACTATTGCGGACCAAGCGGTGTATTCTGCCGCTGGGATATCCTGCACGGGACAGGCGGCCAACAAATTGACATTCAAGGCGCAGACGGTCCCGACAGAAGATGTACAGGTTTATGTGGTAATCCAGGAGGTAAGGACATGATTTTTAGTTGCCCTGCCAAGCCGTTTCCGAAATTGCTTGAGTTTACTTTTCAGAATGGGTCAGGCTCCGTTGTGCATGGGCCTTATTTCGCTGAAGAAGGCATGGATTTTTCGGACTGGGTCGTATCTCCACATAATATCGATGGGTTTAAACTTGTTGATTCCCTGAAAGGTCTGACC
>NZ_JBHEVC010000017.1:0-11939 GCF_041925235.1 Flintibacter sp. P01028
GCGAGAGACACCTTCTTTCGTAAATGTTGCAAATGTTTGTTTTGGCACTTTCATTATACAACACATGGAATCGAGGTGTCTTTCTTTTATGCAAAATCACGAACTTGCTCATTTATAGTATCATACTTATTAAACGGTCGTTTTGTTTTTTCCATATTTGTTTCCATTTTTATGATTACCTCCTTCGCAAGATCATCCATGTGGACTCCAAAAAGAAAGCAGATTTTTTTCAACGTATTTATATCGGGTTCATTGACATCCCTCTCCCAATTCGATAGCGCCTGCCGGGTAACATTTAATTCCCCGGCTAATTCCTCTTGTGTCATTCCCGATTGTGTCCGCAGATGACGTATTTGCTTTCCTGTTGTAATATCTGTCTGTTCCTTGTTCAAAATAGTTCCTCCTCTCTGCTACTGATTCTATCAATGATATTCCGCAATAGCCAGCAATGAACGCTAGCATTGCGCAAGACCTTACATGATCTTCTGAAACATATGACGAACCTTATCCAGCCGGCTATTGGGGCGGCGGGGCTGTACTGCAGGTTCCCCTGAAGTTTCCTGATACCCTTTCAATTCCGTCAGGCAAACACTTCTTCCATTTGTGTAGAAATTCAGATCGCTTTTGTATTCCCCAATCCGTCTTGCCGGTATTTCTCCAGTTAAGATCGCTTCATTATTTTTTATTGAAGTTGTTTCAATTACCGCATCGTATTTCACAGCATCATGATAAGCCCGTGAAAGATATTCCTGCGGTGCAAACAGGGTAAAAGAAAGATAGGGTTCTAAAACCTGTGTTCCTGCTTTTTTTAATGCCAGTTCCAGCACAATGGGCGCAAGAAAGCGGAAATCTGACGGAGTACTGACTGGGCTGTAATAAATTCCGTATTCAAAACAGATCCTGCAATCTGTCACCTCCCATCCATACACTCCCTGCTCCAATCCATACTGAATCCCTTCCATAACTGCGTTTTGAAAACTTTGGTTTAAATAACCAAGTGACACCTTGCTTTCATATTCTGTTCCGCTCCCAGCAGGAAGGGGAGTGACTGCCAGACCAATCGACGCCCAAAAGGGATTTGGCGGCACTTCAATATGAATTGTATAATGCGCCTCTTTTCGTGGTCTTTCCATATAAATGACCGTAGGCTCTTTTACCTCTGCCTCGATGCAATATTTTTCATTCAATAAAGAACAAACAACTTCTAACTGTACTTTCCCCAAAAAGGAAAGAATGATTTCATGAGTGACAGGATCAATCACAAAGCGCAGAAGCGGATCAGTATCCGCAATCTCTGTAAGGGCATCCAGCAACACTTCCCTTTGCTCTGCTTTGGCTGGCTCTATCGTTGTCCTAAGAAGCGGCAGGGGATTATCCGTCCATGCCTTGCGTGGCAACAGTTTTTCGTCTCCCAGAATATCATTTAACTTTAATGTGTTGTCAGACAAAATAACAATCTCCCCGGAATCAGCAGTATCTGTCTGGACAATTTCTCCCTTAAATGGAATTGACATCTCTGTAATCTTAATCTTTTCCTTTTTTTGCAAAAAAATCGTTTCCCGTAAGCAAAGCGTACCACTATACAGCCTTACATAGCACCGTCGTTTTTTCTGCTCGGTATATTCAATTTTAAAAACGTACCCGCACAGTTCCGATTGACAGTTATCCGTTTTCGATGAAAAAATATCTGTGATTACATCAAGCAATTCTTTTGTCCCGATATTCTCTTTTGCGCTTCCATGATATACCGGAAAAAAAGTTCCCTGCTGTACCCTTCGCTTTATTTCTTCCTGAAGTTCCCGCAATGTCAAAGGCGCTCCTGAAAGATATTTTTCTAAAAGATCATCATTCCCGGCAATCACAGCATCCCACTTTTCAAAATCCGCAACGTCGGAAAGTGTTAGTTCTGAAAATAAATGAACTTCCTGCATAACCATCATATCTTCTGTCAATTTTTCTCTGATATTTTGATAAGTCTGTGCAGGAACAAAGCCTTCCTGATCGATTTTATTGATAAAAATAATGGTTGGTATCTTCATCTTCCTCAGCGCATGGAACAGCACTCTGGTCTGTGCCTGTACGCCATCTTTTGCAGACACTACTAAAATCGCTCCGTCCAGAACTGATAAAGAACGGTACACTTCTGTCAAAAAATCCATGTGTCCCGGTGTATCTACAAGATTCACTTTGTACTCTTTCCAGTTAAAAGACGTAACGGCAGCCTGAATGGTAATTCCCCTTTGACGTTCCAAAGCCATAGAATCCGTTCTTGTTGTGCCTTTATCTACACTGCCCGGTTCTATGATTGCCCCGCTTGTATACAGCAGGCTTTCTGTCAGTGTTGTTTTTCCTGCATCAACGTGTGCAAGAATGCCAATATTGATTATTTTCATGTGTCATCCTCCATTCACAGCCAAAAAAAGGCATAAAAATCCCCAGCAGCAAAATACTCTTACCGCTGGGGATTTAATCTTTGGACATACACATAAAAGACATACGCCAACAGACGCTTGTCACTTGTCTTGCTATGTCAATATATAAGGCAAAAGTATTTTTAAATAGGCACAAAAAACCAAGCCCTTGTTCCAAAGGACATCCCAAAGTTTTTTGTTCCCACTATTTGGTTATAGTTTTATTTAAGAATACCCTGCCGCATATTTTTTAACTCCTTTTTGGAAATATCATGATTATAACACATCCGCACCCGAAAAGCAAGCATGAAATAAATCTTTCAATCATCACAATTCTAATCTCATAGAAATGACCTCCTGAAATCCGGCTATGCGGGAGCAAAATCCTTTGGGATTTCTTCCAAACTCGACAAATCCAGCCTGTTCATACATAGAAACGGCTCTTTCGTTTTCAGCAACCACATTAAGTTCAAGCTGGCTATAGCCCGCTGCTTTAGCACATTCGATACATGAAGCCAGCAAAGCCTTACCAATTCCAAGCCCCCAATATTTTTTCGCAACGCTGATGCCAAATTCTGCCCGATGCCGTACCTTATACTTTGTACCGATTGCCTCGATTCCTGCTGTTCCTGTAATGACACCGTCAACTATGGCAATCAGTTCAATCTCCCTTTCACTCTCAGCCTTTTCTTTCAGGAACTGGCTTTCCTGTTCGGCATTAAAACTGTTTTCATCTGGATATGTAAGCAAATAATCGGTTTCGCTATGTGTCAGATTGAAATTATCCAATACAAGCTGACCATCACTTTCTGTTCCATTCCTCAAACAACATTCCACACCATTACTTAACATTATTGTTTTATTATATCTCATGCCTGCCCCTTCACTGACAACCGCCCTTAAAGTCAGCTTCTTCATCTATGCAATATCCTAAACAGAAAAATATTTTCTCATTTCATATTGTTTAACAAATACACGAAACTTCATTTTCTTCAAAAATATGTTTAATGCCTGATCTCGCTCATCCACGTTTATTACTTTCATCTCTAAACTCTTTGTTTGTTTCGATAAATCCAACAAAATCTCTGTGGCAACTCCCATTCTGCGATATTGAGGATGTACCGCTAACTGCACAATATCTCCTTTTATTTTGTCCACAATACCATAGCCGATCAGGTTTCCGTCAAATTTAACAATCGTATAAGAAAAGGATCTGGCGATTGCGCATACAGCATCTTTTGCGTTTTGCCATGAAGGTGGATACGTCCAAAAATCCTTGACTATTGTCCATTGAGCTTCTTGTATTTTTTCTGGATGTTCCAGTTTCCACGCTTTATATATGCCTGGTTCTTTTATCCCACCTGTCAGTTGGTAACAATTCAATACTCTGTCAACTTGAAATCCCTGCTTTTTATATAAAGTAAGCGCCTTCTCATTATCCTGAATCACTTCCAGCTGATACACTCTGATTTTATTTTTTATACATATAGCACTGACCAGATTCAATAATTCCCCCATGATTCCTGTTCTGCGAAAATCAGGGATAACTCCTGTTCCGAGGTCATAGACTGTTTTTTCATTATCCCACTCTCTCACTCCATTCAAGATAAAAGCGACAAGCGTTTTATCTACAAAGGCTCCAACTGAAACCGCAGGCATAAATCCATTTCTTTTCAACATTGTCTCAAAGGATTTAAAAGACATATCAACTGAAACCTGATAATCAGAAAATGCCTGTGTAAACGCTTCGTATATACAAATGGAATCTATGTTTTCCAATGTCCGGTATTCCATATTTTCTCCTACTAAAATGTCATATTTACTCTATTGGAAGATTGTGCTGTTTCAAAAATGAGAGTTTATCCCAATAGCCTCGTTGGAATAAAATCTTTCCGTTCACCACCTGAAAAAAGCCACATCCCCGTAACCCCAATGGATCACGCCATTCAAGGATTGCCCATTGCCCATCCTCAAAAATATTTTCTACGATAGCTGTCATATCCGCTGTTGAAAATTCGGCTGTAAACATGGTACGGATTGCTTCAATGCCTACTACTGGCTCATTCGCTACTTGGTGATTTGTCGCATTTTCATGATAAAGAGCTGTAATTGCTTCCACATCATGGTTATTGAATGCATCTACCCATAACTGAACAACTTCTTTCGGTCTTAACATGGTAGTAATCCTCTCCTTGTAATTTCATAATTTTTCTTGTTTGTGCTATTGTATTTGATAAGCAAATGGTTTTTTCTTGCCATTCATATGATTATACCTTGTCATGTCAAGAATATCAAGCCGAAACATGAATTATTTTGGCTTATGTTGGGAATTGTGTAGACATATTCAATGAGAAAAAGGAACTGTAAAATGTAATCGGGTGAATGAATATGGCAAAAAGACCTGTAGAAAAAATCGACTTTGGCCCCTATGGGTCAGCAATTAAGGCGGCGAGGACAGGACAGAAGGAGTCTCGTAACAAAGTAGGTGATGAGATGTATCTTTCTCCCCGCTATCTCGCCAATATTGAGAATAAGGGACAACATCCGAGCCTCCAAATCTTTTTTGAGCTCATGTCCCGCTATCATATCTCCGTGGATCAATTTCTTTTTGGGGATACGACATATGGGAAAACTACGTTGCGCCGACAGCTTGACGCTCTGGCAGATGAATTGACCGATCGGGAAATCGGAATTATCATTGCCACCGTACAAGCCGTGTTGGATGCCAGAGAAAAAGGGGAGTAACCATGCTCCTGACACAACTGGACAGAGAATGAGAAACGCTATGAACGAATGAAGTTTGTAGCGCTTTTTCTTTGCATTTTCGGTAGCCAAACGGAGGTTTTCGGGATTACCTAAGTACGAAGAACTAAAGAACAGCAAGCACAGCAAACGAGTACCCGTTTGCGATTTTTCTAATTTTCAGGTCCTTTGCCCGAAAATGAAAAATGCTTGTTGGGATAATCCCAAACCCTTAGAAGAACGGAGGAAACCGATGGCGAACCGAAAGAGAAATATTCAGATGAAGTTTTGGGTGACAGCCGAGGAAAAAGGGCTGATAGATGAAAAGATGAAACTGCTCCCCACACAACGGTATGGGGCTTATCTGCGGAAGATGGCGATTGACGGATATATCATCTACACTGACACCACGGACATAAAGGAGATGAATAAAATCCTGTCAGCCATCAGCAGGAACATCAACCAGATCGCAAAGCGGCTCAATGCGGGAGGTTCCGCCTATGCGGCGGACATTCAGGAGATCAGGGAAAGGCAGGATGAGATATGGCAGTTACAAAGACACATCCTATCAAAACAACGCTGAATAAGGCCATAGCCTATATCTGCAATCCTGGGAAAACGGATGAAACCCTCCTGGTGTCCTCCTTTGGGTGTTCCGCAGAAACCGCCGACATAGAATTTTCCTGGACACGCCGCCATGCCATAGACAAGGGCACCAACCTGGGTCGCCACCTGATACAGGCATTTTCTCCTGGGGAGGTCACGCCGAAACAGGCCCATGAAATCGGCATGAAGCTGGCAAATGAAGTGTTGGGCGGCAAGTATGAATTTGTCCTCACGACCCACATAGACAAGGGGCATATTCATAATCACATCATTTTTAACTCTGTCAGTTTTGTGGATTATCGGAAGTACCACTCCAACAAGCAGAGCTATCATTTCATCCGCCGCACCAGCGACCGGCTATGCAAGGAATATGGTCTGTCCGTGATCGTGCCGGGACAGGACAAAGGGAAGCGCTACATTGAACATACCACAGAGAAAGCGGGAACCAGCTATAAGGCGAAATTGAAAACAGTCATTGACCGGCTCATTCCCCAGGTATCTGATTTTGAGGAACTGCTGAAAAGGCTGGAGGCAGAGGGATACGAGATCAAGCGGGGTAAGTACATTTCCTGCAAAGCCACGGGACAGGAACGGTTTACCCGTCTGAAAACCCTGGGCGTAGATTACACGGAGGAAGCCGTTTCCTCCAGGATTGCCGGAGGCCTCCGCCCATCCAAGCAGCCGAAGTTAGGCAGTCAGAAGATCAGCCTGCTCATTGATATACAGAACAATCTCAAAGCCCAGGAAAGTGGTGGCTTTGCACATTGGGCGAAGATCAACAATCTAAAGGAGGCAGCCCGTACATTCAATTTCCTCACGGAACACGGCATTACCCACTATGAGCAGTTACAGGGTAAGGTTGATGAAGTGATGACGGAACAGGACCGGCTCCTGTCCTCCATCAAGGCAAAGGAACAACGGATAGGCGAGATCGGCCTGCTGATAAAGCACGTTTCCGCCTACCGGGAACACAGGCCAGTCTATGAGCAGTACAGGAAATCTTCCGACAAGGAAAAATTTCTGAGAGGACAGGAAAGCCAGATCATCCTCTTTGAGAGTGCTGCCAAAGCCCTCAAACAGATGGGCGTTCAAAAGTTGCCAGATATTACTGCCTTGAAAAAAGAGATGGACTCCCTCACCGCAGAGAAACAGCAGGAGTATGGAACTTATCAGAAAATCAAAGTTCAGGTAAAGGAACTGGATACCATCAAGCGGAATGTGGACCAGTTCTTATCTGCACCACAAAAGGAAGAACGGGAGAAGAACAAGGAACGAGGGTAAGCGTTCATTGAAACACAAAAGCATACATGATATAATTTACAAAAGTAATTTTTTCAGGTGGGGTACAAATTGTACCCTACCTGAAATGGAATAGACATTAAAACGGGAGGGCAAAATAATGAGCGAAAAAAATAATTCAATCCAAATGTTTGAAGATAGACAAATCCGCACTGCCTGGAATGCCGAGCAGGAGGAATGGTATTTCTCTGTTACCGATGTTATCGCTGTCTTGACCGATAGTGCAGACCCAAAACAATACATCAAAAAAATGCGTTCCCGTGACTCTGAGCTTGACGCAAGGTGGGGTACAATTTGTACCCTAACTTCAATGGTAGCAAGTGATGGAAAGAAATATCGGACAAATGCCGCAACAATGGAGGGGATTTTCCGTATCATCCAGTCTGTTACTTCTCCCAAGGTTGAACCGCTGAAAGCATGGCTTGCGAAAGTCGGCAGCGAGCGTATCGAGGAAACCATTGACCCGGAGAAGGCCATTGACCGCGCTTTTGCTACATATCTGAAAAAGGGATATGATGAAGACTGGATCAATCAAAGACTCCTGACTATCCGTGTCCGCAAAGAGCTTACAGACGAATGGCAGAAGCGTGGCGTACAGGAGGGAAAAGAATTTGCCATCCTGACGGATGAGATTACCAAAGCCTGGGCGGGTATGTCTACCCGTCAATATAAAGCCTTGAAAGGTTTGAAAAAAGAAAATCTCCGTGATAACATGAGCACCACAGAGCTTGTCTTAAATATGCTTGCGGAAACTTCCACAAAAGATATTTCTGCCGCTGTTCATCCTGCGGGATTTGAAGAAAGCCGCAGAGTTGCCCGCAGAGGCGGTGAAGTAGCCGGAATTGCGAGAAAGGCCCTGGAAGAACAGACAGGTGCCCTGGTTGTTACCAGCATGAAGGCCGCAGATTTCCATAACCTCCTTACTTCTATCATAGAGGCTGCCCCTGCTCTGATTGAGGAAGAAGATGGTGAGGATACCGATAATAACGAATAATTCTGCACCGTGGAAATGTGCATAACAGACCATTACACCGATGGAAAACGCATTCACAGTACATGGAAAAGCCGGGGCTTTCCCACATCCTGCAAACGCCGTTTCCCACAGTTCCATGATACAGCCAGTTATACACATTCCCACAGCGCCTACGACTGCGAACATCCATCCATTCTTTCCTACCTGGATAAAAGAGAATAAGAGCATAAAAAATGGGGAGTACAGCTACCACCACACAAGCGGTAACTGTACTCCATTTTTGTGTCTGGAAAAGTGGCGAAAATCGACACTTTTTCCTATCATTTTGCCCCGTAGGGAGGCAGAGGACAAATCCTATTGCCTATGTATTTTGAGCCTTGCAGAGCTGATAAAATCCTCTGTTTTCAACCTTTTTCCCGCCTCTTTTTTGCCCTATCTGTCTGGTAGAGAGGACAGGCAACAATTCCAGCCCGGAAACTCTGCTTGCAGCTATGGATACATTTTCTGCAGATCTTGTTGTACTGCCGCCTGCCGTTCTCCCCAAGAAAGAAGCTCCATTCCTGTTTCCACTTTTTACTTCGGCTCATAGTTCCGGCTCATCCTTTCCGGGCTTGCCGAGCTCCGGGGGCTTTCGCTCGGCACATTCCTTTTTGGCCTGAGAGAGCTGCCCCAGGACAGAGGGCTTATCCATTCCCGGCTCCTTATCCTTTGACCGTTCTCCGTTGTTAATGATACCGTCAATCATACCGTAATCGTCCTCCACCTGAACCTCTGCATTTTTCAGATGGTTCTTTGGGTCTGTCAGCATAAGCAGAAAATTCTCCCGATCATCCACGGTTAGATCAGGGAGGGCTCTCACCAGATCAATTACTGCCTCCTGCACAAGTGGACTTTCTTTGAAGTGTTCCACCAGGCACAAGTTGTCCAAGTCAATCCGGTTTCCCCGTACCAGAGGATACTCCATACCGCTGTATATGCTGCCATCCTCCAGGGTGAAGCCGATACCTTTTATGCCGTGAAGCCGATTTGCCGGGATTGCCTGGTATGCGGCGACCGCCTCCTGCAGGGTCAGGTTGTTATGGTATTCTCCTAAAGAGGGAAACTCCATACACTCCGCTGTATAAAAGGTGATCTGCCCCATATCCGGCTCTGCCTTTTCTGGCTGCTGTTCCAAAAACTCCGGAACTTCCTTGTATCCAAAACGGTCACAGAAATGGGCGGTCTCTTTCCCATATTCCTGCAAGACTACCACGTCCGACACAGAAAGACTATGTCCCCGGAAGTTATCCGGGCGGTGGATATTGAGATCGGTATAAATGCTTTCCAGGTTCTCTCTAGGGGTGAACGGGGCAGCGTAGACCGCCTCATAGTTCGCCCGGTCAATAGAAAGCCCGGCAGCCTCCAGATACTCGCTGCCCTCAAAGTGGTATGGGTGAAGTTCCTCTACCTCTTTTAGCTGATATACGGTGTAGGTGTTGATACCATATTCCTTTTCATAATCGGTGAGCCGTCCGATCAGCGGAGAGGTTTCTTCTCTAAGGTCCATTTCCCGGCTCATATTGAGAAGTCCGGTTTTGATAAGGGAAGTGTTCCCGTCAAGGAGGGCGTCAGCGATCGCCTCCCTCTGTACCTGCTCTTTTGGAAATGCCTGTTCATAATCGGCACTGTATCCCCGGAAATGTAAATCCAGATCGAGGGCAAGTTCCGTTGATACATCCAGGCGGTCAAGGTCAGGTTCCAGTTCTTCCACTTCCTCCGGGGAGACCATCACGCGGTATTCCTCCGGGATATTCTCACGGTCTCCGTCATAATATTCCTCAAAGCGGCTCTGATTGTCATACACATAACCGTAATCGGTGAAAGCTCCCGTGTCTCCCAGGGCAATATCACGCCCGTATGCCTCATAGTCGATATAGTTCTGCAGGTACTCCGGCACCTGCATGGTTCCCAGCTCGTCAATGTAATACCGGCCCAGATCGTCGTAGTCGTCAATGCCGGGGTACACATCATATTTATCCAGATTGTCAGTCAGGTTGATAAGGTCTTTTAAGCTGCCGGTGTAGTCGCTGATCTCCATAGCTGCCTGGAAGTGTTCATATTCCGACTCGCCCAGTTCCTCCAGTTTGGAAGCCAGGTAGTTGAGTTCGTCTAGGTTCTCGTATTCCCCTAAGAGGTTATAGAGTCCATCTACATAACAGTCATAGTCCGTGATGAACCATTCCTCATAGGGATTGCCGAAATCATCCGCAGAGCCAATACCGATACGCTCAAATACTTCCTGCAGCTTTTCCGGGGTAGTAGGGAACTTTACCCATTCCCCCACAAGCTCGCCCTCATTGTATTTTCCCAAGTTGGTGATAAATGCTGCAAACGGAAATTCGCTGTCATGGCTGTATCCCATATAATTGCACCTCCTTACAGTTCCGGCCCGTGTTTGTCTGCTTTTGGCGGCAGCACCTCACGGGCGGCACATTCTTTCTTTGCCTGTTTCAAAAAATCCTTGACGGAGGGTTTGACCTCCTTGTCCTGTTTCACCGTAGGTTTTTCCCGCTCCCATTCATCCCCGGATAAGAGGACATACCCCTTATCCGTGAAATATCCGTTGTCCTGTTCCCGGACTTTGCGACCGAAAGCCTCCGGGTCAATGCCGGCTTTCCACACCTCCGGCATTTCTACCATGCCGCTCTCATAGAGCTGGTAGCGTCCCAGAGCCTCATCACTGTTCATCCCCGGAATGAGGATGAAATAATCAAAGTTGTGGGGATACTCTTTGAACTGCTCAAAGTCCGTCAGCCGCAGGGGTGTTTCCTGGACGGCCATCAGCTTGTTAAATTCATGGTCGGGCAGATCGGAAAGTTCCTGTGCCAGCATTGCCAGATCATCCACATGGGCGTACATGGGGAGAGCCAGCCTAAGCCCTGGTACATTCGAGACATAATCATCAAAGAAATACATATCCGGCGTGGCAGAGATCGGCAGTCCAATCTCTGTAAAGGCAGCGGTGATTTCCTCTGCATTTGCCGGGAAATAGAGCCAGGTTCCGGCATTGTCACGTTCTCCGCTGTCATAGGCAGCCGTGTTGGTGATATACGCCTTGAAAATATAATCAGAGGAATTATCCTGCATTAGCGGCCTCCTTTCCCTTTGGTGAACTCGGTCTTAAAGTTGATATACTTCCCGCCTGTATCCTCCATCACGATAACCGCGTCATAGGTGGTATCTTTCTTTTCGGAATAGAGCCCCTTGACTTTGGTTTTCCCTTTAGAGAGCAGATCGGCGGCCATCTTCTTTGTCAGCTCTTTTCTGCGGGAAGTCCAGAAACGGTCATTCTTCCACAGAACAAAGCCGCAGCCCCGGTCTCCGCAGTAAAAATTCTTCTTTCCCTCAAAGACTGGCTGGCCGCAGCGGGGACAGACACCCACAGACTCTTTCTGCGGGGCAAACAGCTTTTGCTTGTCCTCGGAGATATGGGAGTAGCGGGCGATCAGTTCTTTTGCCATGCTTTCAATCCCCTCCATGAATGTTTCCGGGGAAAGTTCTCCCTTTGCCACTAAGGACAGCTTATTCTCCCAGTCAGCGGTGAGTTGGGGCGAGGTCAGGACTTCCGGGAGGACCGTTACCAGATTGATACCGTTCCTGGTAGGGATAAGGTTCTTGCCCTTACGCTCCACAAAACCGGAGGACACCAGCTTTTCAATGATGGAGGCCCTGGTGGCAGGTGTGCCAAGCCCTTTCCGCTCCACATCATCCGGCATATCCTCTGTTCCTGCGTGCTCCATAGCAGACAGCAGGGTATCCTCTGATACATTTTGTCAAGGTGGTTTTAAGAAATTTTCCCGCAATCGTTCATAATGAGCCGCTTGATTTTATCGCTCATGGTTTCCTTGCTGGTGGTGCTGAAGTGGATT
>NZ_JBHEVC010000018.1:0-7102 GCF_041925235.1 Flintibacter sp. P01028
AGGGTATCCTCTGATACATTTTGTCAAGGTGGTTTTAAGAAATTTTCCCGCAATCGTTCATAATGAGCCGCTTGATTTTATCGCTCATGGTTTCCTTGCTGGTGGTGCTGAAGTGGATTTTCACCCGATAGGTCGTGTTTCCGATTTTCTTCACAATATCGGGTTGCTCTGCTTCCTTTACGGTCAGAGGGGAAGCGTTTGCGGGGGTGCTGGCTTTATTGCTCATAGGCTCTCCTTTCCATGAAAAAAGCCCTTATGCTGCGGCGTACAAGGGCTTGTAGTCATTCTTCTAAAACTCTGAAAGCGCGAAAGTGCAAAGCGCAAAGGGTCTGCACTTTGCGTTTTCAGCTTGCGGGTTCGGGCGGTTGCTTCTTCTTGATGAAGTTGTACCATTGACCGCCGACGCGTCTTGCGCCCAATATGCCGCCCATGTTGCGTTTGGCGTTCTGCACCGTCCTCTCGGATATTCCGGCTTCGGTTGCGGCCTTTACAATGTCCTCGCTGGCAAGCTCTTTCCCGTCTGCAAGCAAGTCCAATATTAGCTGTTCCGCCTGTTCGGTTTTGGTGGCGGTGTTGCCGCCCGCGCCGGACAGCAGCTCGTCGGCGGTAATGTCATACTCGCCTATCCACGAAAAGCCCGTTTCCGGGTCAAAGCAAAAGGCCATGGGCTTGCCCTCCGGCGCAAGGGAAGATTTGTCATGGACGATTACCCGCACATTCGGCTCCCGCTTCACGCGCCCGATCAGCAGGACGCTCCTTGCTGCGGCGCGGAAGTCGATGGAGCCTAAGCCCCGGTATGCGCTCTGTCCTCCGGCGGCTTTGTTGAGGTGTCCGATTAGGATAACAGCGCACCCGGTACGCTCGGCAATCTCGGCAAGGCGGCGGAATATGGGGCGTATCTCGTTGGCCTTGTTCATGTCGGTTTTCTCACCCACATACGCCTGTATGGGGTCAAGGATAATCAGCCGCGCCCCGGTCTGCCGGATAGCTCTCTCTATGCGCTCGTCGGAAAGGGAAAGCCCCTGCTTGCTCTCATCAATGACAAGAACGCGGTCAAGGTCTGCCTCGGCTTCCATAAGGCGGGGTTTGATAGTGTCGCCCAAACCGTCCTCGGCGGTCTGGTAAATCACATTGAACGGCTCATGCGCCGCCATGTGGGGGAATGGCTTGCGGTTGGTACAGGCTGCGGCAAGGCGTAGGGCAAAGGTGGTCTTGCCCTCGCCGGGGTTGCCCTGCACAATGGTTACTTTCCCAAAGGGGATATACGGCTCCCATAACCATTCGACGGTCTGCGTGTCCACCTCGCTCATGCGGATAATCTCAACGGTTTCTTCCTGCGGCGGCTCTTTCAAGCCGTAGATTGCTTCCCGCAAATACTTCCCATCTGTGATTTCTGCCCGGTGCTGTAACACCTCGTTCCAATCCTTGAAAAGAGGGATAAGCCGGCGGACGGTGTAGCCCTCCGGCATGAGCTTCACAAGGCGGCTGCAAGCATCGTTTCCAGCTTCGTCGCTGTCAAGGCAGAGGTAAACGGTCTTGATGTTCGGACGGTCAGAGAGAAAGCGGAGCAGGGCTTTTTCTCCCACGCCGCCCAATGACAGATAGCTCTGCTTCTGCCATTCCTTTTTGAACAGGCAGAGGAAAGCGAGTAGGTCAACGGGGGCTTCAAAAACAAAAAGCCTGTCGCCCTCGCCCCGGTAGCAGAAATTAAAGGCTTTGTCGCTGCCTTTCACATCAAGCCGGAAGTTTCCCGCCGTTCCCTTGCTGTGGGCGTAGCGCGGTATTCCGTCCTCGTCCCGCCCCACGAATACAGCGTTGTGGTGGGCTGCGTCCTCGTAAATATCGCCGCTGGCAAAGAAAAAGCCCGCCACATCTTCATCAATGCAGCGGGCGGCTGTGAGGTAGTTCCTCGCTGTTCGGTTGTCCGGGCTGCGGGGCGGCAATCGGAATTGCGGGGAGTCCTGCGGCGGCGCGGCTCCCTTTTCTCCTGTGAGAAGTTCCACGGCTTCGGTAAAGCTCTTGCCGAAAAACTCCATGACAAAATCAACGGGGCCGCCGCCCTTGCTCTGGCTGTGGCGATACCACTTGTTGCCCCGGACGGTCAAGCTGTCGTGCCGTTTCCATCGGTATTCCTGTCCGGCGCGTTCCAGCGGTTCACCCTGCGATTGCAGGAACAGAACAAGGTCGGCTTGGTTCGCCCGGTCTATCTGTTCTTGGGTGTAGTACAAAAAACTCACTCCTTTCATCGGTCTATGTCGTGCCGTTTGGTGTGGGTCTGTGTCTGTTCCGGCTGGTCGGCGCGGAGCGCAATATCCACACATTTGCGGATTCTTTGAAGTTCGGAAACATCGGCGCGGGTGCCTTTCAGCTTGGCGTATTCCGTTTCCCTCTGTGCTTTAAGGGCAGCGTATTCTTTCTCCCATGCGGAGATCGGCAGGGTTTTCACGCCCTCCGGCAAATGGGCATGGAGATAGCGGTTTGCCGCGTTCCAAAGGGTCAGCTCGGTGTGGCGGGCTTCCGCAAACTTCTCCTGTTTTCCTTTCCAGCGGATTTGCCGGTACTCGTCCTGTACGGGCTTATAGGTCCGATAATTCCTGCCGTACTCAATGAGCTTTTGCAGTTCTTTCATGTGCTGCTCGGCGGTTTTCATTCCCGCCCGGATAGCGTCGGCCTGTTCGCTGACAGAGGAAAGGGCTGCGTCCAGCTCGTCAAGGGTAGAGATACCATGCTCGGAAAGATAGTTGACCGCCGCCGCTATGGTTTTCAGTTCGTCGGCTGCGTGCTGCCGTTGCCAACTCTGCGAATACTTCCGGCTCTTTTCTCTCTGAACGCTCAAATACTTCATCAGAAGATTTGCAAGGCCGGGGGATTGTGGCGGCTGTTCCGGGGCGGTTTCCCGCGCTTTGAACAGGTCTGCAATCCATTCTTTGAGCTTCCCAACCTGCGCCCGGATTTCCCGGATAAGGCGGTTTGCCTTTTGGATATTTCGGTTCAGTTCTCCTTTCTCGGTGGCAATACCTTTCTTCTCCATCTGGCAAGCCGCCACGCCCATGTGAACGGTGGGTATCTCGTCAATGCCGCGCTCGGCGTTGCTGCGGTGGTCGATACGCTGCGGGCTTCCGTTCCTCTCCAAAAAGTCGTTGGTAAGGTCAGCCCATGCCTTGCGCCACAAGAGGGCGTTGCCCTTGTCGTTCCAGCCGGTCAGGTCAACTTTGTGGGTCTTGTATCTGCCACTTGGCAAGCGGATACGCTCGCCGTTTTCGTCAAGGTCATATTCCTTTTTGGACTTCGCCGCCCATGCGCCGCGCTCGTCAAGTGGGCGCATGGTAAGCATGATGTGACAATGGGGATTGCCCTTGCCGGTGTCGTGAATGGCATAATCAACGCACATTCCTCTGGAAACAAATTGAGAGGAACAGTATTCCCGGACAAGCCGGATCTGTTCCTCTCTGGATAACTCTATGGGGAGCGCCGCGTCAATCTCTCTGGCAAGCTGGGCGTTCCCGGCTTTCTCGTAAAGCTCCACGCTGTTCCACAAGGTTGAACGGTCAGAGAAAGAGGGCGGGGCGTGGGGCGGCAGCATGATTTCTGTATGGACAACACCGCCTTTGCGGGTGTAGTCGTGGGTCATTCCGTCCCACTCGTTTGTCAGCTTTTCGCCGCTTCGGTAGGCGGCTGCGGCAACGGCTGATTTGCCCTTGCCCCGGCTGACAATGCCGATATTACAATGGTAGATGGCTATGGGTATCACCTCCCGGATAGGATAACAAAACCCGCAAAAATGGTGCAGACGCCAAAGGCGGGTGTGCCGTTTTTGTGGGTGTGCAGGGATAGTCGCGTAAGCGGCGCAAGGGGTGCAGCCCCTTGTTGCGGCAAAGCCGCCATATCGGAGCGCGGGGAAAGTCCCCTGTGCGGAGATAAGCCCTCGGCAGAGCGCACACGCCCGTAAGGGTGTATAAGTGCGCCCTTTGTGCCAAAGGGATTATTCGCTTTTCCCGCCCTCGGTGCGTTTTTTCAGATAAGCCCGCGCTTCCTCGCTCGTCAGGGCAAGCCGGAGAAAGGCGGCGGCTTCCTCGTCGGTCATGCTCTTGGCTTCCGGCACAATGCTCTCAAAGACAGCACCCCGGACGATCAGCCGATGGCTGCGCGTCCTGCGTTCCTCTTGGGATAACTTTTGCCGCAACACCTTTTCCCGATTTTCAAGCTGCCGGATTTTCTTCTTCCCGTCCTCAATCTCGGCGGTCAATTCCTGGCGGGTTTTCTCTCTCGGTTTCGTCATGGCTGGTCGCTCCTTTCTGCTCATGGGCATGGAAAAAGGGCAGTCGATTGCTCGGCTGCCCTTTGAGGGTAGTTTATTTAGTTTTGCTGTGTAATGTTCGATAAACGGGAATTGTTTGCTCACTTTTCTTGTATTCCTTTGTAGCAAAACACACCGCC
Organism: Flintibacter sp. P01028; assembly: GCF_041925235.1. NCBI lineage: Bacteria > Bacillati > Bacillota > Clostridia > Eubacteriales > Flintibacter > Flintibacter sp. P01028. The sequence goes on from NZ_JBHEVC010000018.1 coordinate 4,438, forward strand.
AATAATGAAGATGACTATACAAACGACAAGCGGCATCATCAAGTCTAATCCTAACAAACTTCCTACAATGCCTGTTATACCGTTATAATCCCATTGATGCGGTGCCGCCGAACACAGAATTATAATCGCCCCCAAAAAGCCCAATATCTGCCATGTCAACCCAAATAGCAATTTCTTCATTTTTATTCTCCTTTAACTTTTGATTTTTCGTCCTGTTTCTTTGAGAAAAGTATAGCACAAGAGTATGAACAAATCTACATTATTTCAGCCTGTCGGTGGCGTTGTTTTCTCTGGCGTACCGCCGCGCCGCTTCCCGGCGTTCCTCGCTGTATGGGGCGGTCAGACGGAAAGAGAACCGGCCTTTCTCAATATCAAACTCCATGCAGCCCGTTTCCGGGTCTGCGTCGGTCTGGCGGCACACATCGGGGTGCTGCTCGGCGTAGGCGGCAAGCCGTTTCTTCAAGCCGGTGTTGTGGGTGCGGATATGGATAAGCGGGTCTTTCTCGTCAAACCAAATATCGGTGGTCTTTTCCTGCTTGGTAAGCCCTGTTCGCATAAATACTCCTTTCTGCGCCCTCGTTTGGAGAGAGGGGCATTTTTGAGGGATTTTTCCCGGCTCTTGACCTTGGGAAAATGGGGATTTTCAAATAGAAACCGCCCCGGCGAACCATTCTTCGTCCGGGCGGCTCCTATCGCATGATTTTCGTTTTTTCCGGCTCTTGACCGTCAAACATAAATTAGTTCATGCTATGTGTTCTCCTTTCTGTTCGGCGGCAGGGGGCAGTTGCTTGGTTTGCTCCTGTTCCTGCTGCTCTTTCCATTGTCTGCGTTTCTTTTCCATATAGCGTCGATTGTATTCTGCTTTTTTTGCTCGGCGGCGTTCCTGTTCCGCTAACGCTGCCTTTTCTTCGTCGGTCAGTTCAACTGCCTTGTGAGGGATGTCCACCTTGCCAACGAAATTAAAGAAAATTTCAATTTCCTGTGTTCTGCTTGCTCCTTTGCCCTGGGCTTGGTGGACGAGGATTTTTTCTACAAACTCATTTATCATGGCAGGGGTCAATTCGGAAAAGTCCGTGTATTTTCTGACGAGGGAAAGAAACTTTTCGGCGTTGATGGTTTCCCTGCTTATGCGTTCAAGTTCCTGTTGGTCTTGGGAGATGATTTCTGTCAAATCGCTTAACTCGGCCTCAAAATCGCGGAGCATTTGTTCAAAAAGGGTATCGGAAAGTCGGCCACTTACATTGTCCTCATAGAGCTTTCGGATTAGGCGGGTCAGTTCATCGGTACGCTTCTCGTTGCGCTGCTTCCGCTGGCGAATGGCTCTTGCAGCTTTTTCCTGCCTGTCCTCGGAAGCGGAGCAGACCTGTGCCATAAACTCGGCTTCATTGTTCAACGCATAGTCGCAAACGCCCTTGATGGCTTCCAACAAAAGCTCGTTCACAACAGCAGTACGAATAAGGTGCGTCGTGCAGTATTTATCATAATGCTGGTTGCCCAAATCGTAACGGGAACAGTTGTACTCGTCACGATCCGGGCGCTTTTTCCCGTTGGGTCTGCCCGCCCAGTCACGCGCATTTCCGGCCTTGCCCCTGTGGTTATACATCTTTGCACCGCAATCCGCGCAAAACATCAAGCCGGTTAGTGGATTGGCCTTTCCTATGCTGTCTGTCCGACGAATGGTTTTCCGTAGAGTTTGTACGCGTTCCCATGTTTCCTTGTCGATGATAGCTTCCTGTGTGTTCTCAAAAATGACTAAATCCTCTTTGGGGGTCATTTTGACGCGCTTATCTTTATAGCTCTCCTTGTAAGTCCTAAAGTTTACCGTATGCCCCATATATTCCTGCTTGGAGAGTATGTCGGCAACTGTACCGCCGCGCCATGTGTAGGGGTCTGCGGCATTGTAGTTTGATTGATGGTTTCCCATGCCGCGTTGTGCAAGATAGTAAGAGGGGCGCTCAACCTTTTCCGTTGCCAATATGCGGGCAATTTCATACGGGCCTTTTCCCTCAATGGCCATGCGATAAATCCGGCGTACTACTTCGGCAGCTTCCTCGTCGATAATCCAATGGTCTTTGTCGTTGGGGTCTTTCTTGTAACCGTAGATACAATGGTTGCTTGTGTGCTTGCCGGACATACCTCTTGCACGTAAAACAGTGGTTATCTTACGGCTGCAATCACGAATATACCATTCGTTCATAATGTTCAAAAAGGGCGCAAACTCGCTGCTTTCCCGTTTGTCGCTATCTACTCCGTTGGTAATCGCAACAAATCGCACACCTTTCTCTCTGAACATCACTTCGGTGTAAAAGCCCACCTGTAAATAATCTCTACCGACGCGGCTCAAATCTTTAACAAGGACAGCAGCGATTTCGCCTTTTTCAATGCCCTCAATCATGCGCTTCCAGCTTGGACGGTCAAAACTTCCACCAGACCAACCATCATCTGTGAAGTGGACGCAATTCGTAAAACCGTTGGCTTTCGCATAGTCCTCCAACATTTTCTTTTGATTGATAACGCTGTTGCTATCACCTGTAAGGTCATCATCACGGCTCAATCTCTCATAAAGGGCGGTGATTTTACCGTTGCCTAATTTCTTGGGTTTCATGGGAACGCTCCTTTCTATAGGTGATTTCTTATCCCCCTTTCACAGCATATATCTTCCGTA
>NZ_JBHEVC010000020.1:0-4273 GCF_041925235.1 Flintibacter sp. P01028
GGCCTTAGGATTCTCTCCTCATCTACCTGTGTCGGTTTGCGGTACGGGCACCTTAGCATACACCAGAACTTTTCTCGCCTCGTTATTCTCCGACTTCCCTACTTGATTTCGGTCCCTTTCGCCCGGGTCAACCAACGCCCGGGTTCGGATAGCTCCAAGTGTCCTTCTGGTTTAAGTTTCGGTGGCTACGGAATTTCAACCGTATGTGCATCGACTACGCCTTTCGGCCTCGCCTTAGCTCCCGGCTTACCTTGGGCGGACGAACCTTCCCCAAGAAACCTTAGATTTTCGGCCATTATGATTCCCACATAATTCTCGCTACTCATTCCGGCATTCTCACTCGAATAAAGTCCACCGCTGCTTCCGCTACGACTTCACCCCTTATTCGACGCTCCCCTACCACTGCATTAGATGCAATCCCAAGCTTCGGTTATACGCTTAGCCCCGTTACATTTTCCGCGCAGAGTCACTCGACCAGTGAGCTATTACGCACTCTTTTAATGAGTGGCTGCTTCTAAGCCAACATCCTGGTTGTTTTCGCAACTCCACATCGTTTTCCACTTAGCGTATATTTGGGACCTTAGCTGTGGGTCTGGGCTGTTTCCCTTTTGACCACGAGACTTATCTCACGTAGTCTGACTGCTAGTCATCAATTATCCGGCATTCAGAGTTTGATAGGGTTCAGTAACTTTATCAGCCCCTAGCCCATTCAGTGCTTTACCTCCGGTAATCTAAACTAACGCTAGCCCTAAAGCTATTTCGGGGAGAACCAGCTATCTCCAAGTTCGATTAGAATTTCTCCGCTATCCACAAGTCATCCGCCACCATTGCAACGGGGGTCGGTTCGGTCCTCCATGGGGTTTTACCCCCACTTCAACCTGCTCATGGATAGGTCACCTGGTTTCGGGTCTATTGCACGCGACTTTATACGCCCTATTCAGACTCGCTCTCGCTTCGCCTCCGGTGCTGAACACCTTAAGCTTGCCACGTACAATAACTCGCCGGACCGTTCTACAAAAAGTACCTCATCACACTTTAACGTGCTTTGAGTGCTTGTAAGCACAAGGTTTCAGGTTCTCTTTCACTCCCCTCCCGGGGTCCTTTTCACCTTTCCCTCACGGTACTGCTCCTCTATCGGTCATCAAGTAGTATTTAGGGTTGGAGGGTGGTCCCCCCAGTTTCCCACAGGGTTTCACGTGTCCTGCGGTACTCTGGATCCTGACTAAATCGACTCAGCTTTCGCTTACGGGACTATCACCCGCTGTGGTCGGCCTTCCCATACCGTTCAGCTAGCCTATCAATCCGTTGTGTCAGTCCACAACCCCGAAGGATAAATCCTTCGGTTTGCCCTCTTCCGCGTTCGCTCGCCACTACTTGCGGAATCTCTGTTGATTTCTCTTCCTCGCCCTACTTAGATGTTTCAGTTCAGGCGGTTCCCCGCCTACGCCTATTTGATTCAACGCAGGCTGACAGAGTATTGCTCTGCCGGGTTTCCCCATTCGGAAATCCTGGGATCGAAGCTTATGTGCAGCTCCCCCAGGCTTATCGCAGCTTGTCACGTCCTTCTTCGGCTCTTGATGCCAAGGCATTCCCCTTGCGCTCTTATTAGCTTGACCTTCGTAGAACAACCTTTTCAAGCTGTTCTCTTGGTTCTATTAAGAATTATGCAGGCCTCAGATTCAGTTTCATTGTAGTATTTGTTACCCTTTTAATTCCTTAAAAAGTCCACAAATTTTACTTTGTTACCTCTCTGTTGCTTGCTCGCAATTTCTTGCTTGCTTCACTGTTCAGTTTTCAAGGTGCAGTTCTCCGACCCTTTTCAAGGTCAGATCGAAATGCTCACCCTCTTGGGTAAACACTTCGATTTGATCTTGTGGTGGAGGTTATCGGACTCGAACCGGTGACCCCCTGCTTGCAAAGCAGGTGCTCTACCAACTGAGCTAAACCCCCTTATCCGGGTGCCCTCAGCTTTTGGTGGTGGGCCCAAGTGGACTCGAACCACCGACCTCACGATTATCAGTCGTGCGCTCTAGCCAGCTGAGCTATGGGCCCGTGAGCCCCCACCGCTCCCCTTACGGCGTGCGCCCTCTAAATTAAACAACGTGACCCCTACTTTGCACAGACGTCTGACCTTAGGACGTTACAAAAACCTGTCGGCTTTTGAACTCTCCTTAGAAAGGAGGTGATCCAGCCGCACCTTCCGATACGGCTACCTTGTTACGACTTCACCCCAATTATCGAACCCACCTTCGGCCGCGCCCCCCTTGCGGTTAGGCTACGGACTTCGGGTGTTCCCGACTCTCATGGTGTGACGGGCGGTGTGTACAAGGCCCGGGAACGTATTCACCGCGGCATGCTGATCCGCGATTACTAGCGATTCCAACTTCATACAGGCGAGTTGCAGCCTGCAATCCGAACTGGGATGGCTTTTAGGGGTTTGCTCCACCTCGCGGTCTTGCTTCCCTCTGTTGACCACCATTGTAGTACGTGTGTGGCCCAGGACATAAGGGGCATGATGATTTGACGTCGTCCCCACCTTCCTCCGTTTTGTCAACGGCAGTCTCGCTAGAGTGCTCTTGCGTAGCAACTAACAATAAGGGTTGCGCTCGTTGCGGGACTTAACCCAACATCTCACGACACGAGCTGACGACAACCATGCACCACCTGTCACCGGCGCTTCCGAAGAAGAAGGTGTATCTCTACACCGGTCACCGGGATGTCAAGCCCTGGTAAGGTTCTTCGCGTTGCTTCGAATTAAACCACATACTCCACCGCTTGTGCGGGCCCCCGTCAATTCCTTTGAGTTTCAACCTTGCGATCGTACTCCCCAGGTGGGATACTTATTGTGTTAACTGCGGCACGGAGGGGGTCAGACCCCCCACACCTAGTATCCATCGTTTACAGCGTGGACTACCAGGGTATCTAATCCTGTTTGCTCCCCACGCTTTCGCGCCTCAGCGTCAGTTGCTGTCCAGCAGACCGCCTTCGCCACTGGTGTTCCTCCTAATATCTACGCATTTCACCGCTACACTAGGAATTCCGTCTGCCTCTCCAGTACTCAAGAACTACAGTTTCAAATGCAGGCCACAGGTTGAGCCCATGGTTTTCACATCTGACTTGCAGTCCCGCCTACACGCCCTTTACACCCAGTAAATCCGGATAACGCTCGCCACCTACGTATTACCGCGGCTGCTGGCACGTAGTTAGCCGTGGCTTATTCCTCAGGTACCGTCACTTGCTTCGTCCCTGAGAAAAGAAGTTTACAACCCGAAAGCCTTCTTCCTTCACGCGGCGTTGCTGGGTCAGGCTTGCGCCCATTGCCCAATATTCCCCACTGCTGCCTCCCGTAGGAGTCTGGGCCGTGTCTCAGTCCCAATGTGGCCGGCCAACCTCTCAGTCCGGCTACTGATCGTCGCCTTGGTGGGCCGTTACCCCGCCAACCAGCTAATCAGACGCGAGTCCATCTCAGAGCGATAAATCTTTGGCAGTCAGAGCCATGCGACCCAACTGCATCATGCGGTATTAGCAGATGTTTCCACCTGTTATTCCCCACTCCAAGGCAGGTTACTCACGCGTTACTCACCCGTCCGCCACTAAGTAACTCACTCCATTGGACGAATCCTCTGTCATGAGCACTCCGTTCGACTTGCATGTGTTAAGCACGCCGCCAGCGTTCATCCTGAGCCAGGATCAAACTCTCAATAAAATGGTATTTAAAGAACCGAAGTCCCTCAAATCATATTATTGAAACTTTTCCAAGCTTCAAAGAAATTTACGGTCATCCGTTTCAAGCTTCGCTTGTCTTCGAACAACCAAATCCATATCTGGTGCTTTTCGTTTGTCACGTTGTTTAATTTACAAGGTACACGCCGCTTCGTGCGGCGGGTTTTTATCTTACCACATTCAGTTCGCTTTGTCAAGAACTTTTTTCGAGCTTTTTCAAACTCTTTTGTCCTCTCATTCGCCGCTCCCTTAGTGGCTTGCCGCTGCCCTCGCGGACAGCTTGATTAGGTTACCACACTTCATTGCCTTTGTCAAGCACTTTTTTTCGCCAGTTTCAAACTTTTTTCGTCTGTCCCCTGGACCGCCTCGTGTGGCTCCCTCCGCTCCCCCGTAGGGCTTGCCCCTGCCGCAGAGCGCTTGCTTATATTAGCAAACACTTCCTCCCTTGTCAACACTTTTTTCCCACTTTTTTCCCCTTTTTTTATCCCCTCCTTACCTACACTATATCTTCCCCTCCCTCACTCCCTCCTACCACTATATCTGGACCGCC
>NZ_JBHEVC010000021.1:0-5053 GCF_041925235.1 Flintibacter sp. P01028
ATGGCCTGCAGCCTGACCAACTGCCTGACTGGATGAAGAAGCGGGGCATCAAGAAGTAATATCGCTGACTTTTAGGGCCGCCTCGGTCGTCACACGCGACGGCCGGGCGGCCCGCCCCTTTTGGGTGCTTAAGATGGAAAGGATGGACGGACCATGGAATTGGGACTGAAGAATAAGAGTACGTTGGTTTTGGCCTCCAGCAGCGGATTGGGGAAGGCTATCGCAATGGAACTGGCACGGGAAGGAGCCCGGGTCATGCTCTGCGGTCGCTCTGAGGAGCAGCTGAAAAGGGCACAGCAGGATATCCTGAACGCCACTGGAAACAAGCCGAAATATCTGGCCGGGTCTATCACCGATCCCCGGTATATCCAGGAGCTGGTCCAGACCACAGTGGAGAAATGCGGTCCTATCTTTGCCCTGGTGAACAACAGTGGAGGTCCCAAACCGGGCCCCTTTGACTCCTTTGATGACCAGGCTTGGCAGGATGCCTATGAGCTGTGCCTACTCAGCTATATCCGGACGATCCGTGCTGTTTTGCCTTATATGAGGGCCAATGGAGGGGGCCGTATCCTGTGCTCTACATCCTCCTCTGTGAAGGCGGCGCTGAACGATTTGATCCTGTCCAACACCTTCCGTATGGGGGTGGTAGGGCTGGCCAAGACCCTGAGTCAGGAGCTGGGGCCGGACAACATTCTGGTCAATGTTATCGGTCCCGGCCGGGTGGGAACTGCCCGCATCGACCAGCTGGACCAGATCCGGGCTCAGAAGGAAGGATTGTCGGTGGAGGAGCTCCAGCATAAGGCATTCCACGACATTCCCCTTGGCCGGTATGGTCGGCCTGAGGAGTATGGGCGTATGGCCGCATTCCTGTGCTCTGAGGCCAATACCTATCTCACTGGACAGACCCTGCTGATGGATGGAGGTATGGTGAAGGCGTATTGAAATCTAGCGGATGAGAGCATAGGGAGCTGGGATATTTGATATCCCCTTAATAGGGGTAATTTTTTAGGCGCCTGATAACCTCGGCAGATACTGCTTTGGCGGTATCTGCCGAGGACTTTTTTGTCTACGCAGGTTCTGTCATGCTCCGCGTCTCGCCTTGCGGTGTGACCATGTACTCACTCTCGTTCTAGTGGATATCCACTGGATGCCCTTAGGGCGCAGGAGATATAATTGATTTGGGTTTATCTAAATTATATATATTTTAGACGATAAATTTTATTGACATTGTCGCTTTGTATAATTATAATGTAAATATCTTATGAATAGCAAGCACAATGATGGCGCCATCATTGTATTCTCACGGTGTGAGAATACAATTCATGTTATAGCCAGAACCAAGAAGCGCAGCCCAGAATGGGGGACATAGGATAAATAAAAAAGAGTCCATAAAATAAAAATCTTTCGCAAACGACTAAGTCGAATGCTCAGTCTGTTCCTGATAGCCTTTAATGGTTCTGAATATTGTTGGAATTCCCTTCTAGGGCGTTGCCCTGACTAATCGTCAGTACAGGGCGGTGCTCTTTATCTGGTTTGACTGTTTTTTACACAGATCTTCTTTTTCACGGTTAAACTATTGTATGTTTCGACGCAATTATGTTCTTAAACATTTTGAATATCTGGCTCTTTTCACCTGCCATCAGTTTGGTAAAAAGGAAAATTTTCTTAATTAAATGAATTATGGCTTTACAGATAATTAGAAGAACTTACATTTATAAAAATATAGTCTAAAAAGGTTAACAAAAATTGTAATTTTATTGATATTAAAAAAATAATATTTATTATCTGATGATATGCCAATATACGCGATGTAGTGTGGTAGCTTATGTGATAATAAATATGAATTAGATAGGGGTGGATAAGCCAAATAGTAAAATACATGGTCAAATAGGGAATCAAATTTGAGAAAAAGGAGAATGATTAAAATGAAAAAAAGACTGAGTTGTGCGCTGATTCTTGCTTTAACCACAGGTTTATTGATTTCTTGCGGGAGCAAAGACGGATCTGTTTCCAATGCTGGGGGAAACGGCGCTGCTGGAAGTGCAAAGGAAATTGTCCTGGGACATGTGTATGCCGAAGACCATAATATAAATCGTGCATCTCTTCAGTTTAAAGATTATATCGAAAAAGAATCTGGGGGTAGCATGACTGTAAATATCCAGCCCAACAGTGTCCTTGGTGGCGATGAGGATATGCTGGAAATGTGTGCGTATGGCACCGTTACATTGATGACGCCTTCTGTGGCCTCTTTGGAAACCTATGCGGCAGATTGGGGTGTGTTGAACCTCCCCTATTTGTATGACTCTGTTGAAGATGCGTTTGAGGCTGCTGATGGTGAGCTGGGAGACTATCTAAAGAGTACTTTGGATGGCACAGAATATATCTGCGTTGGCTTCAATTCCAATGGTACCCGTAATATGTCAAATAATGTGCGCCCGATTACTTGTATCGAGGATCTCAAAGGAATTAAGATGCGCGTAATGAACAGCAGTACATATATTAAGTGGATGAATGCTCTGGGTGCTAACGCTACCCCGATGGGTTTCAATGAGGTCTTTACCGGCCTTCAGCAGGGAACTATCGATGGTCAGGAAAATGGAGCCGCTATTGCTTATACTTCTGGGTTTAACGAAGTGCAGAAATATTTCAGTGTAACTGAGCATGTATATGATATGAATGCAATCATCTGTAACCGTGCTTTTTATGAAAGTTTGACAGATGAGGAAAGAGAGATTTTTGATACAGGTATCCGTACCTATATGGAAGATTGGCAACGCAATACAGAGGTCAGCGAAGACGGAGAGTATATTGCTAAGTGGGAAGAAAGCGGTTGTGCAGTAAACTATTTGGAAGATGACAAGAAAGAAGCGTTCCGCGAGGCACTGACTCCGTTGTATGAGGAAGCAGAGGCAAACTTCCCTGAAGCATGGGAAGCCTTGAGCAAGTATCGTTAAACTTTGTGAACTTGAATTAGTGTTTTTAGATATGTAATAAATAAAAGAGTGATGTATTCTCTGGATGATAGAAATTCCGGAGAATACATACACTAAAATGGGTAAAAAGGAAAACGATATGAATGGTTTAAAAAAAATAACACATAGAATCAATAAACTGGAAGAAGTTTTTTTGGTAGCTACATTAGCAGTTTGTGTAGTTGTAATTTTTGTACAGGTAATTGCTCGATATGTGTTTAACAACTCGATTTCTTGGAGTGAAGAAGGCTGTAAGTATCTCTTTGTTTGGATGATATGGATGGGCACTGACTTTGCGGCAAGAGATCACTTGTGTATTGAGATTATCAGTGGCCGGGTTAAAGGTAAAGCAAAGTTAGTTTTGGATATCGTAGTGAAACTGATGTGGCTGGGGATCTGCCTGTTTTTTACATTTAATGGTCTGGAAGTGGTTCAGTCCATGATGCAACGCGGAAAAGTGGCTTCGTCTATTCCGTGGCTGAAAGTTTGGGTGGTTTATTTGGTTATGCCTGTGAGCCAAGGAATGCTGAGTATCCGGGTTATAGCACAGATTGCCGAAGACATCATGAAGATAATGGGTCGTGGGCAATTGGCTGACGGATCAGTATAAGGAGGACTTAGATTTATGGAGATGCAAATTCTAGTTCTGTTCGGAGTCTTTCTGATAACGGTATTCATTGGTGTGCCAATTGGCTATTCTATCGCGTTAGCTACCTTGGTGGTTTTAGCCGGTTTTACGAATACTCCGTTAGCGATGATTACACAGAATTGTGTTAGTGGAGTGAATTCCTTTTCGCTGATGGCGATTCCATTTTTTATCCTGGCTGGCAATTTGATGAGTACGGGCGGTGTCGCAAAAAGAATCGTTAACTTTGCGGATACTTGTATAGGGTGGATTACTGGTGGACTGAGCTTAGTGACAACCGCAGCTTGTATGTTTTTTGCGGCGATTTCTGGTTCGGCTATGGCTACCTGTTCTGCCGTTGGTGCCATCATGATTCCTGAGATGGAGAAGAAGGGGTATCCACGTCCGTTCAGCGCTGCTTTGGCAGCCTCTGCCGGATCCATTGGCGTTATTATCCCCCCGTCCGTTCCTTTTGTTATCTATGGTGTCGTGACCGGTACATCCATTGGCGATATGTTTATTGCGGGTTTTCTGCCAGGCATCATGATGGGAATTGCGATTATGATTGCCTGTGTAGTGATGAGTAAAAAATATGGTTACCAAGGGGCGAGTTCAAAACCGACGGGAAGAGATGTCTGGATTTCTTTTAAAGACGCCTTTTGGGCATTGTTGGCACCTGTTATTATTTTGGGTGGAATTTATGCGGGTATTTTTACGCCAACAGAAGCGGCTGTCGTTGCGGTGGTATATTCTATTTTTGCAAGTGTAGTAATTTATCGTGAAATGACACTGAAACAGCTCTATGCTGCATTTGTAGATAGCGTACGGTTAAATGGTAATATTGTTTTTATGGTTGGTACTGCGACTGCATTTGCAAGTTACCTGTCATTGAAGCAAATTCCAGTTTTAATTGCGGCGTTTTTGACAAGCTTAACCAGCAATCCTATTATTTTGATGCTGATTATCAATGTGTTCCTTCTATTTGTGGGATGCTTGATGGATAATATCCCTGCGACTATCATTTTGTCACCGATTCTCCTACCTGTTGCATTGGAATGTGGACTATCAGCCGTTCAGTTCGGTGTGGTGCTCACCATGAACTTGGCAATTGGTTTTGTGACACCCCCTTATGGCTCTAACCTATTTGTGGCTACATCCATTTCTGGTGTAAAGATAGAGGCTATGCTAAAGTATGTATTGTGGTTCATTGGTGCGTTGCTAGTTGTTTTGATGCTAACAACTTATGTTCCATTCTTTACACAAGGTATTGTAGAAATGATCAATGGTTGATGACCTAGATAATGATTTTATTCAAAAATATTTTTAGGAGGAATTTCTTATGACTCAGCATGAGAGAAGCAAGGTACTCCTGCCCCCAATGGCGATGCACGCGGAGACAACGCCCTGTGTTGTAAGGGGAGAAGGCTGTTATCTGTATACGGAGGATGGCCGGAAG
>NZ_JBHEVC010000022.1:0-4188 GCF_041925235.1 Flintibacter sp. P01028
TTATGACTCAGCATGAGAGAAGCAAGGTACTCCTGCCCCCAATGGCGATGCACGCGGAGACAACGCCCTGTGTTGTAAGGGGAGAAGGCTGTTATCTGTATACGGAGGATGGCCGGAAGATTCTGGATATGGCATCCGGTATTGCCACGAACGCCCTCGGCCACTGCCACCCCAAGGTGATCGCTGCCGCTGAGAAGCAGCTGCATACTCTGATCCACGCCGGACATAACATTCTGTACTATGAGCCCTATACTACTTTGATGGAGAAGCTGGTGGAGAAGACCGGCAATAAGTACAAGGTGTATTTCTCCAACTCCGGAGCTGAGGCCAACGAGGGCGCCATGAAGCTGGCGAAGTACGCAACCCAGCGTCCTGTCATCATCTCCATGAAAAACGCCTTCCACGGCCGTACCATGGCAACCGCGACTATTACCACTTCCAACGCTGCCTACCGCAAGAACTACGAGCCCATGATGCCCAGCGTCTACTTTGCCGAGTATCCCTATCTGTTCCGGACTCCCTACAAGATGGAGGACGGCAAGTGCCCCAAGGAGTATTTCACTCAGTTTGATGAGATCTTCAAGAAGATCGTGGATCCCTCTATGGTAGCGGCGATCATGATGGAGCCTGTTCAGGGCGAGGGCGGCTATGTGGTCCCCCCAGTGGAGTGGCTGAAGTATGTCCGTGAGCTGTGTGACAAACACGGCATCATGCTGATCTTTGACGAAGTCCAGACGGGCTTTGGCCGCACCGGCAACCTGTATGCCTGGCAGACTCTGGGCGTAGAGCCTGACATTTTTACCTCCGCGAAGGCCATCGCTGGCGGCCTGCCTCTGTCCGCTGTCTTTGGCAAGAAGGAGATCATGGACAAGTGGGCCAAGGGCGCTCACGGCGGAACCTACGGCGGCAACCCCGTTTCCTGCGCGGCCTCCCTGGCGGTTCTGGAAGAGCTGTATGAGGGCGGCGTCCTTGAGAATGTGAAGAAGATGGGCGAAGTTGTCCGCGGCAAGTTCTATGACCTGCAGAAGAAGTACGATGTCATTGGGGATGTGCGCGGCCTGGGCCTGATGAACGCCATCGAGTTCGTTAAGCCTGAGGACAACGCTCCCGACGGGGCCCTGTGCGCCGCCGTCCAGGCTGAGGCTTTGAAACGTGACCTGCTGCTGCTCAACTGCGGCGCCGACCACAACAACATCCGCCTGATCCCCCCGCTGAATGTGGATGAGGCCACTCTGGATACCGTGTTCCAGATTATTGATGAGTCCATTGCCGCGGCACTGAAGGGCTGAGAAACTGATTATAGGATACAATTAGGAGGTCACTATCGTGGATACACAGGAATATCTGCAGTCGCTGGTAGACGCCGCGCGCGCGGCCCAGAAGGAATTTGAGAAGATGAGCCAGGAGCAGGTGGACGCTGCCGCCAAGGCGATTGGCAAGGCGATTTATGACCATGCGGAGGAGCTGGCCAAGATGGCGGTGGAAGAGACCCGGATGGGGCGCGTGGACAGCAAGATCGCCAAGTGCAAGAACAAATCCAAGAGCACCTGGTGGCGCATGAAGGACCAGAAGAGCCGCGGGATCATTGAGCGGGACGAGGTCAACGGTATTATGAAGGTCGCCAAGCCCATCGGCGTAGTGGGCTGCGTCACCGCTACCACCAACCCCGTCATCAACCCCATGCACAACTCCATGTGCGCTCTGAAGTGCGGCAACGCCGTCATTATCTGCCCCCATCCCCGCGCGAAGGGCGTCGGCGTCCGGGCGGTTGAGCTGATGAACGAGGCGCTGGATAAGCTGGGTATGCCCAAGAACCTGATCCAGATTATTAAAGAACCTACTATGGAGCTGTCCGCCGGCCTGATGAAGACCGTGGATCTGTGCATCTGCACTGGCGGCCCAGGTCTGGTAAAGGTGGCTTACTCCTCCGGGAAACCGGCTTTGGGTGTCGGCCAGGGCAATGTTCAGGTCCTGGTGGACCGGGATGTGGACTATGACGAGGTAGCCAAGATGGTCATCGCGGGCCGCACTTTTGACAATGGCGTTCTGTGTACCTGTGAGCAGAACGTGATCTGTCCCAAGGATAAGGTAGATGAGATGGTGGCCGCGCTGAGAGCGAATGGCGCTTACTACATTGACAACCAGGCCGATGCCGACAAGGTCCGCAACAGCGCTTTCCCCGACGGCGTATTCAACAAGGAGTGGACTGGCACCACGATCCAGCAGATGGCTGATTTGGCCGGTCTGGAGGGGATCCCTGAGGATACCAAGGTCCTGGTATGCTGCACCAAGGGCTATGCCCGTCAGGAGGTCCTGGCGAAGGAGAAGCTGTTCCCCATGCTGGCGCTCTTTACCTACGACACCTGGGAGGAGTGCATGGAGATCGCCCGGGCCAACCTGGAGATGGAGGGCATGGGCCACAGCGTGGTCATCCACTCCAACAACACCGAGCATATCGAGGCTGTTCCCACCGTCGTCAACGTGTCCCGCTATGCAGTCAATCAGGTAGGCGGCACCGCTCTGGGCGGCGCTATGGACAACGGTCTGAATCCCACCACCACGCTGGGCTGCGGCACCTGGGGCAACAACGCCATCAGCGAGAACCTGTGGTTCACCCACCTGATGAATGTGAGCCGCATTTCCTATAAGGTCCCTGATATGTACATCCCCACTGATGAGGAAATTTGGGCGGACTGATCTCTTTTTTCAATATTAGAGTATTCTTGACCACAATAGTTCCCCAATTTCTTCTGTCTGGGTACTTTACGGAAAAGTCCGGCTTCATGTTAGCCGGACTTTTCCGCGTTAGAGAAATGAATGGTGTTTGTTGAAAAATAGGTAAAAAATATTTCTGAGGTAGGCATGGGCAGCAAAGAGCTTGACAGATTGATTATACTTAAATGGGACAACAGGGGCAGAATGTTTGGACCATAATGATATGAGGATCAAGGAGAGTATCGAGGCTCATGAGGCGCTTCAGAAATATTGCGATGTATATTTTGGAAGGAGAGAAAAGATGGTACAAAACTATATGAGTAAATTTGTTACTCCCGAAGTGGCGGCAAAAGCGGTTCGATCCGGCGACTGGGTAGATTACGGCTTTGGCGCGGGCTTTCCCGAACTGATGGACCGGGCGCTTGCGGCGAGAAAAGAGGAGCTGAAGGATGTCAAGATCCGGGGCGGCCTGGTGATCCGGCCCCGGATCGAGGTGGTGGAGCGCGACCCGGAGCAGTCCGCGTTCACCTACTACAGCTGGCATATCGGGGACTATGAGCGGAAGCTGCAGAGCAGAGGGCTGGTGAAGTTTCTGCCTATGATGCTCCGGGCCCTGCCGGAGCTCTACCGGAGCTATATCAGGGTCGATGTGGCCTTCGTCCCTGTGTCCAAACCGGATGGGGACGGCTACTGCGGCCTGGGAATTTCCAACTATGCCTGGCGGACGATTTTTGAAAACGCGCGTACGGTGATCTTTGAGATCAATGAGCGGCTGCCCAAGCTTCAGGGGGTCAACGGCTCCCACCGCGTCCACCTGTCGGAAGCCACGTATGTCGTAGAGGGGGTCCATGAACCGCTGCCTCTGCGTACCTATAAGGACCCCTCGCCGGTAGATATCCAGATTGCCCGCAATGTGGTGGCGGAGATCCCGGACGGGGCCGTGCTGGGGCTGGGCGTAGGCGGCGTTCCCTTCACTGTGGCCAAGATGCTGGCGGAATCCGACCTGAAGGACCTGGGCTGCTGGACAGGCACTATCAGCGATGCCTTCCTGGCGATCCACAAGGCGGGAAAGCTGACCAACGCCCGCAAGGAGGTGGATGCCGGTTACTCTACCTGGAACCTGGCGATGGGCTCTCAGGAGCTGTATGACTGGCTGGAAAATGAGCCGGAGCTGTTCTATCCCGGCGATGTGGACCATGTCCATTCCCCGGAACGCATGGGGAAGATGAGCAATTTCATCAGCATCAATGGAGGTGTTCAGCTGGACTTGATGGGACAGGAGAACGCCGAATCGGCGGGCAGCAGGCAGCTGTCCGGCATAGGCGGCCAGATGGACTTTCTGGAGGGCGCCTTCCGCTCCAGGGGCGGCCGGGGCTATATCTGCATCAATTCCTCCAGGAGGGACAAGGAGGGCAATCTGAGATCCAACATTGTTCCCACCATTCCGGGGGGCAGCACCATATCTGTCCCCCG
>NZ_JBHEVC010000023.1:0-2396 GCF_041925235.1 Flintibacter sp. P01028
CTCCACGCATTGTTAGCACTGGTGATGCCTGAAATCTTAGATATATTGTTAGCGATACCGTTAATAGCGCCACTGGCAGAAGAGGGGCCACTACTGGCCCCTCTATTCGCCGTAACCGCACTACTAGCACCACTATCATAGACAGGACCACCGGAGAAAGGGCTCCAACCGGCACCATTCTTACCATACGATACGGCCATAATGCAACCTCCTTAATGATGATCAATCAGACCGGGAATGCTGTACATGGGCATAGCACGGGTACACTTATTCTTAATGAAAATATCTGCCCAAAGCTGATTACTATTCTCCTCACTGACAGCGATAACACGGTTAACCACAGCAGAATCTTCCTGAATCCAAGAATCAGACAGAGAAGGAAGCTTGCTGTAATCGTCGCCAAGGTGCCAAACGTCAAGAGACTGGGGAGCAGTAGAGCGCATCTCACCTGTTACACGATTGGGCTTATAACGATAGTCGGCCCATGCTTCCTGATAGCCAAATACCTCATCGTCAGTCTTACTACCCTGTGCATAGATCTCCTTGTTTAGCACCGCCTGTTCGCCAATATTGGCGAATACAGGCCAGTAAAAATCAAGACGGCCTTTACGGGACCAGAAACGCTCTAGACCCTGCTGGTAGGTATGGTCATAACGGGCAACCATAACGCCAATGATAAAGCCATGCTCTACAAAGGACTTCTTGAAATCACTGTGAACATCGGTAGTCCGGGACTGGCCGGAAGGGTTACCTTGCGGGGTGCTATTAGCGGAAGTGCCGCTAGTCTGGTTAATCTCACTGATGACAATGGGAATACGGTTGCCACCAAGATATTCCGGGCGTTGCAAACGGGCATCCGGGGAGGTCACACCAAAGTGAGACTTCAAAACCTCAATATAGCGTGTACCGCCTCTTGCGTCACGTTCATAGAGCTTCTGGACTTGAAAAGCTAGACGGAGCTGGTTAATGGTGGCCGTAGATACAACGCCATCATTAATAGCCCATAAATTAGTAGGAGCAACAAGCGAAGAAACACTTGCAGACACATTGAACATGCCTAAGTCATTACCGGGAAGCTGACCATTATAATTATCGCCTCCCAAATGCCAATTTGCACTTGATACACCGCCTTTAACATCGGTCCAAGTAGTAGCAACACTACCAACATTAGGAATTTTATCATCAAGAGACATAACCGGGTAATTAGCACCACCAGAAACAGGGATGGTCACGTCCGGGCCTTTCTGGGGGGCTGGGAGACAGCTTGTGAAGTAGTCCCGGTACTTAGCGGCCTTGTAGGGGAGGCCGCCTTTTGCGACATCTGTCACAAATGTGCCAGTGTTCACACCAGCGACGGTTGCGTCGGTCAAGGGGATATTCAACGGGTCACAGAGGTTTTCATCTCTGAACCACTCATTACAAATCAAAGCGTATGCTCTAAAAGGAAGAGCGTTGACAGAGAGACCACTAACACCAGTAGGTACACCCATATAATCAGCAATAGTGCCGATATTCCAACCACCAGAAGGAGCCGTAATCTGCGGGATTTCGTACTCTGTGCTGGGTATCCAAGCACTTTCGTTATTCTCTCCCATAAGCTCTTTCCAATGTTGCCAAACAATTCGATTGGGAACAAAGAAATAATAGGTATCAAGATACAGATTATCCATAATTGGAGTAAGTAAGGAAGGCATGCGAATAACTTTAGAGGTATCGATATCAAATGTGTCACCGGGCAACACCTCATCTACATAGAATGGAACAATGTCACCAACGTTGAAGCTTGTTTTTACAGAGCTGTTTCTGTCAAACGTACTTCTTGACATATCTATTCTAGTAGGATTTAACGCAAAATGACTGTTAGTATTCCTATTCATATTATAACTCCTATATAGAATTAGATTTTTATTCAGTTTTTAAAGTGGATAATTGTTTACAACCTAATCGGTTGAAACTTCGCCAGCGGGTGCAGTAGCGGCGCTGGTCGTTGGCGTCGGGGGCTGTTGTTCAGCTCCGCTATTGGGGACTGGTACTCCAAGCTTCTCAAGGAAGCCAGGTTTATCCATGCTGGCTATGAATTTATGGGGGTCGTGGTCGAACTTTGCACGGGTCTCGACTGGGAGACTCATGAAGAAATTCTCGGCATCTGTGAGAGCCTGAAGAGCCTCTGCGTAGGTCCGGGGCAAGGTAGTGAAATCACCATACATCCCTTGAGCCTTAGAAAGAGCGGATAGATCTCCACGGGCACAACGGTCTACAATGAGCTTGATATCACAGGAATCCTTGTGGGACTGGATATAGTCATACAGATTCTCCTTGCCTTTAGGCTCTAGATCTAGAGTACCATTCTCATCGAACACAGGACCATAGAGGACTTTTTCAGGAGTGCCCGGATT
>NZ_JBHEVC010000024.1:0-2004 GCF_041925235.1 Flintibacter sp. P01028
CATTCAGCTGGAAAAGTATCGTTATCTTTTTCAATGCGCAAAGGAAAGCAATGATTTTGATTCATTTATGAAATTCGCAGTGTAGTTTTGTGCAATTTTTCAAATTTGCTCATTTATAGCTATCAAGTACGATTTCGTACATTTTTTATATCAGGAGGATTTTTATGCATATTGAATTATCGGAGCATTTCACTTACAGCAAACTGCTCCGCTTCACATTCCCATCCATCATTATGATGGTGCTGAACTCCATCTATGGTGTTGTAGATGGATTTTTTATCTCAAACTTTATCGGCGCAGAGCCTTTTGCTGCGGTCAACATTGTCATACCGTTCCTGATGATCTTCGGTGCGGTCGGATTTATGATCGGAACCGGAGGCAGTGCACTCGTTGCCTACACTTTGGGCGTTGGCGATAAGAAGAAAGCGAACGAGATCTTTTCTCTGCTTGTTTATCTGCTGGTCGGTCTGGGACTTCTGCTTACCGTAATTAGTGAGATCTTTGTCGGACCGATCTCGCAGTTTCTGGGTGCAGATGCCGAAATGCTCCCATATTGTGTGACTTACGGCAGGATCCTGATGATTGCTCTTGTTCCGTTTATGCTTCAGAATGTATTTCAGAGTTTTCTTGTCACAGCGGAGCGTCCGCAGCTTGGACTTGTTACAACATTGGTATCCAGTGTGTTAAACATCGTGCTGGATGCATTGTTTATCGCAGTATTTCGATGGGGAGTGGCAGGTGCCGCATCTGCTACAGCACTCAGCCAGACGATCGGCGGCATTGTACCACTGACCTTTTTTATCATGTCAAGGAGCAGTAAACTTCGTCTTGGAAAAACACATATGGATCTGCGTGCGATCACAAAAGCCTGTACAAACGGTGCTTCCGAGTTTATGACAAATGTGTCTATGTCAATCGTAAATATGCTGTATAACTGGCAGCTGATGCGAATGCTCGGCACAAATGGTGTTGCGGCATATGGCGTGATCATGTATGTGAACGATATTTTTCTGTCTATTTATATCGGCTATTCGATGGGAAGCGCACCGATCGTAGGCTACCATTATGGCGCAGAAAACAGAGACGAACTGAAGAATCTCTTCAAAAAAAGCCTCAGGATCATTCTGGTCATGAGCATAGTTCTGACCATAGCGGCAGAACTTCTGGCAAGACCGCTGTCGATGATCTTTGTAAGCTACGATACGGAACTTTTGGAAATGACAACCTATGCATTTGCCGTATATTCCATTTCCTTCTTTGTTTCAGGGTATAATATTTATGCATCATCGTTCTTCACTGCACTGAACGACGGATTTACTTCCGCGACGATTTCTTTTGGAAGAACGCTGATTTTTCAAGTGATCTGTGTTCTGGTACTTCCGATCCTGTTCGGACCATATGGGATCTGGTATGCAGTGATCGCGGCAGAAATTTTTGCACTGATCCTGTCGATCTTCTTCCTGATGCGCAACAGGAAAAAATATGGATATATTTGATGGGAGGCGTAGTTCATGGACTCAAGATTTAAAGAATGGGTTTATATTGAAGGTCTGATGCAGAGTGCCTACCATGAGGCTGCACTCAAGATGAATCTCTCAGACAGTGAATTCTGGATTTTGTATGTTTTTAATTTTCATCAGGAAGGCTGCAACCAGAGCGTTCTCTACAAAGAAGCCTGCCTGACAAAATCCACTGTAAATTCAGCAATCCGTAAGATGGAGCAGAAAGACCTCCTCTACCTTACCCCAGGAGAAGGCCGCAATACAATGGTCTTCCTCACCGAAAAAGGCCGTAAACTGATGGAAGACACCGTCTACAAAGTCATCCAGATCGAAAACACGATCTACGATACCTGGACACCTGAGGAACAGAAACTTTTTATGAAACTATAAATGAGCAAGTTCGTGATTTTGCATAAAAGAAAGACACCTCGATTCCATGTGTTGTATAATGAAAGTGCCAAAACAAACATTTGCAACATTTACGAAAGAAGGTGTCTCTCGC
>NZ_JBHEVC010000025.1:0-1270 GCF_041925235.1 Flintibacter sp. P01028
GGGCCTCGTCGATCTTCTTATCCACAGGCTGTCCCTTATAGAATACGTTGGGGAAGCTCTTGCGGCTGGAGGGCTCAGTGACGCAGAGCATTCCATCGGTGCTGTTGCCCACCGTGCACAGTCCGGGCTCGATGGACTTATCGCCCAGCAGTTCCTGGGCGATGAAGGCGTTGGTGGTGCCGCCGGCCAGCAGCACATAGGCCTCCTTCCATGCCTTCTGGAATTCAGGCATCTGGATGACCGTCTTGGCGATCAGACGGCGGGCCTCAGCGGGAGTTAAAACAAAGGTGGCTTTCATGGGTTTCATCCTCCTTACAGAATTGGCAATACTTAAGTACAGATTCAGGCTTTCTCAGGGTGCTTCTTCAAGTCTACAACGGGGTTCACCAGGGGTTCCATCTCAAAGCCGTCGGGACCGTAGATCCGGCACTCGGCCATGTCCCCGTCGTTGATTTCAAAGGCGCGGGGGGTGCCGGTGGACAGAATGTCGCCGGCGTACCAGCCCTGGATGCTGCTGTGCAGGGACACCAGCCGGGCCGGACGGTGGGTCATGTTGCTCACCAGATTTTTGGCGTATACCTCGCCGTTGCGCACGGACTGGACCTCCAGCTTCAGCACATCAGGCACCTCATCGGGTGTGACCAGCTGGGGACCGAAGGAGAAAAAGGTGGGGAAGTTTTTCACGATACACAGGTAGCGGGGGTTGCCGCTGACATAGTCGTTGCCCTTCAGGATGGACTCCTCGGTCATGTCCAGGATGGTGGTATAGCCCACGATGGCGTCCTGCCAGTTCTCCTCGGACACATCGCGGCAGTCCTTGCCCATAATGATCCCCAGCTCCGCCTCGGCGGTAGTCTTCTGGGCTTCCTTCAGGGTAGGAAGCTTGATTTCATCAGCGGGGCCAATCAGAGTGTCAGCCATCTTAAAGAAGCTGCCGGGGAACCCGGTGGGGGCGGCAGAGCCGATGTCGCCGGCATGGTCCACATAGTTCAGCCCGATGCCGAAGATCCGCTTCGGGTTGCGGTACAGGGGGGCATAGACCACCTGGTCAGCGGGGACAAGGCCGGGGATGGACTCCAGCTCCTCCTTACCGCCGGCGTTATACCAGGCGGTCAGGCCGGGGATCTGCTGCTCCTGGATCAGGGACAGCATATCGGTCCTCCACGCGGTGCCCTTAGCCGCGTTCAGGGCGCGGATGGGAAGAATGCCGTTCTTGGCTACGATGCCGGCCATCTCCGTATCGTTCCACTTGATAGTTGCCAGTCTCATA
>NZ_JBHEVC010000026.1:0-815 GCF_041925235.1 Flintibacter sp. P01028
TTGCCGAATTTGATGTGTCACGCTCTTCGCCCTTTTTCTCTGGTGACATTTCTCAAATTAAAATTATTGGCCAAGTTGGAGCCGCTTATCATGTGACTGGAGATTTCAGGATTTATTAACCAATAGTTTAAGATGGAAAGGCGGTGTGCCATGCCACCGGATTGCAATGATTGTCCCATGGAATCCCGTATCGCTAACCTGGAACGGCGAGTAGAAAAGAACGAACAGAAATCCTCTGAGACGCACAAAGAATTTTATAATCGGGTCCGGGCCTTGGAGATCGCCCGTGCAGAGCAGGGCCAGCAGTACACAACGATACTCGAAAAGCTGGAGGACCTGACGGGTAAAGTGAGCACACTGTCCAAGGGATTGTCAGACATTCAGGCAGAGCCTGGACGAACCTGGAAAGATCTGAAAGGCAAAATAAGTTGGGCCGTAATTGCGGCGGTTATTACAGCGGTTATGGCCTTTCTGTTAGACAAGATAGGTCTTTGAGAGGGGGTGAAAATATGGACTTTGGAATCGCATCCGTGGCGGCCATTACCGTCATCTGTTATCTGGTGGGACTGATCGTCAAATCGTCTGGCCTGGATAACAAGTACATCCCGGCTATCGTGGGCCTGTGCGGCGGCGTTCTGGGCGTGGCGGCCCTGTATACCGGCCTCCAGGACTTCCCGGCGACGGACCCGCTGACCGCCGTTGCCGTGGGCATTGTAAGCGGTCTGGCGGCAACTGGTGTTAACCAGGCCATCAAGCAGATGAAGGAATAACAACATATTTTTGACTACAAAGGAGATTGAACTATGAACACCGAA
>NZ_JBHEVC010000027.1:0-803 GCF_041925235.1 Flintibacter sp. P01028
AGTTCACGAAGTTTCTTTTTCATTCCCGATGGATACAGCAAACGGTTTGTTTTCAAAGCACCGATGGTATGGAACCCTCTCTGTGCAAAGGTATTGATTATCTTTTCAGAAACATACCAGCAGTCGCAAAGAAAATAGGACATTACCGGTGGAACAGGCAGCTCCTTTGCAATGCTTTGTACAATGTCAATCTTGGAAATTGACTTATTGTACATTACAAAAGCATAGTTCAGAACAATGCCATTGCAGGAAAGCATAACAGCAACTGCCTGATGCCCGTAATCCGGTTTTCCCTTTAAATGGGATTGGTGAAAATACGCATCTTCAATCGGATGTAAAGCCTGTGACGAAGGCTTTGTCTTTGAAGCAATCGTATCGTCCACAATACAGAGAACAGGTTTTCCGGTGCGTGCTGCTTCTGAATAAATAATCTCAATGACAGAGCATTTTAACGTATCTGAAAGTAAGGAATCATCCCATTTTCCGGAATTGAGGAAATGGGCAATCGTAGTTCTGTGGCAGGAACTGTTTTTAGCAAAGTCCGTGGTTTTTCCATGATATCCTGAAATGAAAATACTGATTAGGATACTCATAAGATGGTTTATTACTCGGTTCGAATAAAATTTGCATAAGTTTAATTTTTTAAACTGGTTGTATATGAATGAGGAATGATGTATAGTATTTGCGAGAGACACCTTCTTTCGTAAATGTTGCAAATGTTTGTTTTGGCACTTTCATTATACAACACATGGAATCGAGGTGTCTTTCTTTTATGCAAAATCACGAACTTGCTCATTTATAGT
>NZ_JBHEVC010000028.1:0-764 GCF_041925235.1 Flintibacter sp. P01028
CCAACGTCACCCGTAATGAGATGGCCGTGGTCATGTCCAACCTGCTGGACTACACCGTGTCCAGCTACAAGGGCACTGCGCCCTTCAGCGACGTGCCCTCCTGGGCCGAGCCCTATGTGGCCGCCTGTTACACCAACGGCATCATCGCCGGCTACGACGCCAAGACCTTCGGCGGCAACGACTCCGTCACTACCGGCCAGGCCGCTCTGATGCTGATGAAGGCCCTGGGCTACTTCCAGTATCAGTCCGACTTTGGCGACGACTGGCTGGTGGAGACCACCCGTCAGGGCAGCCAGATCGGCCTGTTTGACGACGTGGACACCGGCGCCACCCAGGCTCTGACCCGCAACGATGTGGCTCAGATGGTCCTGAACGCCCTCGAGGCCAATATGGTGCAATACACCGGCAACGGCGGCACCACCATCAAGGGCGACGGCTATGAGATCACCACCGGAAAGGCTACCTATGAGGACCGTACCAGCACCAACAACAAGTACGGCAAGATCGACAACGAGAGCCGCGACCGCAACGATGGCAAGTATGTCATCCAGTTAGGCGAGGACCTGTATGACGGCGACCTGGAGAAGGATGCCGACGCAGACGATTTCGGCCGTCCCGGCACCACCTGGAGCTATGAGGGCGATGAGATCGGCACTTATGCCGACAACGCTGACGACTCCATGGTCATCAACAAGACCCTGAGCGCCCAGGCGATTCTGGTCACCGACAGCGACTATTTTGATTATAACCGCAAGGATCTGGCC
>NZ_JBHEVC010000029.1:0-655 GCF_041925235.1 Flintibacter sp. P01028
GAATCCTTGTGGGACTGGATATAGTCATACAGATTCTCCTTGCCTTTAGGCTCTAGATCTAGAGTACCATTCTCATCGAACACAGGACCATAGAGGACTTTTTCAGGAGTGCCCGGATTGGTGTGAATCCGGGCGTGTGGCTCAAACTGATTGGCAAACTTAGGCATTTTTATCCTCCTCGCAGATAATATTGACAGTGGCATCAGACGGAGCAACCTTAGTGACAATATCGAATACTTCATGGGCCTTACGCATTGTACGATAAGGGCCAAAGGTATGGATACGGCCAAGACTGGCCATGCAGACGGAATAACTAAACATGCTTCTTACCTCCTTGCAAACAGGACCTAGCTTCCAGAATCAGGACAGGCATTTCCTCGGGGATGATATGGCCAGTATCACTGTCCCAAGTGCCTAGACGGTACAAAGAGAAGTCCTCGGCATGGGTAAACAGGACCGAATCGGAATTGATAACAGTGCTCTCAAAGGAGCGAGCGGCTACGGGGTCATTGGGCTGGATGGTGATAGACTGGAAACCTACCTTCACGTCACGGACGGCATAAATGTTGAACATCATAGTCTAATTCCTCCTCGATAGATTTTGGGGTCAATGTTGATAGCTTTGGCTTGGGATGCGGTTCTACGAAAGTAACGC
>NZ_JBHEVC010000030.1:0-596 GCF_041925235.1 Flintibacter sp. P01028
ACCTTATCTTGTCACAAGTGATGAGCAATTTTATCTTACCGTAACTGTTAATACTCAAATAATTGATGGCGAGGTTTATGTCATCGCTATGAATATGTAACTATTCTCGATTGCAACGAAAAAAAGTTAAAATTTCGGAGGCAATGGTATGATACTGAATCCTGTGGTACAGGGCGGCGGAGAAACTGCTACAGTTACTATAAAAAGCCATGATACAATATCAAGCCCTGATTATGGTCTACATTATATTACTTCGGACGGAACAAAAGGCTATGCCCCACTTAACTCTACAGAATTTACTATATCAGTAGCTAAAAACTCTTTTATCCTTCCACTAATGATAGGAGATGTAAGACAAGACGCATTAAGCGGAGCGTTAGAAGTGGTTGCAAATTCGGAGGTATACACTCGGAGTGGCCATACGACCAATTTGGTATATGTATCTGGAGACGGGGTGATTACAGTATGATAATGAATCCGGTGATACAAGGTGGGGGCGGCGGTGCAAATCTCGTGACTGCAACACTGGATTTTGAGCCGAAAAATGGTGTAACATACACGTTTCTGGATGAAAATGGAACGCCTAAGCAAATCGA
>NZ_JBHEVC010000031.1:0-525 GCF_041925235.1 Flintibacter sp. P01028
GCCGCCGAATTGTCTGTTACACATCGTTTTTTGACCTTGTGACAGTCAAAAAACGAAACTATTATGTGTACCGGTACGAGGGAAACCTCAACGGCATAGAAAATGCGGTAGTTCTTTTGAGTTATCCGGAAAAAGCATTTGGTAATCCCAAAGCATTGCGTGCTTTCATCAGTACAAACGCAGCCCTGTCTACACAGGAGATTCTTTCCTGGTATGTGTGTCGATGGCCGATTGAAGTATTTTTCCGCCAGTGTAAGGATAAACTGGCACTGGACAGCTATCAGATACGCTCTGCACAGGGAATCAAAAGGTACTGGCTACTTATGTCACTGGCACATTTCATGTGTGCAGTGGGTACTGGTAGGTTCTGTTCGTTTGAAACTGGATATCACGAAATCTGTGATACCATTCAGCTGGAAAAGTATCGTTATCTTTTTCAATGCGCAAAGGAAAGCAATGATTTTGATTCATTTATGAAATTCGCAGTGTAGTTTTGTGCAATTTTTCAAATTTGCTCATTTATAG
>NZ_JBHEVC010000032.1:0-519 GCF_041925235.1 Flintibacter sp. P01028
TCCGCATGGCCTCACCCCCTCTCGGGTGGTGTGGCTAACCGCCTGCCGTTGTTGCAGTATCCCTCCGGTCCCTTGTGGGACAAAATCATTCTATCAGAGGGTCCGCTTTCTGTCAATTCTTGCCGCCCAGTGGGGCGGCTTTTTCTTATGCCTGCTCCGCCTGCTCGGCGGCCTCTTTGTCAGCCTGGATGCCAGCCTCCACGGCGGCGGCGAAGGTATCCATACCGCCAGTTTGATAAGCGGCGGCCAGCTCCGCACCGTGTCTGCCGGTAAACTCTCGCATGGCCTTGGACTCCTCGTCGGTAATCTCAGGGTGCTTCTTCAGGAGCATGGGCATGCCTACGGTCGCCAAATCGGGTGCGTCGTTCTTCTCATTGATTTCGTACAGTTCATACAGTAGTTCGGTGTTCATAGTTCAATCTCCTTTGTAGTCAAAAATATGTTGTTATTCCTTCATCTGCTTGATGGCCTGGTTAACACCAGTTGCCGCCAGACCGCTTACAATGCCCACGGCAACGG